>JBDIBA010000001.1:0-95917 GCA_039812705.1 Acidimicrobiia bacterium
TCGGGTGGGCTTGAGCGAAATGATCAGACGGCGTTTCACCAGTTGGAAGCGGCTAGAGATGTTGTGAAGTTGTTGCTGGATGGTCGCTCTGACGAGGCATGGGAGCGACTGGGTCGGTCGACCGGAGCAGGATCGACAGCTGCGGGTGAGTCGAGCGGCAGTCGTGACGTGTTGACCCGAGCGATTGGTTTGTTGCTCTTCACTGTTTTGGAAAACGGCGAGGCCGATGTTGCGCAGCGCGAAGAGAAACTCAACAATGCGTACGAGTATTGGTCCGAGTGGACAAATTGGGTGCTTGAGCAGGACTTCATTGACCTACCGACGCACGAACAACTGAAACAGATGACTCATGCAAGCTGCCAGTGTGGTCACGAGGCCTTTGAGCACGGCAGATATTCGTGGGCGCTGCGCGAAGTTGGCATTCAGACCGAGGGTCCATGTGAACACGCGATGTGCAGTTGCCAGGCATTCCAATCAGATGGCTGAGATCAGTTAGCTGGGACCAGTTGATGGGACCAGTTGGGCTCGCCCGACGCCCGACGCCCGACGCCCGACAAGTGACAAGTGACAAGTGACAAGTGATAGCGATCGTTGTGTGTTCCAGTGGTTGATAGCGATCAATAGAAGATAAAACGAGCGGCGAAAGGTGCGGAAAACATTGATTTTGTTGGGTTTTTGACAAGCGCATTGATGGCTCGGCTATTACATATGAAGTTGTCGTTCGCTGGCTGATGGACTCGAGGTTTTCAAGGCGATGCCGAAGTGGAACATCCCGACCATCATTGAGAAGAACCGTCGAGTGGTGCTTGCACTTGTCTTGGCGATCCTTGTTGCGTTCAGCTTCTTTCCCTTTGTGGTCACCGAAGATTTTGTTGCCAGCGAAGAGCGCAAGGCGCTCGAAGAACACAACGAGGCCGCAAAGTCTCAGGTCGCTGAGGCTCTGGATGACGCGCGCACAATTACTCGCGCCATTGCCCTGACGCTCAAGACCGAAAATACGCAGGCCAGCTTCAAGCGCAGTGCCGACCCGCTTATTGCAGATGGCAGTTACTTGTCGATTGGCTTGATTGACGCTCAACGCGAGCAGGATAATTTCATTTACTCGGCCGGACGCCTCTCGGGTACTACCGCACACCTCGATGCGAGAACCCAACAAGAACTAGACACAATGACGGTCTCGAACCTGACGAGAAGTTGGGTCGCTCGTGACCAGAACATTCCGCGGCTCGTCATGTTGCAGGGCGCCATTGGGCCGGTCGGCACAGTTATCTATTCAGAGATTGCGCTCAGTCGCTTGTCGTCAAACCATGGCGCAGAATTGCTTGGGTTCGATGATGCCGCCCGCCAAGATCTGTACGCGGGGCTAAAGGTCGATCCCGACCAGCTCATCACCTCAAACAACAGGACTGTAGGAGAAGGGGCCCACCAGGCTCAGCGCACGTTCCAAAGCGGCGCTGCGGACTTTTTGATTGTCAGCACTCAAGCCAGTCCGCTGCTCGGAGGCTTCAAGAGGGAGCTTCCCTGGATCCTGCTATTTGGCGGTTTCGTGGTTTCCCTTATTGTGACGGGCCTTCTGAGGCAGGCCTTCATTAGAAACGAAGAGGTTCTGCGCGTTGCCAACGAGCGCGATGCCGAGTCTTTGGCGATTCTCGATGCTGCTCATGAAGCATTCGTCTCATTCCGCATGGATGGGACGGTGTTGCGATGGAGCAACATGGCCTCGACTCTCTTTGGCTGGACCCGCGTCGAGGCGCTCGGACGTCACGGCAGCGAGGTGTTTCTGCACCCCGACACCCTTGAATCGGTTGACGGCTTGCAGGGTTTCTTCGAGATTGCGTTGCTGAACAAAGGCGCCGAATCGCGGCTCGAGTTGACGGCTCGTCGCAAAGATGGCACTGATCTGCCGATCGAAATAACGCTGTGGCTTGGAACCTTCAATGGAGAGCCGTCAATAAAGACCCTGAGTCGAGATGTCAGCGAGCAGCAAAAGATCATGCAAGAGCTGACGCGCTCGCGTGCTGAAGCCCTTGACGCATCGCGTCTTAAGTCAGAGTTCTTGGCGAACATGAGCCACGAAATTCGCACGCCGATGAACGGGGTGATTGGAATGACAGACTTGTTGTTGCAGACCCGGCTGGACAACGACCAGCGCGAGTATGCCGAGACTGTTCGCACATCAGCGGACTCGTTGCTGACGGTCATCAACGACATCTTGGACTTTTCCAAGATTGAAGCAGGAAAGTTGAACATCGAAGAGGCGGACTTCGACCTCCGCGCTGCTGTTAACAGCAGCGTCCACGTCGTTGCAGACCTTGCAAGCAAGAAGGGGATCGAACTTGTTTGCAGTATCGATGAAGATGTTCCGATTACCGTTGCCGGCGACCGCCACCGCTTGCGTCAGGTCCTCATCAACCTATTGAGCAACGGTGTCAAATTCACCCAGAAGGGCGAGGTGCTGCTTTCTGTTTCCATGATCGAGAGCGGGCTTGATTATTCGCTTGTTCGTTTCGACGTGACAGACACGGGCATCGGCATTCCGGAACAAAAGCAGAGCCGCATTTTTGAAAGTTTTGAGCAGGTCGACATGTCGGCGACGCGGCGACATGAAGGAACCGGCTTAGGTCTGGCGATTGCAAAACGACTTGCAACGTTAATGGGCGGCGAGATCGGTTTTCAGTCGAAAGAGGGTGTCGGGTCTTCGTTCTGGTTCTCTGCACGTCTGACAAACCGCCAGCCAGTGGTTGTCAACGAACAAAACGATGCGGTCGAACTTTGCGATATGCGCGTGTTGGTTGTCGACGACAACGCCACTAATCGCACGATGGTGTCCAAGTTGGTTGGCACTTGGAAGATGAGACCAACCGAGGTCGCAAATGCCCACGATGCGTTTCGTGAAGTAAAGAAAGCCGTCTCCGATAAGGACCCATTCCGACTCCTCTTGCTCGACTTTCACATGCCTGAAGAAGACGGCGCTTCGTTGGCGCGGCGAATTGTCGAGGACGACGACATCGAAAAACCTTGTGTTGTGCTCTTGACGTCAGCCCGTGACGCACTGACGCATGAGCGACTCGATGAACTCAACGTGGCAGCTGCAATGAACAAGCCCATCAGCCACGATGCGCTGCGACGAACCATCATGTCGGCCCTCGTGCGTGAAGAACGTTCCGTAGCTCAGACGGCATTGCCCTCCACGAAGCCTGAAGTTCCAGTGGGTACGCGTGTTTTGGTTGCCGAAGACCACCCGGTAAACCAGCGAGTTGCTTCGCTGATCCTCTCGCAAGCGGGTTGCGAAGTTGATGTAGCGATGACGGGTATCCAAGCGGTCGAGGCCATCAAGCGCAATCGCTATTCGCTGGTGTTCATGGACTGCCAAATGCCCGAAATGGATGGTTACGAAGCCACGCGTTTGATTCGCGCTTCGGAAACCGCTGGCGAGCACCTGCCAATTGTTGCCTTGACTGCAAGTGCCATGAAGGGCGACCGCGAGAAGGCCATCGCTGCGGGCATGGACGACCACCTTCCAAAACCCGTCCGTTCCAGCGAGATCATTGCCTTTTTGAACAAGTGGGCACACACTTCCATCAGCGGTGGCGCCTCGGCCGGCAACGCAACAAGCAACGCAAACAACTCAAACAAGTCAACAGATAGCCCGGCAATCGAGCTCGACGAGCAAGTCACTCAAGGCGCCGGAACGGGTTCGGAAACAACCGAGCTGACAGACATCAAGCCCAGCTTTGACGAAGCCGTACTCGACAACTTGCGAGTTGCATTTGGCGGCAACATAAACCACCTGCAGTCCATCCTTGACCAGTTCGTCACGCAAGCACGTCTTGATGTTTCTGCGTTGCGCGAGGCTTGTGACAAAGGTGACCTTGACTCATTGGAGCGCATTTCTCACAAGATGAAGGGCGGCAGCGGAACGGTCGGTGCCACCGAAGTTGTCGAAACGGCAGCGCGAATTGAGGCCTCCGTGCAAGATCCTTCAACATCGCGCAGGCTTATCGAGAACCTGGACCAAGCCGTCGAGCGCGCGGCCAACGAAGTCGAGGAGATCGTTCGCAATCACCCAAGCACAACTCGCACATAAATCAGTCAAATCAACCAACAAATAAGCTCAAACCATTAATAAATGGGCAAAATGACCTGCCAAAAGGCAATGCGATGTGCTTTTGGTCACAAGGCCTGTTTATGCTGACGCTTGCCACCGAGCCCTCAGTGGGTAGCAAGTAGTTAGCGGCGGTAGAAACGAGAAATAAATGCCAACCGGAACCGTCAAGTTCTTCAACTCAGAAAAAGGCTTCGGCTTCATTCAGCGCGAAGGTGAGAAGGACCTCTTTGTTCACCACACAGCCATCGAAATGGACGGCTACCGCAGCCTCAATGAGGGCCAAGCTGTTGAGTTCGAAATTGGTTCTGGACGCAAGGGCGAAGAAGCTCAAAACGTCCGTCCCGTTTGATCCAACCCGTCGCTAAGTCATCTCAAAACAACCACCAACGCGACGATCGACAGATCTGTTGATGGTGAATACAACGGCCTCCATCTGTTATTCGGGTGGGGGCTGTTATCTTTTTACAAAGTTATTTAGTTGCAGGTTTGTGCAACACAGCAGGAGGCCATGTGCCCAAATCATTTTTTGATCTCGGTGTTCCCGAAGATCTGGTTCAAGTTCTTACCGAATCGAACATTGTTGAACCGTTTCCAATTCAAGAGTCCACCCTCACCGACTCACTAGACGGAAAAGACGTTTGCGGAAAAGCGCCCACGGGTTCGGGCAAGACCCTCGCGTTCTCAATTCCGATGGCTGCGCGCCTCTCTCGCTCGCGCCCACGCTTGCCGCGCGGCTTGGTACTTGTCCCAACGCGCGAGCTGGCCGCTCAGGTTGACAAGGTCATCGCACCGCTGGCCAAGGCACGCGGCCTGCGCGTTACGTGCGTATACGGGGGCGTGGGTATCGAGCCACAGATGAAAGTCATTCGTCGAGGTGTCGACATCGTTGTTGCGTGTCCGGGTCGTCTTAAAGACCTCATTGACCGCGGGGCCTTAGGCCTTGGCGATGTTGAATTTGTTGTTGTCGACGAAGCGGACCGCATGGCCGACATGGGTTTCTTGCCTGACGTGCGCCAGCTGCTCAACCAGACCGCCAAGAAGCGCCAAACATTGTTGTTCTCGGCGACTCTCGACGGTGAAGTTGACGTCCTAATCAAGAACTACCAAAACGACCCCGTGTACCACTCGGTTGTTACCGACGAAGATGAGGAAGACAACCGGCTTCACTTGTTTTGGACTTCGCCTCGCAACGAGCGCGTGACCCTGACGGCCAAGATCCTCAAGCGCTGCGGTTCAACTGTCATTTTCAGTCGCACCAAGCACGGCGCCGAGCGGTTGTCTCGCCAGCTGCAGGGCATGGGCTTCACTGCTTCGGCAATTCATGGTGGCCGCACGCAGTCTCAGCGCGAAAAGGCCCTCAGCGCATTTAGCAACGGCCGCGTACAAGTGCTCGTTGCAACAGACGTTGCGGCTCGCGGCATTCACGTCAACGGCGTCCATTGCGTAATCAACTTCGATGTTCCCGAAGACCACAAGACATACGTTCACCGGTCGGGCAGGACGGCTCGCGCAGGCGCATCGGGAATTGTGGTTTCGCTGGTTGATTCCGAGCGCCTGAGCGACGTGGTCAACATGCAGCGCAAGCTCGAAATGGCAGCCGGTGTCATCGCGCCTAACTTCGCGGCGTTGCCAACAGTTGCGCCGCCAAGGGTGGCTCACGTCGAGACCCCGATTGTTCGCGATGATCAAGCAGACGTTGACGCCGAGGACTCAGACGATGCGGCCTCCGGTCAGCGCAGTTCTGAGGCCGATAGTCCAGGCGATGGTCAGCCAACTCGCCGCCGTCGCCGTCGCCGCAACAGGCGTCGCCCCGCTGCGTAAAACGGCCGAATAGGGTAGAGAACTGCCCCTAGCAGGAGTCTCTCCATGAGTAACAACGACTACGGCGATGAACCTACGCGTGCTTACCGGCCTCCTCAGGAGCGAGAGTATGAGCGCGATTACGAGCGTGACTATCAGCCCGATCAGGATTATGAGCCGGAGCGGGGTTACCAAGCCGGGCGCGGTTTCGATCAAGACCCCGAGCCCACGCGGCTAGAGCGCCCCGTGCCGCGGTATGGCCCAGATCGTGAACCTGCCTACAACCCGTATCAGAACGAGGAATACGAGGAAGAGCCTCGCCGTTCAGGAATCCTTGCTCCTTTGATCGCAGCTGCATTGGTGGCACTGCTCGTCGGGCTTGGCCTTGGCTACTTGCTGTTCAACAATTCGAGTGCGACCACTGACGACACGTCAACAACTACGGCTGTCATCACAACAACCACAGAGTCCACCACCACGACTACCGAGGCAACGACCACGACGACGGCCAAGCCGACGACTACGACTGCGCGGCCAACAACGACAACAACAACAAAGCCGCCAACCACCACAACGGCAGCCCCCGCGACAACCACAACCATCTCAATCTTTGAGTAAATGAAGCCTGACGTAGCCGGTTTTGTTTTGGCGGCGGGTTCAGGAACCCGCCTCAGGCCCCTGACGACACTGCGACCAAAGGCGCTGTGCCCGGTCAACAATCGAGCTCTTGTGGACTACGCCGTTGACCGCTGCGCGTCATTGTCATCACGAGTGCGCGTCAATGCGTGGCACCTCAGCGACCAGATGCGTGCACATTTTGAGGAGCGCGACGACTTGGATGCTCATCTCCAAGGCGTGGCAGATCTGGCCGTCGAGAGCGAACCTCTTGGCACCGCGGGCGCGCTCGGAGCCAACCGCGACTGGATTGACGGCGCGGCTGTCTTGGTGCACAACGCCGACGCGTGGCACGCAGACCCAATTGATGACTTTGTCGAGACGTGGGACGGCGAGCGGGTTCGTCTCCTGGTTACACCGACGAACGAGGACGCCGACTTTGGTGACCGACGCTTCTGCGGAGTGTCTCTCATGCCCTGGAAGCTTGTAGAGGGCTTTAAGGCTGAACCCAGCGGCCTTTGGGAGGTTCTCTGGCGTCATCTCCGTCTCGAAGAGATTGACTTGGTGGACATTGATGGCGCTTACTTCGACTGCGGCACGCCAGCCGACTATTTGGACGCGAACATGGCAGCCAGTGGCGGCGAGTCAGTGGTCAGTCCGCATGCCCAGGTTGAAGGTTCTGTGGAACGCAGCGTGGTTTGGCCGGGCGCCCACGTCGGCCCCAAAGAAGTCTTGGTTGATTCCATTCGTGCAACCGACGAGATCACTGTCGATGCCAAGCGCAGCAAATCCGCCGATGTTGCATCTTTGAGCGAGGCGTTCACACGGTGATTATTCGTTTTCTTGCGGCGGCGCGCAGCGTTGTCTTTCCGCTGCTGCGCATCAAGACCATTGGCGCCATGGTGCTGTTGATTGATGAGCGCGGTGTCGTCCTCATTCGCCAGTCCTATGGAAGCGGGGAATGGACTTTGCCAGGCGGTGGCGTCAAGCGGGGTGAATCCCCGCGCGAGGCTGCCATCCGCGAGGTCCGCGAAGAAACCGGCGCGACCCTTTCCGAAGGTGCGCGTTGTGAACTCTTCGGCCTCTACTTGCGCAGCGCCGGTGGCTGGCAGGACTATGTGGCCGTTTACGTCATTGATTCGTGGGTGCCGGCCGCAAATGACAGCCGGGAGATTTCCGAGGTGCGTCAGTTCCCGTTGGACGATCTGCCAGTCGACATGTCCGCGTCGGTAAAGACTCGAATTTCGGAGTGGTTGGGAAAATCTCCACGATCAGATCGCTGGTGAGCTTGCGCACTGCCCGCTGCGCGTAGTAGCAAAAACGCCATGCGTGGAGAAGTTTGGGCCGCGCTCCAGTGGGTTTGGGCCTCTGGTGGCCGCCGCAGTTGATCAGCCGTGTCAGAGACTTTGATTCGGCGGCTTCGTCAATGGCGAAATCGCTCGATTATTTCGAGCCCGACTTTGGCGTTCCTCAGATGTCGGGTCCGCAGGCCCCAACCTCCGACGAGGCCGAAGCCGACAGCGGCCAAGACTCTCTATATGAGCCCAGCTGGGGGTCAGACGCTGCGAAGTTCCACGTCGATTCCTTCACTGGCCAGCTGCGCGGAGAGCTTTGCCTTCCAGTAACGCCCGGCCGCGGGGGTTTTGGACCCTCCTTGGGTCTTACATACAGCTCTGAGGCCGGTAACGGTCCGTTTGGTCGTGGTTGGGAGCTTTACGTCGGAGGCGTCGTTGCTCGCCCGCGTAGCGACGTGCAGGACGGCACCGTTGTTGATTATCTGCTCGACGGCGAGTTGTTGGTTCCTGCATTGCGTGCATCGGGCGATTGGAGCAATGACGAAACCATCCTCGGTGACTACACGGTCAGGCGATACCGCCGGGCCATTGAGACAACGCGTGATCGCATCGAGATGTGGGCCAACAACGCCAATGGCGAAAGGCACTGGAGAATCGTCAGTGCCGACAATGTCACTTCCTTGTATGGACCGGCTGAATCCAGCCGCATTCAAGATCCGTCAGACCCAAGGCGCGTCAGCAACTGGCTGCTGAGCGAGTCCTACGACGATCGCGGCAACATCGTGCGTTACACGTACAAGCACGAAAACCTTGACGGCGTCGACCTCAGCCACGTGTCGGAATCGCATCGCAATCAAGGCCGTGGCACCGGCGGATGGCGCTACCCGAAGCGCATTTCATACGGCAACCGTTCGCCGCACAGTCGTGACACGTGGCACTTCCATTTGGTCTTTGACTATGGGGATCACGACCACGACGACCCGCGGGTTGAAGATGCCGAGCAGTGGGCGGTCCGCCCCGACCCGTTCTCGTCGTTTACCGCGGGCTTTGAGCAACGTGTGTGGAGGCGCTGCAGCCGTGTGTTGATGTTCCATCGTTTCGATCAGCTCGGCCCGCGCCCGGTTCTCGTGTCTTCGCTGGACTTCTCGTACGACGACACGTCAGGACAATCGCTGCTTTCAAGCGTGATGCGCAGCGGCTTTGTGCATCGCAACGAAGGTTTCGAGGTCGAACGCCAGTCAGAGCCACCAATTACGTTTGGCTACTCCCAAGACGACCTTGATGTGTCGGTGAAGGATCTTGATTCCAAGGTCCTTGCCAATGTCCTGAGTGACGATGGCAACGAGGCCCGGTGGGTGGACCTCTACAGCGAAGGCTTGAGTGGCGTAGTCAGTCGACTCGGCGACAAGTGGCTCTATTCGCGCAACTTGGGCAATGCAAAGTTCGCAGACCCAGAAGAAGTTGCCGACATTGCCATCCTTGAGCGCCAAGAAGAAGAGTTCACATTCTCTGCCCAAGATGCAGACATTGCGCATCAAAGTGAATACCGCCCCACGGCGTCGTTCGGTGCTTCGCGTGACCTCAATGCCGACGATCCACGCCTTTGTTACATGGACCTCAACGGTGACGGGGTCGATGATGTTGTTGCGGCAACAAGTTCGACCATTCGTTGGTACCCCTCACACGGCGTCGACGGCTATGAGGAGTGCAAGCAGGTTGCCATCAACCCTCTCGATCCAAGCTCGGGTGTCCGTCTTGGTCACACTGAAGACGCTTCATTCCACGTTGTTGACATCACGGGTGATGGTCTGGGTGACTTGGTTCGTGTCGACAAGGGTTCTGTCATTTACTGGCCGAACATTGGCAGGGGCAACTTTGATGCGCCGATAACCACGTTTCTGGGTCGTGAGCTTGGAGAGGGAAGTGGTCGACGTTGTCTGTTTGCTTCCTTTTCGGGTTCTGGCAGCGCGGATCTCGTTTACATCGGCGAAGGTGCGGCCACCTTCTTCATCAACGAGCAAGGCGGCAAATGGCACGAAGTTCAAACAATCAGCGCCGAAGGCCTGCACCCAGACGCCGGCGGCATTGGCGCGGTTGATCTTTTCGGTACCGGCTGCAAAGCGTTGGTGTGGGTTGACAAGACTTCGCGCACGCCTAAAACGCGTTACATAAGCCTGCGAGGCGTTGGTCAATCTCGATTGACCAGTGTGGCTAATGGTCAAGGTCTCGAAATCCGTGTCGCTTACTCAACTGCGGTCGAACAATGGCTGAAAGATCGCGAGAACGGCCGCGACTGGTTGAACCTCTTGCCGGTCCCAATGGTTGTTGTCGGGGCAGTCGAAGTACGCGACCACCCTGCGCAGACTCGTGACGCCGTTCGGTTCAGTTACCACCATCCTCACTTTGACGAAAGGGGCGGTCGCCTGGGTCGCGGCAGCTTTGTTGGTTTTGCGCACACCGAGCACCGCGTTGGCTTGGAAGTTGGAGAGTTCAAAGAGCCCGGCTTGTTTCACGATGTTGATGTGCCCGATGTTGACGAGGCTCGTCAGACGCCCGTCACCCTTGTGCGTTCTTGGCGTCACACGGGCATCATTTTTGAAGACGCAGAGCTGACAGTTGCTTTGAAAGACGCATTTTTCGAAGACGTGACTCTTGGCAGAACGCGTTGGTTGACTGGGCCGAAACTTCCTCGCAAGCAACCGCAAAAGGAAATGGTTTCGGCGCACCGCGCGATGGTGGGGCGCTTATTGCGTCGCGAAACATTCATTGTTGACGGCCCGCCGTTGGAGTCCTTGCCGCTCGTAGTCGAGGAATGGACAAGTCGTGTCGATCAGCTGCAACCGTCGAGAGGGTCGTTTGCGTCGGCGTTTTCTGTTTCGCTTAATGAATCAATTCGTGTCAACTACGAGCGCGACACGACAGACCCTCGCGTATCGCACTGCATCAATGTCGGTGACGAAGATGCTGATGACTTCGTGCGGTTTGCCTTTGTCGACTATGCACCGCAGCGTCCCAGCATTGACGCTCAACGTGGAGCGCGCGTAGAAGTAGTTGAAACACGCTTGCTTCAAGCGGTTGCCTCGCCATCGTTCCATCGCGCAAACGTGCCAATCAGCAGCCAGACGTGGCGCTTGGTCTTCGCGAATCCGCCAACTGCGTCGCGCATTCTCGAAGCACGAGAGATCCGCACCGCATTTGACGAGCTGGACACCGTTGATCCCGTGTTGCTGTCGGATGGTCCGCACAAGCGTGTTGTCAGCCACCTGCGTTGGCGCTACTGGTCCAACAACGCGAAAGAGATGTTGCCGATTGGCAAAGTCGAGTCGCGCTGTTTGCTGGCACGCACCGAAAATCTGGCAATGACTGACGAATCCGTTGAGGCGTTGTTTGGCAAGCAGCGCCTGTCGACTCTGCGGTTCGAAGGTGGTTACCTGGTTGAAGGGGGCAACTGGTGGGCGCCGGGGCCAATCCTTGGTTATGACCAGTCGCTGTTTTATGTACCCGTCTCCAAGCTTGATGCCGTAGGTCGCGAAACGCGTCTGACGTGGAATGAGACAGCAATGTTCCCAATTCGCCGGTCGGATTCTTCGGGGCCCGTTTCGTTTATGGATTGGCATCCAAGAACGCTTCAAGTGTGGCGATTGGGTGACCAAAACGGCAACATCACGGCATGGCGGTTTGGCCCACTGGGTGATGTGATGAGCGTGGCTGAAATGGGTTCGACAGAGAATCCGACAGGTGACGTGCTTGTCATGAACAAGTTGGAATCAACATCGAATGACAATCCGACAGCTGTTGTGTTGGTAGATCGCAACGCATGGCTGCTGAAGCAACAACCGGTTTCAATTCGTCGTCGCCAACGCGTCTCACATGGTGGGCGTCCGTCTTCATTGCGCGATGAGATCATTCATGTGGACTCCACTGGGCGTTTCCTCGACCAGTCTGTGAAGCAAGGTTCTGATTGGGTTGTTTTGAGTGCCGTGTTCTATGACGCGCGGGGCCAAGTTGCTGCGCTGAGTCGAAACGTTCGCTCCGATTCACCTAGTGCAGACCGCAGCGCCGGTGAGCCTCTGCGCTCGGCGGCCACCTGGTATACGCGCGATGGCCTGGGCCGTGTTGTGCGCATTGACAACGCCAATGGCACGTTTCGTCTGCGGCAAAGGGCTTCGTGGCAGATCGTTGATCACGATGAAAATGACACGGTGTTGGATTCCCGTTGGTACGCAGCCAACTCGAATGCTGGCCGAGGCCGTGCCGGGGACTTTGCAAGTCGCCAAGCCGCCGGTGTCGGTGAAGCAATGCGGGCTGCGGCGCTTAGCGCCAGCCATGCACGGACTCCGCGGGTTCGGTTGTTGGACTGCGGCGGTCGCATTGTTGGTCAACGCGATGTTGTTGGCATGGGCAGTGTCATTGAAACCTGCAAGTTCTACGGCAACGAAGACCGTGTCGTCAGAGACGTCGACGCCCGAGGTCTGACTGCGCGCAGTCAGACATTTGACGTTCTGGGCCGCGTTGTCGAGGTCCGGTCTGTTGATACGGGCTCTGTGATTACGCAGTGGTCGGCAACCGGAGACAAGCTTCGCGAAGCGCGCGAAGGTGCTCCGGCTCTTTCATTCCGCTACGACACGGTCGGTCGACTTACTCAGACGGTTGCCGTGGGCGATGATGGTCACGAAACGGTGATTGAACGAATTGTGTGGGGCTCAGGCGATGTCGGCGTCGATGCGCCTGGCGAAAAGAACCTGGCTGGTTACCCCTACTTGGTCGCTGGGTCTTTCGGACTTGTTACGTACCTGCGTCGTGACCACCGAGGTCGCCCGGTCGCCACTCGCTATCAGTTGACCGAAGGGGTCGAACAGCCCGACTGGTCGATCATTGATGACATCAATCATGTTGAGCAGGTCGAGTTGGCTTCGGAGAAGGTTCGTCTTGAGCAACCCTTTGTTGTCATGGCTAGCTTCGACGCGCTCGGCAACCGCGGTGCTGTTCGCGCTTTTGATCGCGTTCAGATGCAGAGCGAGTTCTCGGGTGGTTCGCCCGTGGCTGAACGCATCAAGGTCAGTGCAGACAAGGCTTTGGTGCGACGACAAGTTGTTGCAAACTCTGTTGGGCTAGGTGCAAGCATTGAGCGCATCGACCTTGAAGAGGGTCGAGCGATTGCACATGTCCGTGATGAAAACGGAATGCTCCATGAAGTCATTTACACCGACGGTGACGCCATTGTTTACAAAGAGCGTGTTGCGAAGGACGCCATTGGTCGCGTCACGTCAGTCGCAAATGCATCGGGAATTGAAGGCGAAGATGCCATCAAGGCGTTTGCTTATGACGGCCTTGGTCGCTTGACGAATGCCGAGATGCAGCAGCGTGAAGAATGGCCCGACGCTCCGCGTTCCACAACCATTTTCGAGTGGGATAAGGGAACCAACCTTGTTCATGTCGTAAAGGGAGGGGGAAAGAAGCAACCGCTTGTTGACTTCGATGTCGTTGCGGATTCCAACCGCTTGAACGGCATTACCCTTGGTAACGCTGTTGTCAGCCCAGAGGGCGAGAGCGCCCAGCAAGAGGCCGCAGTTGTTGATTACGGCGCAGACGGCTCTATTTTCCGCGTTGCCGATTCGGTGTTTGGCTTTGACGCTGCCAACAGGCTGGTATCCGTTCGGTCAGAGTCAATCAGTATTGACTACACGTACGGTCCCGATGGCACGCTCCTGCGAAGGCTCTGTGAACGCGGTGACGGCAACAGAGGTGAAACCGTCTTTGTTGAACAATTCCGTCGCACGCGGGCTTTCGATTCCGCAAGGTCGATCCAACAAGAGCGATACGAAGCAGATGTGACGGTTGGCGACATTTGTGTTGCAACAGTTGTGCGCCACGTTGTTTCTGAGAGCGATTCCGAAGTCGATGTTTCTTACACTGTTCAGGGGTTAGGTGGCGAAACCGTTGAGACCATCGCCGAAGGTTCGGCTGACGGCGAAGGCGAGTCGCGCTTCTCCTATTTGCCTTTTGGTGCCGTGCTCGGAAGCAACGATGTTGCAATGCTTGCTCGAGGATTCCGCGGACACTTTCATGATGTCGAAGCGGGTCTGGTGTTTATGGACGGCGGTTGGTACTCGCCGGTGTTGGGTCGTTGGATCACGCCGACCAAGGCAATTAACGCTTATGCCTTTTGCGAGGGCAATCCGCAGCGAACTCGTTGATGCAGTTGTCTGCGTTAGCGACGCAGCAGGTCCTCGACAAGTTGGACTCGTTCGGCAAGCTGAGCCGAATCTGAGCCCATGATGGTCACGTGACCAAGCTTTCTGCCGGGTCGCGGCTCTTTGCCGTAAAGGTGAACGTGCGCGCCGGGCACTTCAAGCAGTGCTTTGGGGTCGGGTGAGGTGCCAATGATGTTGATCATGGCAACAGGACCGGTTGTCGCGACAGAACCAATTGGCAGGTTGCAAACTGCACGAAGGTGGTTCTCAAACTGGCTGCACTCGGCGCCCTCAATGGTCCAGTGTCCGCTGTTGTGAACGCGCGGGGCCATTTCATTTGCGAGCAAGGTGTTGTTGCGAACGAAAAACTCGATGCAACCAACACCCACGTAATCGAGTTTCTTGAACACCTTGGCAATGTGGCTGCGCGCAGTGTCGACGACTTCGCTGGGAATGCGCGGGTCGATGACGCTGGCGTGCAAGATGCCGTTGATGTGGACGTTGGTGGCGGGCGCGTAAGTGAAAACGTCGCCGTTGCTTGAACGCACACCAACGATTGACAGCTCGTAGTCAAAGTTGATCAGGTTCTCAACGATGATTCCGTGTTCGCCGATCATTGCAAGCGCAGGGGCAATTGCAGCCTCATTGTTGATTACAACCTGGCCCTTGCCGTCGTAACCGCCACGGCGAGTCTTTGCGACGCATGGGTAGCCAAGGTCACGCAAGGCTGCGCGAAGTTCGACCTCGTTCTTGACCGTTCGGAACGGCGGAACGGCGATCTCAAGGTCGTTGAAGAGGCCCTTTTCAGCCCAGCGATCTTGGGTGATCGCCAGCGCCTTGACGTTCGGGTTCACCGGGGCGATTTCCGACAACCAAGAAACGAACTCGATGTCGAAGCTCTCGAACTCGTAGGTGAGATGGTCCAGTGTCTCTGCCCAACTCGCCAAGAGTTCTGTGTTGGACACATCGCCCACGACAAGTTCGGCGCTGACTTGCGCGCAGGCATCTGGCGAAGAGTCGAAACAGGAGACTTCGATGCCCAGGGGCTGGGCTGCCTGCGCCATCATCTGGCCGAGTTGGCCGCCGCCGAGTATGCCGAGCTTCACAGAGGTTGGCCTTTCGCAATCGTTGAAGTGATTGATTGTTGCAACTCTGACGGGTCAGTGGGTTGAACGCGGGTCTGGTTCGCTCATCACGGCGTCTCGCTGTTGGGTCATGGCATCGGCAACAGCACGACGGATGTCGGAATCTGTGGTGCCGATAATTCGCGCTGCCAAGATTCCTGCATTCGATGCTCCGGCGTTACCTATGGCGACCGTTGCTACGGGGACGCCTGCCGGCATCTGAACGATTGACAGCAATGAGTCCAACCCGTTGAGTGCTTTTGATTGCACAGGAACGCCGATTACGGGGAGGGGAGTCATTGCGGCGATCATGCCCGGCAGGTGTGCCGCGCCTCCAGCACCGGCAATGATGACCGAGTAACCGTTCGTCTCTGCACTCGTTGCAAAATCGGTCAGCAGCTGGGGTGTGCGATGTGCCGAAACAACCTTTACGTCGTATGCCAAGCCCAATGCGTCAAGCTGCTTGGCCGCATTTTCCATGGTCGGCCAGTCGGACTTTGATCCCATGACAATGGCCACGCGTGTCTGGTGTTCGCTCATGCGCTCAGATGACTTTCAATGGCCTGGCGAATGGTTGTGGCAATGCCTTCTGGGTCAATGCCACAACGTGCGGCAACTGCGTCAGGCTTGCCGGGCTTGAGAAACGCGTCAGGCGTGCCCATCTGCACCACGCGAGCCGATGAGTCCATTGTCGAAAGTGCGTTTGCAATGCTCGAGCCGACCCCGCCGACGGCAACGCCATCTTCAACCGTAAAGACAAGGCTGTGCATGGCTGCGTCGGCAAGCATTTCGGAATCGAGCGGCTTGACCACGCGAGGGTCCCAGATCTCGATGTTGATTCCTTGAGATGCCAGCAGTTCGGCGGCATTTTCAGCTGCTTCAAGAGTCTTTCCGACGGCGATGACGCACGCGTGGTTTCCGTCTCGCACTTTTCGCGCACGCAAATCGCTGCCGACGTCGTCGAGCGGAACTTGTCGGGCCGCGCCGCGCGCGTAACGAATGGCCACGGGTCCCTCAATGGTCAGTGCGGTCAACATCATTACGTGGAGCTCTTGTGCAGACGAGGGTGCAAACATCGTGATGCCGGGGATACGTTGACATAGCGCCATGTCAAACACGCCATTGTGGCTTTCGCCGTCCTCGCCGGTGATGCCCGCACGGTCAAGTGCAAAGATAACCGGCAGGTTATGCAACCCTACGTCGTACATTGCCTGGTCAATGGCGCGAGTGAAAAACGTCGAATAGAGGCAGACGACTGGACGCAACCCGCCCATTGCCATGCCGGCAGCCATTGTCACTGCATGCTGTTCGGCAATGCCGACATCGGTAAAGCGCTCCGGGTAGCGCTGTTGGAATGGAAGCAAGCCCGTGGGCCCGGCCATTGCCGCAGTAATTGCGTGCAGGCGATCGTCACGCGATGCACAAGACAACAGCGCGCGGCTGAATGCCTCGGTGTAGTCGCCTCCCTTGGTAGTCGTGGGTCCGGCAATGGGGTCAAAGACCTTTACGTCGTGCAAACACTTTTCTGCATCGTCTTCGGCAGGTGCATAGCCACGGCCTTTTTGCGTGATCACGTGAACGACGATTGGCCCGTCGTAAGTGTTGGCGTCGCGCAGTGCTTGTTCCATGCCTGCAATGTCGTGTCCGTCAATTGGGCCGATGTATCTGACGCCGAGGGTCTCGAAGAAGGCGGTTGGTTCAATGACCTCGCGCACGGCTGTCTTCATACCCTTCAAACCTGCAGCTGCGAGGTTTCCACCGGGCAGGCCCTTGATGCGTTTTTCAATTTCGTTGCGCGCACTCATGTATTGAGGCTTGGCACGCAATTTGGAAAGACCGGACGAAAGGCGAGAAACGGTAGGGGCGTAGGAGCGGCCGTTGTCGTTGAGGACGATCAAGACGCGCGACTTGGAGTGGCCAAGATTGTTCAGCCCCTCATATGCCATGCCGCCGGTCATCGAGCCATCGCCCAACACCGCGACAATGCGACGGTTGCGGTCTTCGGGCTTGTTGCTTGCCGCGGTGGCTTTGGCAAGGCCCTGCGCGTAGCCAAGCACGGTTGACGCATGGGAGTTTTCGATCCAGTCGTGGTCTGATTCCGCGCGATTTGGATAACCCGACATTCCGCCCTCTTGGCGAAGCTGATCAAAGTTGCTTCGGCGACCGGTCACGAGCTTGTGGATGTACGCCTGATGGCCCGTGTCCCACAACAAAACGTCTTTGGGGGACTCGAACACCCGGTGCAGCGCGACTGTGAGCTCGACGGCGCCAAGGTTTGACCCAAGGTGACCGCCGGTGCGCGAAACCTTGTCGACGATGAATTGTCGAATCTCGCCACACAGGCTGGAAAGCTGTTGGTGGTTAAGTTTGCGCAGGTCAGAAGGGTCATTGATCTTGTAGAGCATGGCTTCGCTGGTCTTGGAACCTTCGGACTCAGTCATAAGTACACGGTACCCGGTCTTGGATCAATGGAGAATGTCGGGCGATGGATCTCGATCACTTTCAGTATCTGGCCTTGCTTTTGGCGACCGTGGCGGTCACCTTGCCGCTGGAGTTTTTCTACGGATTTCGGGTTTGGCGAGCCCCGCTAAGGCTGCTGAAGGCCGTTGGGCCCGTGGCGGCGATCTTTGTCGCTTGGGATCTCGTTTCGATCTCTCGGGATCTTTGGAGTTTCAACGAACGCTTTGTTGCCGGGCCGTTTCTGCTCGGCTTGATTCCACTTGATGAGCTTGCGTTTTTTCTGATCGTGCCCGTCGCGGGCCTGTCCGGGTTCGAGGCAGTCTGCGCCCAACTGCGCCGCTGGGGTATCGAACCCCTGCGGATGGAGCCTCAGCGAGGTCGCCAAGATGCCTGAGTTCACAGTGGTTGCAGTTGTGGTCTGTGTGCTCAGCCTGGGTTACTTGGTGGCGCGCGAGCGATGGCTGTTCAAGTCGCCAGCATTCTGGATTGCCTACGCAATCGTGTTGTTCTTCGAGGTACTGATGGACGGGTGGCTCACGAAACTGCACGCGCCAATCGTCATCTACGAAAGCACGGCTATTTCTGGCATCAGATTCCCGTTTGACATCCCGATTGAGGACTTTCTGTTCGGGTTCCCGTTGGTGGTGTTTCCGATTGTGCTTTGGGTCAAGCAGAAGCGAAGCGCGGAGAATCGCTAGTCAGGTCGAGGTAAATGTCTTCAAGCGAAGGACGTGAGACGCCAAGGTCGTTCAGTTCGTGGCCGTGGTCGAGCGCCCAGCCTGTCAGCGTGTGCAGGGCGCGCGTTCCCTTGGTTGCGCGAATGGTGACCTTGCCCGAGCTCATCTCAACCTCTTCGCCGACTGACGGCACGGTGTGAGGGTCGATTCCGCGGGGAAGTGAGAAGGTGATTGACGTTGCGGCCGTGTCGCGTCCGCCAAGGGTTTCAGGGCTACCCATTGCGACTATTTGACCGCCGACGAGCACTGCAACGCGGTCGGCGAGGTA
The DNA here is from genome assembly GCA_039812705.1 of Acidimicrobiia bacterium. Taxonomy (GTDB): domain Bacteria; phylum Actinomycetota; class Acidimicrobiia; order Acidimicrobiales; family JBBSGY01; genus JBDIBA01. The sequence goes on from JBDIBA010000001.1 coordinate 18,602, forward strand.
CTGGGCTTCATCCATGTAGTGCGTGGTGAGGACGACGGTCGTGTTGATTTCACGCAGCGAGCGAATGGATTCCCACGCGTCGCGCCGAGCCGCTGGGTCGAACCCGGTCGTTGGCTCGTCGACGAAGAGGACTTCGGGGTTGCCAATGAGCGCGGCAGCCAGATCGAGGCGGCGCTGTTGACCGCCTGACAAGTTGCGGATCATGTCGTTGCGCTTGTCCTGCAGGCCGACCAGCTCAATCACCTCGTCGACCCGACGAGGTCGCGGGAAGTAGGCAGCGGTCAGCACCAACAAGTCGCGCACGGTTGAAAAGCGCGGGTAGCTATCGCCCTGCGTTACAACACCGACCCTGGAGCGGAATTGCGGTGTTGGAGCGGCGGGGTCGCAATCCAACACGGTGACATCACCGGCCGTGCGGTTGCGGTAGCCCTCGAGGATCTCGACGGTGGTTGTCTTGCCGGCTCCGTTCGGGCCAAGCAGGGCGAATACTTCTCCGCGTTCAACGTTGAAGTCGACGCTCTTTAAGGCGTGAAAGTCTCCGTAGGACTTTGTCAGGCCTCGTACTTCAATTGCACTCATCGTCGAACAAAGCTACGCCTGCCGAGCGGGTTAGACGGGGATTGCCAGGCAAGGGCCGCCGCGCGGATCTTTTTCCAGGTGCTGACGCGTGCCCGATGGCTGAAAACGTCATAGTCGTGTGCCTCCACCTGATCGAGAATCGCGCTGTAGAGGTCGCGAGCAACCTGGACGCAGGTGCGGGTTTGTTTGGGGAGCATGGCAATGCCCATGTCGGTGCCCGCATAGATGTTTCGCGCGCGGCTGATCTCGAACTTCATGGCCGCGCGCCAAGGTGCGTCGACCGTGCGCCTTCTTGGGTCCGCGCCAAATTGCTGCAGTGTTGAACGAGGAATGTAAACGCGACCTCTGTTCAGGTCCTCGTTGACATCGCGAATGAAGTTTGTCAGCTGGAATGCAATGCCGAGGTTGCGCGCGGCTTCGAACATCGTGGCGTTGTATTTCGGGTTGGGGGTCAATCCACTTGCCGGCGATGTGTCGGGCGCGAGGACCGGCAGCATCATTTCGCCGATTACGGCCGCCGAGCCATCCATGTAGACAAGCAAGTCTTCGTACGTTTTGTAGCTAGATGTCGTGAGGTCCAACGACATTGCCCTGATAAAGCGCTCGAAACAGCCCGGGTCAATCTGCAATTCCAGTGTTGTGTTGACAACTGCGGCCAACAGTTCGTCGCTGCTTGTTCCTGCTTTGAGGTCTGCGAAGAACTTGTCAGCGAATGCTTGCAGTTCTTGTTTGCGACGTTCCGTTTCGTTTTGGGGAAGGCAGTCGATGATGTCGTCGGCATGCCTGCAAAATGCGTAGATGGCGTGAACGTGCTTGCGTGATTCTGGCGCAAGAGTGGCAGTGGCCCAGAAATAAGTCTTGCCGTGCGCGCGGTTTATCTGCTTGCAAAGCGCATAGCTGGCAACAAGTTGGTCACTTTTGTAACTGTCGGTCACTGGCCAGAAGCGTCTTGAATCTTTTGCACGCGTTGTGCGGCGAGCTTGCCGGAAATCAAAACCATTGGTACTCCAACACCTGGAACCGTGGTGGAGCCGACAAAGACAAGACCCGGAATGCGCTTGTCGATGTTGTTGGGCCGGAACGGCCCTGTTTGAAGAAACTTGTGCGATAGCGAAAATGGAGTTCCGCGTTCGTGGCCCATCTGTTTCCATGCTGGCGGATCAACCCACAACTCGGTGACAGCTTCGACCGGGAAGCCCAACGACTCAACGCGCCCGCGCAGCCTGTCTCGCAATGCAGCGCCCTCGCGGTCCCAATCAATCGTGCCATCGAGGTTGGGAACCGGTTCGAGAACGAACAAGTTGTGACAACCTGCGGGCGCCATTGACGGATCAGACTTGGTCGGCGCGGTGATGAGTATTGAAGGATCGGGCATGGGACGACCGGTCTGAATGAGTGCTTCAAACGCTTCGTCCCACTGGCCTCCAAAGGCAATGTTGTGATGCGCGGCATCGGCGGGCAGGTCTCCCTTGACGCCTGCGTGCCAAACCAGACAACTCGGCGAGTACTCGCCTTTGGTGACGACGCGTGGAGGCTTGACCGTTCCCAAAAGGTCGCGGTACACAACGCCCAAGTCTGGGTTTGCAACGACTACGTCTGCCTGCAAAGACCTTCCGTTGTCCAAGCCCACACCGCGAACAGAGCCGTCGGTCTTGCGGAGAATCTGCAAGACGCTTGTGCTGTAAACGAACTCGGTGCCGACCTTTTCGGCTGCTGCGGCAAGTGTCGTTGGGATTTCGTGCATTCCGCCGCGCGGAAAGTAAACGCCGCCAACGGAATCCATGTAGGTGATGACCCCATAAATGGCCAACGCATCGAACGGAGACATGCCCGCGTAAAGGGCCTGAAAAGAGAACAAGCGGCGGAGACGTTCATCGTTGAAAAAACCGTTGACTTTGTTGATCAACTTGTTCATTCCACCGGCGCGGAACAAGTCGACCATTGGACGCGCCGGGTTGACCATGTCAATCATCGAATCAAAATTGCGGTCGATGAAACTCGGCATCTCGATTCGGTACAGCTCTGTCAGCCATTCGCAGAAGGGCGAGAACTGCGCAGCATCGCCAGGGCCGCAAACCTCGCGAATCTCGGCCTCCATGGCCTGCTGTCCTCTGCGCAAGTGAACTGGCGCTTGATCGGGAAACGTTGCCCGATACATCGGGTCAACCGGTTGCAGGTCAAGCGCGGTGTCCATGTCGGTGTCGGTCGCGGCGAATGCAGCGCGAAGAATGTCCGGCATGGTCAAGACGCTTGGGCCTGTGTCGAAAGTGAAGCCGTTTTGTCGAGCTACGCCCGCGCGTCCGCCTGGCAGAGCTTCACGTTCAACAACTGTGACTTGATGGCCCGCACCGGCCAGATGGCACGCGGCAGACAGGCCGCCGAGTCCGGCACCAATGATGACTACGCGCATCAGTTGTCTCGGCCAGCAACGAAATAGGCCAGTTGCTCCAAGCGTTCGAGCGCTTCGCCTTGCAACTTCACGTTGACAAGAGCATCGAGACCTTCTTGCACAAGCACATCGATTGCGCGTTCAACGTCTGCGCGCGCTTCGGTTTCAATCATGATCGATTGCAGCTCTGTGACCTCGTCGTCGGTCAAGTCGACAGCGCCGTAGCGTTCAAGCGTCGCAATCTGCGCGTCGTTTGAACGTTGACGCGCAAGGGCAACGATTGCTGTTGGCTTTCCTTCGCGAATGTCATCGCCAACGGGTTTGCCGGTGGCCTCGGCGTCGCCGAAAGCACCGAGAATGTCGTCCCTCATCTGGAAGGCTTCGCCAACAGGCACGCCGTAATTGCTGAACGGAGCCGCGAACTCTTCGTAGCGGTCCAGCAGCGCGGCGCCTAGGTGCATGGGCCGTTCAACCGTGTACTTGCCAGACTTGTACCAGGCAATGCGCTTTGCCATTGGCAGAGTCGCGTCGTTGCGTGCGCCTGCTGAAATGTCTAGGTACTGGCCAATGTTCAGTTCAACGCGTAGCTCTGTGAAGACATCAAGGGCACTACGCGGCGCGCGGTTGAGGAATCTGTCTGCGTAGACAAAAGCCATGTCGCCCACAAGAACCGCGACGCCTTCGCCAAATCGTCTCGCATCACCTCGAAAGTTGGACTCGTCGTGTTGTTTTTGGAACTGCACGTGGACGGAATCTGTTCCGCGGCGCGTGGCAGATGCGTCCATGACATCGTCGTGGATCAGCGCAAAAGAGTGGAGTAACTCAAGCGCGGCCCCGGCATCGATAATTGTCGGGTCGAGCGGGTCGCCTCCTGTTCCGACAAAAGCCCAATAGCAAAACGCGGGGCGCAACCGTTTGCCGCCTTGTGCGACAAAGCGCCGTAGCGAGTTGAGCGGCTCGCTAAGCGTTGGGTGCAATTGTGACCAACGAAGGATCTCACCTTCAATGAAGGAGTCCAGCCGTGCAGCCACGGGATTGGCGATTACTTCGATGGCGTCGGCGTACACATCAGAGTTGGATCCTTCGGCCATGTGCGGAGACTAATCGCACCACGGTTCAACGCGCCCTGGGCCGATGCCATTGATCTAACTGTGGGCCTATCGATGGGGGTTCGTGAGGGTGATTACTGCAGTACCCGATGCGGCCAGGTTTGCAGCAGTTGCGGCATGAGCAGCCTTGACGGCAAGAGTTGCCGACTTTTCGTTGATGCCGACTACGCGTGCCGTGGTTATCGAACCGCGCTGTGTGTTGGCAGGTTCTGCCGAGGAGCTTTCTGGCGTGTCGCGATCGTCTCTGCTCGTTGCGCTTGGGCTGTGCGTGGCAAACACATCGACATAGTCGCCAACGCGCAGGTTCGGCGTTGCAGCGCCAATCGGAATAGCCACACCTCGTTCGTCTGACTCGAGCAGTGCAACGCTCGGGTTGAGAGAACTGCCGCTTACCTTGGCCTCGACAAGAGGTTCATTCTTGAAGATGGTTGAGGTTGCGACTTGGCCCGTCGGGTCAACAGGCTTGGAGTCCGGCAGCATTGCTTTCGGACGGTCTTGGGTGGCGAAGTCATCAGCCGAGATTGCTTCGCCGGGGGAGATGTCGCGCGTTGCAACCTGCACGCTGACGAGTGATCCAAGGCGACTGGCCGAAGCTTGAGCCTGGCTAAACATCTGAAAAACGAGAAGCGCTGCGGCGGTTGAGACGATTGCCGTACACAACCACCAAGTGAGGGGCGCGCGGCGCAGTGAACGAGGTAAAAGGGCAACCATGGTGAGCCTCCAGTGGCAAACACGTGGTGGAGGCCGGGAGCTTTCCTCGGCGAGAGACCCATTTGGGCGCCCGTTGATCTTGGCAGATATAGCTGGGGCTAACGAAACCGCCGACCACCGACGCTGAGGGTTGCGTCTTGGGACAGTTGGGCTTATGAGGTCGAGTCCGAAGAGCTGCTCGACGAGCTACTTGATGCCTTTGTAGAGCTGGAGTCCGTGGATTTGGTGTCCGATGTCGGACTGGAACCTGACTCTGAGGTCGAGTTCTTGCCGGCGTCGGAGGGACTTGACGACTCTGAACTAGACGTTGAGGGTTGGGATGGACCCCTGCTGTCGTTCTTGTAGAACCCTGAGCCTTTGAAAGAGATGCCGGGTGCCGAGAACACCTTGCGCAGTTCGCCTTGACAGTTCGGACAAACCTTCAACGGTTCGTCTGAAAATGACTGAACAACCTCGAGCGTTTCGCTGCATTTCTTGCACGCGTACTCGTAAGTCGGCATCAAAGGGCTCCCTGGGTAATTGGCTTGGTTTGGACAACCCGCAGGGTAGTGGGGTTCTCGAACAAAAAATCTCACTTGCCTCTGGTCAAAATCATCCGGGTAGGTATCATGATACGAGTGACGTAAGCCCAGGCGGGCGGGTCACTTTTGGGGGATTTTGATGCTTAATTTCAAGCTTGTTTTGGGCTTGCCCGGTTTCGGGGCAAGCATTGGGAACGCGACTGGTTCGGGGGCTGAACATGGCGCCGCTTGACCAGGTGGCGACGGATCGCTCCCGACGCACCACCGTCTCAACACCTCCACGAGGTGAGCCAAGGCACACAAGCGACTATCTCAATCGGTTCCAACAAACGGGTCGGGGGGTCCGCCCACGGGAAGACCGCGGCCGCGTGTCAAAGACCAAGCCCCAGTTGCGCAGCGACCTGGCTTCGCAAGACCGTCGTGGCGTAATCGCAACAAACCTGTTCTGGTTGAACCTCGGCACTGTCCTTGCGCTGTTCGTTTCTCAGGGCAGTCTGCAGACCAACGGGTTTGGGCAGCTGTGGACCTCGGTTGGGCGAATCTCGGGCTTGATTGGTACCAACCTGATGTTGGTTCAGGTGATGCTGATCGCTCGCACGCCGTTTATCGAGAAGGCTTTCGGTTTTGACCGAGTTGCAAAGTGGCACGGAACGCTTGGGCGCTTGTCCTTTTCGTTGATCGTTGCTCACTTTGCATTCATCGTTGCGGGCAAATCTGCGTTGGCTGAAACGTCGTTGTTTACCCAAGCATGGACGTTGGCGCTGTCATCGCGTGACATGTTGATGGCTGCGGTTTCATTTGGCTTGCTCCTGTTGATTGTTGGCACGTCGGTGAAGATTGCGCGCAGCAAGTTGCGTCGTGAAACGTGGATGTTCATCCACCTCTATTCCTACGCAGCCCTTGCGTTTGCGGTTCCGCACATGCTCACCAGCGGTGCAACTTTCGTGGGTAAGCCGATCACGCAGGTGTACTGGGCAATTCTTTACACGCTCGCGCTTTCGGCCGTCTTGTTCTTTCGCATTGGGCAACCTCTCTACACACATCTGTGTCACGGATTGCGCGTTGTTGAAGTGAGGCGCGAAGCAAGCGATGTCGTTTCAATCACTGTTCAGGGCAAGCGATTGGAAGACCTCACGTACGAGTCCGGTCAGTTCTTCAACTGGCGTTTTCTTACTAAGCAGCAGTGGTTCCAGGCTCACCCTTATTCGGTGTCGGCTGCACATGACGGCGAGTCTCTTCGTCTGACCGTCAAGGCGCTCGGTGATGGCAGTGCAGATGTTGCAGCCATCAAGCCTGGGACCAAGGTGTTGGTGGAAGGCCCGTTCGGTACGTTCACTGCCGATCGCAGAACCAAAAAGCGCGTGTTGATGATTGCCGGTGGCGTCGGAATTACTCCGCTGCGCGCGATGCTTGAGTCCATGCCTGCAGCACCTGGTGACATCACGTTCATCTACCGAGTTCGTGACTATCGAGACGCGGCGCTGCTTGACGAAGTGTTGGAACTTTCCGAACGCAGGGGAGTTGAATTTAGTGTTCTGTCCGGCAGCTCGTCAGAGTTCAGCGCCGACTCTGCGCCGTTCGGTCCCGCACACCTAAGTCATGTAATGCCCGACATTGCCAATTCCGACGTCTTTGTTTGTGGTCCCAAGGGTCTCGTCAAGTCAGTGATCGAGTCATGTAAAGAGCTGGAAGTCCCTGCGTCGCAGGTGCATTACGAGCTATTCGAAATCTGAGAAGCGGAAGAACTGTAATGAAACGAGCACTTCTTGCCCTGGTCGCAACCGTTGCTGGCGTACTGGGCATTTTCAACTACAACCCGAATGCAACAAGTGTTGAACTTGCAACGGCCGACGATGTCGACGGCTCGGTTGCGGTTACAGCGGTCGACAATGCAGCGGCGTCGTCCGTCCCTGCAAGACAGTCAGTAACGACAACAGCTCCTGGTCAAGGTGCAACACGCACGTTGAAAGGCGACGTAACGGACAACTCTTACGGTGATGTGCAGGTTGTAGTTGAGGTTTCGGGCAACAAGATCGTCAAGGTTGATGTGCCCAAGTACCCGACTGCCGGCAACAGCGGGACAATCAACTCGAAAGCCGTTCCAAAGCTGAAAGCCGCGGCATTGTCGGCGCAGTCAGCCGATGTCGCGAGCGTGTCTGGTGCCACCTACACAAGTGAGGCGTTCAAGAAGTCGTTGCAAACAGCACTCGCTCAGCTTTAGGGCCAAGATGTAGGCGTGCCTGCATACATGCGTGAACTGATGGGAACCGTTGCCATTCTTGATGTGCGAGACGAGTTGCCTATCGAGGACATTGAAGCGGTCTGCAAGTCAACGCTCGATCACCTCGAAGAGATTGAGGCTGTTTTCAGCACGTATCGCCCCGACAGTGAGATCAATCGTTTGGGTCGTGGCGAGTTGTCGGAGCAAGACGCATCGCCGTGGGTGCACGAGGTGTTGGAATTGTGCGAAACCGTGCGCGCTGCCAGTGGTGGAGCGTTTGACATTCGTCGTGCCGCCGAAAACAGTCCAGCCGTGCAACATCAAGGGGGAGCGGGGGTTGTTCCGATCGAACCTTCTGGCATGGTTAAGGGTTGGGCGATTGATCGCGCCGTTGACGTAATGCGTTCCGGGGGACTCGACAACTTCACCGTCAATGTTGGGGGAGACATATACGCGGCGGGTTATTGCGACGACGCGCCATGGCAAATTGGTTTGCAGCACCCGAGCGAATCGCAAATGATCATGGCCGTCGTGAAGGGCAGCGAGTTTGCCGTTGCAACGTCCGGCGCTTATGAGCGCGGCGCGCACATAGAAATGCTGCCCGAGGTTGTTGCGTTGCAGTCGATCACTGTTGTTGGTCCAGACGTGGTTCTTGCAGATGCTTACGCGACGGCTGCGTTTGCGATGGGCACCGCTGGAATTGAGTGGGTTGCCGGTCAGTCAGAGTTCGAGGTGTTTGCCGTGACAGGTGAGGGCGAAGCGTTGATGAGCGCGGGGATGGAGCACTATTTGGTCCTTCCGCCTGAGCTCTCGGAGGGCGCCGAGGACGACAATCGTGGTGTTCTTGGGTCTCAAGAGGCGCTCAGCGCCCACCGTGAATAGCGATCAATGACCCAGTTTGACGTCAAAAGTGACTAAAAGTGGTCAAAAAGTGACACTAATCGGGCGTTCCGTTGGCGCACGACCCGAAATGTTCGATACAACTGGTGCCGTGACTTCCCGAATTACAAAAGCCGTTATCCCTGCGGCGGGCTTCGGTACCCGCTTTCTTCCAGCCACAAAGGCAACGCCAAAGGAAATGCTTCCTTTGATCGACAAGCCAACCATTCAGTACGTGGTCGAAGAGGCCGTGGCTGCCGGCATCGAAGACATCTTGATCATCACGGGTCGATCCAAGCGTTCGATCGAGGATCACTTTGACCGCGCTCCTGAACTTGAGGCCGCGCTTGCAGAAGGTGGCAAGCAGGAACAGTTAGACGAAGTTGTTGCGATTTCCGAACTGGCCAACATTCACTTCATTCGTCAAGGTGAGATGCGTGGTCTTGGTCACGCAGTCGGAATGGCTCGCCACCACATTGGCAATGAGTCCTTTGCCGTGTTGCTGGGCGACGACGTCATGCACCACTCGTCGACGGTGTTGAAGGACATGATTTCTGCGTCCGAGCGCCTCAACAAGTCCGTTGTTGCGTTGAAGGATGTTCCGCGCGAGGACATCAAGTCCTACGGTTGTGCGGCAGGTGAAGACGAGGGCGACGGTCTGGTCAAAATCACGGGCATTGTTGAAAAGCCCGAGCCCGCCGAGGCGCCATCAACCCTCGCGGTTATGGGTCGTTACGTGTTGACGCCTGACATCTTCGACATCCTCGAAAAGACCGAGCCGGGCAAGGGTGGCGAGATTCAGCTCACCGACGCGCTTGCGCAGCAGATGGCCGGCGGAAACCTCTACGGGAATGTCTTCACCAAGGGTCGTTTCGACATTGGTAAGAAGTTGGACTTCCTTCGCGCGACCGTTGAGTTGGCGCTCGATCGCGAGGACATTGCCGACGAGTTCCGTGCCTTCTTGCACGACGTTCTTGCTGGTAAGAGCGAGATCCGCTAACCAATATTTCGCCGATTGCCCGACGTCTGAGCGGGTGTAAATGCTTGTCAGAGGGCCGTCAGGTTGGTTGAACCAGCGCGACGGCCTTCTCTTTTCGTAGAATTGAGTCCCATGAGTCTTGATCGCACGCAGCTGGACCCCTTGGGTCGAGCCCGAATGGTTGATAGCGCCCCTAAAGAAGCCATTCACAGGCGGGCGGTGGCGCGCTGTCGTGTGTACATGGCCAACGAAACGACGAACGCGATCGCGTCCAATGCCACCAGCAAGGGCGACGTGTTGGGCGCGGCGCGCATCGCGGGTATTCAAGCGGCCAAGCAGACTGCTTCGCTCATCCCGCTTTGTCATCCTCTGTTGGTCGGCTCTGTCTCGGTCAACTTCACCATTGGCGATGACCATGTCGAGGTCGAGGCACACGTCGAGACCATCGACCGCACTGGTGTCGAGATGGAAGCAATGACCGCCGCCTCGATTGCTGCGCTGACCATTTACGACATGAGCAAGTCAACCGATCGTGACATGAAGATTTCTGACCTGCAGCTGTGGGAAAAGACCGGTGGGCGCTTAGGTGTTTGGAAGCGTCAATCCGATGAAGAAGATGACCCGATTGGTGGTCTCGGGTTCTAACTTCCCGTTGCTGTTGTTGGTTCGAAACGCGCTCCATATTGGGGCGCGTTTTTTGTTGCTGGGTTTCGGTTGAGGTTCATTGAGCTAGGTCGCTTTAGGTGTCATGACGTGAAAGTTCACTGCAAACCATCCACCCATCGAGCCTGTTGTTTCAGTAGTTTCTTGACGTCTTAACCCAGGGTTTTATTGGGAGGTTCTGGGTGATTTTCTTTGTTCTTGCGCTTATCTGGGCTGCTGCGCTTTTGCCGTCAATTCTGCGTGCGCGTGCCAACCGGAATCCGATCCACACGGTCGGTAAGTTTCGCAATCACCTACGAGTTCTTGAAAGCACGACGCCGAACATGCCTCGCGCGTGGGCACAAGAGGCGCTTCGCATGCGCCGTCGTCGCCGACAAGAACAAGTGCTTCGCACGCTTCTGGCGCTGTGTGCAACCACACTTGTTGCGGGACTGATTCTGGACTTCAGGTCGGTGTTGGTCTTGCATGTTGTGTGCGATGTTGCATTGGTTTGGTACGGCTACTCGCTGTTTGCCGCGCGTCGCCGTCGGCGTGTGCAGCGCCGTGTGCTTGAGCAGCACCACACCTATGCCGAGGCCGCACAGTTCGAGCCCGAGGCAACGGTCGCATCCCAGTCGGGGATGTAGCCCAGCCACCCAGCCACCCAGCCACCCAGCCACGCGTCCGCGTTTTGCGCGCCGTGCTCCGGACGCGCGCCCACGCCCGCTTTTTGCAAGAAAATCGCAGTCAGTTCACGGCCTTCCGACAACACGTCGACTTTCTTTCGCGAAATCGCCCAAACGGCCGGTTCTGCGCAAGAAAATCGCCGCGATTCCCGCCGCCCTTAATCTCGCCGCGACTTTCTTCCATGAAGCCCTTTTGCCAGGTTTCCGGCCCACAACTGTCACTCACGCCGAAAAACTTGCGCGCCTGTTCATCTCGCGGCGAGAAACTTTCAAAATCGGACCGAAACAGCCCCAAAACTGAAAGAAAAACCGATACCGAAGCCAACGCGCGCGCCGCTTAGGCACGCGCGTGGTACGTGAGGTTGCGCGGCGGCGGCGTGCGGCGGCGCGCTACAGCGCGGCGGGTTACTCAGGAATGGTGAAGGCGCCCTTGAGGTTGTCGTGCCAACGCTCGTAGAACGACGCGTTGACCCTCAATCGCTCGCAAGTTTGGTCAACAAGCTTCTGAGCCTGCGGCACCGGATGAGACTGTATAAACGCCTCGACTCGCTGTGCAAGTTCGGGATTGGCCTGAGCCGTTACCCCATCAAGCATGCGCGCAATCGAGTTGTCAGGGAATCGCTTGGCAAGCTCGCCCCAATGTTCCTCGCACCACTCCCACACGCGCGGGCCGCTTTCGCGACTACCGAGCATCGCGCGCAGCGTGTACGGGGCGTCTTGAGTGCGAACCGTCCCGTCAAGAATCATCTCAAGCGTGCGGTCGACCAGTCCGGGGGTGTCGAAGCTTGCGAACGCGCCCAACGCGTTGATGCGCGCCTGAGGCGTTTCGGACTCGTTCTGGAACGTGGTCACGAAGGTGGAGTAGTCGTCGTGGTTTCCAGTGGCAGCAATGGTTGCCTGCACCGCGTCGACCAGGTTGGTGTTCAGTGAACCGGGAACCTGTCGAAACGCCGCAAAACGGTGACGGGCTTCGGTGCGCACGTCTTCGTCTTCACCAAGGGTTCCCAAAGTACGAATCAACACGCCGCGAAGAGTCGCAAGTCTCTCGGACTCGCCGTTGTGCGGCTCCCAGCCAAGCCAGTCGTGCTGAGGGTTCGCCAGCGCGCGGACGAACGCTTTCAGCTCGGGTCGCTCGGAATCTGGAACGACCTTGTCGAGCATGCGCAACGGGCTGACCATTGCAGTCCAAACGCTGGGATCGTCATCGCCGCGATTGATCCAGAGCATTTGCAGCAGTTGTGGAACTTCACACTCGCCCGCAAGAGTTGCAGCCCAGGTGTCGTTGACGAGTGCAAAGCGCTCGAGCGAGTCAAGCGCATGCAGATTCGGAATCAACATGTCGAGCAGCTTGGGCTCATACGCCGCGCGGAAAAAGCCGTTACCGTGCTCGTTGAGCAGAACAAACTTTGGCTCGCCCGGAAGCTCGACAACGGTCTCGCGCTCCGTGAGGACGAGCTTCTCTTGATGCAGGTTGTCGCCGATCATTGTGCGAATGCCGATTGGAATGTGCCAAACGGCATCGTCATTGGTTGACAGATAGTTGAACCGCTTTTGAGTCAGTTTCAACGAGGTTCCGTTGTCGCCAAGTTCGGCGCGCACAATTGGGTGGCCGCCTTGGAAGATCCAGGTGTCCATCATTGCGCGGACAGGCTGTGCGCTTGATTCTTCAAGCGCATCCCACAAGTCAGTGGTTTCGGCGTTGTCGTAAGCGTGTTTGTGTAGATACGCGCTGATGCCAACGCTGAATTCATGCGCGCCGATGTGCTGTTCGAGCATGCGCAAAACCGCGCCACCCTTTTCGTACGTCAACAGGTCGAACATTCCTTGGGCTTCTTCCGGACGCACGACTTCGAACTCAATTGGTCGTGTGCTCGAAAGCGAGTCGACGCCTTGTGCGGCTGAACGACTGAGGCAGAACTCTGCCCAGCGGTCCCACTCGGGGCGGAAGTGGTCGACAAAAAGCAGTTCCATGAACGTCGCAAACGCTTCGTTTAGCCAAATGCCGTTCCACCACTTCATGGTGACCAGGTCGCCAAACCACATGTGCGCAATCTCGTGTGCAACAACGTCGGCAACACGCTCGACTTCAAGACGGCTTGCCTTTTCCGGGTCGACCAGAAGTGCGGTTTCGCGGAATGTCACACAACCAAGGTTCTCCATTGCGCCGAACGCAAAGTCGGGAATGGAGATGAGGTCGAGCTTGTCTCCTGGATACGGAATCTTGAAGTACTCGGCAAAGTAACGAAGCGCGGCAGTGCCCGTTTCGAGCGCGAAAGAAGTGAGGTTTTCCTTGCCGGGTGCACACGCAACGCGCAGCGGCACGCCGTCAACGTCAACGGGATCAGTGACAACGAATGGACCAACGATGAACGCAACCAAGTAGGTCGACATCTTCATCGTGTCTTCAAACATCACCTGGCGCTTGCCGTTGCCAAGGTCAATGGCCGAACGCTCCGATGCATTGGAAAATGCCGCAAGGTTGTTGTCAACGATGAGCGTTACGCCATAGACGGCCTTGAAATCGGGCTCGTCCCAACATGGAAACGCACGTCGCGCGTCCGTCGCCTCGAATTGCGTCGTGGCGATGACGTGTTCGGTTCCTTGCTCGTCCTTAAAAGTGCTGCGATAAAAGCCGCGCAGCTTGTCGTTGAGGATGCCGGAGAAAGTAAGCGCAAGCGTGTAGTCGCCAACCTCAAGCGATTCTTCGAGAGCGATGGTTGCCGTTTCGGCTTCCTCGTCAATGCTCACCTGGCCGTCAAAGGCGTGGCCGCTGGCCGAGCGCACCTGTGCAGATTGAATGTCTAGCTCGGCCGCGTTGAGAACGATCGTGCGCGTGGATTCCTTGACTTCAATCTCGGTTCGCGACTCGCCTGTGAAGGTCGCGCTTGCGAGATCTGGGACCAGCGTTAGTTCGTAACGCTTGGGCAGGACTGCGCGAGGCAGGCGGAACGGATTGTGGTCAGCCAATTGTGAGCTCCAGTGTGTGGGTAATCCCTGTCAAATTGCGGGCTGTTCCCCAGACAGTACCCGCGATGAGCCCCCGACGGCCGACTGTGGTTAAGAATGTGCAGGTGACAAAGCATTACGACGTAGTTGGAATTGGCCATGCCTTGGTTGACGTATTGGCGCCCGTCGACGAGCAGTTCCTGGTGGACCAGGGCCTTGTGCGCGGCACAATGCACCTAATCGACGAGGCCAGGGCAGATTCGCTCTACGAGGCAATGGGCGCCAGCAGGGAGGTCTCCGGTGGCTGTGCGGCAAGCACGGTCGTCGGCGCAATCGCTTGTGGTGGCACGGGCGCGTTCATGGGGACCATTGCCGATGATCGCCTGGGTGAGAGTTTCACGGCTGACCTCATGAAAGCAGGGGTGGAGGCCAGAACGCAGATTCGCGACGAGGTCGGCACCGGACGCAGCCTGATTCTCATTTCGAGTGATGGCGAACGCACCATGAACACGTTTTTGGGTGCAGCGGCATCTGTGGGTCCCGCTGTTGAAGATGACGATCTGTTGCGCGAGGCCAAGATCGTCTTCATCGAGGCTTATGTGCTGGATTCTCTGTACACGGCCGAGTCCTTAATTGCACTTGGTGAGCGCGTTCGCAGTTTCGGCGCGAAGTTGGCCATTTCGCTGTCCGATCCATTCTGCGTGGAGCGTCACCGCGATGCCTTGCTTGAGTTCTTGGAGAAGGGCGCGGACATTTGCATTGGCAACGAACAAGAGATTCGCGCACTGTTCAACACTCACGATGTTGACGACGGTCTTGCGGCTGCCATTGCAATGTGTGATGTCGTCAGCGTGACTTGTGGATCTCGCGGGTCAATCGTTGCAAGTGAAAATGAGAGGCATCACGTTGATGCGGTCACCGTTGACGTGGTCGACACCACGGGCGCGGGCGATGTTTACGCATCTGGATTTCTCTATGGCCTTAGCCAGGGTTGGGACTTGCAGCGCGCCGGACGGATGGGGTCCGCGGCTGCCGCGGCTGTGATCACGCGCGTTGGTGCACGGGTCGAGTCGCCAATTACTGAACCGTCACTTGCTGAACCGTCACTCGCTGAACCGCACTCCAACTAGGTTTAGGGCCTCATGGAACGTTTCGGTTTTGTTGGTCTTCCAAACGCAGGCAAGTCATCGCTATTCAACGCGCTCACCGGTGGTGGGGCGCTTGCCGCGCCTTACCCTTTTGCCACCAAGGACCCCAACGTTGGTTCGGCAAAGGTTCACGACGAGCGGCTGTTGAAGCTCGGCGAGATGAGCAAGTCGAAAAAGATTGTTCCGGCAACCGTTGAGTTCCTCGACATCGGCGGCCTGGTAGCCGGTGCAAGTCAGGGTGAAGGTCTTGGCAACAAGTTCCTTGGCGGCATTCGCGAAGTCGATGCAATTGTCTTTGTGTTGCGTGCATTCGTCGACGACGACATTGTTGGCCCGCCAGACCCGATGGAGCACTTGTCGACTGTTGAAACCGAGCTCACCCTTGCCGACTTGCAGTCTGTAGAAACACAGTTGCCGCGCAAGCAGAAGCAGCTTCGGTTGGACAAGTCGCTTGGTGATGAAGTCGCTGCACTCGAAGTCGCTCAAAAGCTGTTGGCCGAGGGAACTCCGCTCTACCGCGCAGACCTCACGGCTGACCAGCGCGCAGTTCTCAAACCCTCGTTCTTGTTGACCAACAAGCCCGTGTTGGCTGTTGTCAACATTGCAGAGGACGACCTCGACCGTGCCGACGAGATTGCAGCGCCCGTGCGCAAAGAACTTGCCGGTTTTGGCGAGGTTGTGACCATGTGTGTGCAACTCGAAACCGAAGCCGCGCAGATGAACACCGAGGAAGAACGTTTGGAAATGCTCGAAGCTCTTGGCCTTGGCGACGGTGCGCTGCCACGCATGTTGAAGGCCGCGTATCACTTGCTTGGTCGACGCACTTATTTCACAACCGGCGACACCGAATCGCGCGCGTGGACCTTCCGCGCCGGCGCCAAAGCTCCCGAGTGCGCAGGCGTTATTCACACCGATTTCCAACGCGGCTTCATCAAGGCCGAGGTCGTCCATTGGGACGAACTGTTGGAACTTGGCTCGTGGAGTGCTGCACGCGATGTCGGCAAGCTGCGCATTGAAGGCAAGGAATACGAAGTGGCCGATGGCGATGTCATCGAGTTCCGCTTCAACGTCTGACGTCGACGGCAGCTCTGCGCGGGCGGAGTTCTTCTAGCTGCAGACCGGGGTGGGATCTGCCCTCATGCCATTGGCGGGGTCCACACTTCTGCCTCAGAATCGGCAGGGTAGTAGTGGCCGTTGGGGATGGTCTGTAGTTCGATGATGGTGCCCCACGGGGCCAAGACGTAGACACTGCCGTTGCCTGGCGTGTCCTCGTAGCGCGAGTTGGCATGTACGTCTGACAGGGCTTGGCCACCAGCGGCAACCAAGCGTTTCAACGAACCTTCAATGTCGTCGACGTAAAAGGCTAGGTGGTTCAGCCCGTAGTCCACCAGGCCGGCAGCCGGCCGGTGAGGACCGTCGATCTCGAAGACCTCCAAAGAAGGCCCAACTCCGGCCACGATCATGCGTTGGCGGCGGATAGCAGCGCCGTTGGGCAGTCCCAATTGTTGCTCGACCTCTGCGCCACAGCGAGGCTCGTCGTCGGCGGTTAAGCCGTCGTAGGCAACTTTGGCCCCCAGTCCTTCCTTGAGGAAAGTGGTGGCGGCGTCAAGATCGGGAACTGTGATGCCAATGTGGTTGATTCCGCGAGGGAGGGGACGCGAATCGCTCATTCCTCAAGCCTGGTTCCCGGTATTGATAAGGCTGGCGGTGACGTAATCGACGTTCTCCTAGTGCGTAATGAAGCTCTGGAGCATTTGGGTCATCATCTGCCTACTAACAGGCGGGCCAACATCGGCGTTGGTGATTTCAGAGGAGCCGGTTTAATGACAAGTAAGCAATTGGAACGCAACAAGGCCGCCGTGCACGCGTTCTACGACCTCATGTTCAACCAGTGTCGGCCGCAAGAGGCCATCGAACGCTTCGCCGGGCCTGAGTATCGACAACACAACCCGCACGTTGGGGACGGCAAAGACGCATTCGTTGCCTACTTCGAACGAATGAGCCGCGAATATCCGGACAAGCGCGTCACGTTCGTGCGCACGGTTGCCGAGGGGGACCTGGTTGTCCTTCATTGTCACCAAGAATGGCCAGGATCGGACAACTACGCGGGCATTGACATTTTTCGTTTGGATGACGAAGGCAAGATTGTGGAGCACTGGGATGTTCTCCAGGCAATTCCCGCGACCAGCGCCAACGACAACGGGATGTTCTGAATCAGCTCGTCGATGCCGACACGCCCCGAAGTTGCGTCTCAACGTTTATGCACTTTCGGGTAAGCGATGAGTGTCGTATTAGCTTGAACACGTGACAACGCCCGACTGCACAAATGGACGACTGCTAATTGTTGCAACGCCCATTGGCAACTTGTCGGACATTTCGCAGCGCGCAGTTGATGCATTGAATTCTGCTGATGCGATTGCATGTGAAGACACGCGCCACACGCGCAAACTGTTGAACCACATTGGTTGCAATACCGCGACTTTTGCAGTCCATGAACACAACGAGTTGCAAGGTGCTGCCGCGATAATTGAACGTTTGCGGAAGGGTGAAACGGTTGCCTTGGTTAGCGATGCCGGCATGCCCGGTGTTAGCGACCCTGGCGCACAGGTCGTCGACCGCGTTGCCAATGCGGGCTTTTCGGTGTCGGTCATACCCGGTCCGTCTGCGTTTGTTGCTGCGCTAGCCGTGTGTGGGTTCGACACTCAACGTTTTGTGTTTGAGGGGTTTTTGTCAACAAAGGCGTCGGAGCGACTGCGTGGTTTGCAACGCATTGCACAAGAGACTGCGGTGAGCGTTGTATACGAAGCGCCGCATCGCTTGGTGCGCTTGGCCGAAGAGTTGGCGGAGCATTGCGGTCAGACACGACGCGTGTGTTTGGTGCGCGAACTGACGAAGCTGCACGAGGAAATCTGGCGTGGCACCACAATTGAGTTTGTCCGTCACTTGGGTGACAACGTAAAGGGGGAGTGCGTTGTTGTCGTCGAAGGGGCGCCGCCGGTCGACATTGACGACCACTCGATTGTTGAAGCACTCGAGCGAGCACTTGCCGCTGGCCTAACCAAGAAGGCCGCGTCCGAAGAAGTATCAGAGAAGCTTCACGTTCCAAAGAACCGCGTCTACTCCATTGCGCTGTCGCTGAAGTAGCGCCGGGTTTCCCGGAAACACCACAAACCGGGACTATGAAATAGGACGTGTTTGAGGATTCCTGGATTGATACGCATTGCCACATTCACGATATGGACAATTCGGACGCCATTTACGAGCGCTCAAAAACAGACGGCGTGAGCCCGGTTGTCTGCATTGGTACAGATGCTCGGACCTCGTTGTTAGCGTCGCAAATGAGCGCTCAACACCCCAATTCGATCTACTACTCGATCGGGTTGCATCCCCACGAAGGGACTACAGGCCTCGACGAAGTGATCGCTTTAGCATATGAATGCGATCGTAATAAAGAATCCCGCTTTGTTGCTATTGGAGAGTGCGGTTTGGATTATTACTATGAGCATTCTCCCCGTGACGCTCAGCGTCAATCTTTTCTAAAACAGATAATTCTCGCCGACGAATTAGATAAAACATTGGCAGTTCATACACGCGATGCCTGGGATGACACCTTGGACATGTTGCGGAGTGAATCCAAATCCTCGCGAACGGTGATTCATTGCTTTACCGGAGGTGTTGAAGAGGCCAGAAAGTGCCTGGACCTGGGGTTTTACCTCTCCTTTTCCGGAGTCGTGACGTTCAAGAAGTCGCTCGAACTTCAAGAAGCGGCCAAGTTTTGCCCCCTTGATCGGATGCTTCTAGAGACGGATTCCCCGTTTCTGGCCCCCGTGCCGGTGCGCGGTTCAACAAATGAACCGCGAAATATTCCTTTAATTGGTCAATTTATTTCTGATTTAAAAGAAATTGGCATCGAGGAATTGCGCTCAACAATTTCCACAACCTCAAAGCGGGTTTTTAGTTTGCAATAAGTAATCATTTGCATTACGTTGCCGATTTCGTTCTTGACCCCAACCCCGGAGGGCTGAGTCCTGCTTAAGCGGACACTCCGGAGCAACCTTCGTCGTACAGCACCTGTGGCCCTTGGCGTCGCAGCTGTTATTGGCGGAGCAGTGCTCCTTCAAAATGCAACTAGTACGAAATCCGAAAACACCGATCAGGTTCTTGCGGCAGACCGCGAAGCCGAAGGCACGGCAAACCGTGGAGGTGAAAGAAGCGACACCGCTCCCGTAATTGAGAGCACCACGGTCACCGAGGCCCCAACCTCAACCGAGGCACCAACAACCGCACCTCCCACAACGCCTGCCCCGGCACCAACCGCACCTCCCACAACGCCTGCACCAGTGAAGGCTGCCGCACCGGCTCCAAAGCCGGCCGCCAAGCCAGCACCAAAGCCGGCACCGGCACCGAAGCCAGCACCTTCGGTTGCTCGTCAGGTGGCAGCACCAGCACCGGCACCGGCTGCACCGCCAGCCGCGAACAACGATGTATGGACCCGTCTTGCGAAGTGTGAAAGCGGCATGCGCAACGACTTGGGAGCCCCTTACTACGGCTACTTCCAGTTCTCACCAGCAACCTGGCGTTCAATTGGTGGCACCGGCCTTCCAAGCGACCACTCATATGAAGTGCAGCTTGAAATGGCCAAGAAGCTTCAAGCCCGTTCGGGTTGGGGGCAGTGGCCAGTCTGTGGCAAGAAGGCGCTCGCCGGATGAGCAAGCACTTCCAGCCAAGGTCGAGAGTCCGAAAGGCCGTCTCTGCATTTGCTCTGACTGCTGCTGTGGCTTCCGGCTTTGCGCTCTTGCAGGCTGAGTTGCAGGTAAGTCCAAGCGAAGCACACGCGGAAAAGCCAAGCGAAACCGCGGTGTTTGGATAACAATCCCGCACACAACTTAGGTATTCAAGAAAGCCGGGCCTGCGGGCCCGGTTTTTTTGTGCAAACTGCACGGGTGACTTTTAGCCGTGCGCAAGTAAGCCAGTTACTTGATGATTTTGACGTCAGTCCTTCACGCGCACTTGGTCAAAACTTCGTGGCCGACCCAAACACTGTTCGCAAGATCGTCCGCTTGGCGCGCGTTGATGCCGAAACAAAAGTCGTTGAAATCGGTGCGGGTCTTGGGTGCCTAACCCTTGGACTGGCCGAAACGGGCGCGCCCGTTACGGCTGTTGAAATCGACAAACACGTCTTGCCCGCACTTCGCGAAACAATGAGTGCATGTTCGAACGTTGAAGTAGTCGAAGGCGACGCAATGAAGCTCGATTGGGACGCCGTGTTGCCGCCAGACAATGGTCCATATGTTTTGGTGGCAAATCTTCCGTACAACATTGCAACGCCTTTGGTTGCTGACATTTTGGATGAGGTCCCGCAGATCCAGCGCATGTTGATCATGGTTCAGCGCGAAGCGGGGGAGCGTTTTGCCGCACCTATCGGCACGAAAGACTTTGGTGCCGTCACTCTGAAGGTTTCGTACTGGGCGAAGGCAAAGGTTCTCGCCAATGTTCCGCGAACCATCTTTGTTCCGCGTCCAAATGTTGATTCTGTGTTGGTCGAAATTGTTCGAAGAGATGAGGTGGCAGTTGATGTCGATCGCCAAGAACTTTTTGCGTTGATTCGTGCAGGTTTTGCGCAAAGACGAAAGATGTTGCGACGCAGCTTGGCGGGTTTGGTCGATGAGAACCGATTTGCCGTTGCTGGTGTTGATTCAACGGCTCGCGCCGAAACGCTCGGGCTTGAAGATTGGGCGCGACTAGTGAGGGCGCAATCATGACCGATGCCGTTCTGCAGGCCGAAGCGAAACTGACGGTCAGCTTGCACATGGTTGGCATCCGGTCTGACGGTTACCACCTGTTGGAAAGCGAGATGGTTTCGCTCGACCTGTCCGACACTCTTGAGTTAAACCCCGATGGTGACGGCCTGATTCTTCATCCGGAATCAACAGTTCGCGTCGATGTTTCTGCTGACAATCTGATCAACAGGGCTCTGCGGTTGGTTGACAAGCGCTGTGGTGTCACGTTGCGGAAGAACATCCCCGTGGGTGCTGGCCTTGGGGGAGGGTCTGCCGATGCGGCGGCCATTCTTCGATGGACCGATGAACAAGACCCGTTGGTCGGCGCAAAGTTGGGTGCCGACGTTCCGTTTTGTATGCGCGGAGGGCGCGCATTGGTTAGCGGCATCGGCGAGATTGTGGAGCCGCTTGGCTTTCAACCGCGCAACTTCACACTGCTGACTCCGCCAATTCATGTGGATACCAAGAGTGTGTATCAAGCCTTTGATGAACTGGGCCCCGGCGAGCGCCGCGCGGACAATGACTTGGAGAGCGCGGCTGTTGCGGTTGCGCCAGAGCTCGGCCTTTGGCGCGACCGTTTGGCAGATTGGACGGGCCAGCAACCGCACCTTGCAGGCAGCGGGGCCACTTGGTTTGTCGAGGGCCATCACAGCGTCCCAACGGACGCGAACGTGCAAAAAGCCCGATGGGTGCTGGCGAGCACCACACCGGGCTTCTTTTAGAAATGTTGAAACCGACTACTACTTACCAGTAGCGCGGCGCTGCCAACGTGTGGCCTTCAGCATCTTCTTGTGCTTCTTCTTGCGCATGCGCTTACGGCGCTTCTTGATTAGTGAACCCATGAGGTGGACAAAGTTAGTCCAAACCGCCCGGCCTTGGCACACGCTGGCGCAACAAGTTCTTCCCCGAACGTTTCGGTTGCCAGCGGTGCGGCCACCGTGTCAATGACCGCCTTCGCCGAGTAAGGTCTAGCGCGCACCTTGGCGCAGTCGGGGGTCGTCTAACGGCAAGACACATGGTTTTGGTCCATGGAATAGGGGTTCGATTCCTCTCCCCCGAACGCAATCAGTCCGGCTCTGCATCACGTCGGCCGTAGTCGACCGAGTTCGCTTTCAGCGAGCTCGATTCGTACGCTGGTCGTCAACGGTTCGTGGTTCTTGCTTTGCGAAGGGTGAATTGTTGATGGACAAGAGACTCGGCACGGCACTTGTTCAATACGCGAGAGACAACAACCTCGAGTCTGGGCTAGCTCATCGTGCACAGGTCGCCATCGAAGAGTGCGGTCAGCTCCTTGGACCTCGCAGTAGTTCGCGAGTTGCGAGGTTGCGCCTAGGCAAGGCGCTGATGGATTCATCGTTGCGGCCCGAGGTTTGGGTTCCGGTCTGCCCCGACTATTCGGGTGACGCCGATGGATATCGGTTCGACGATTTACATTCTGGGGTTTCGTTGCTTGCAAGAAGACACATTGCCTTCTTGGCGATGTTCTTCAAAAGCGTTCCTGGCGCCCAGATGAGGGTGATGTATGCAGATCTTGAGGCTCGAGACTTAGCCATTCAAAGGTCGTGTGGGATTGGTCATCAGGTGTTTCTCCAGCGGATTGACGCTTCGATCGAAGCAACGAGAAAGGTTCTCGAGGGGCCAGCATGGGAGGTCTCCAGGATGACCGATGTGGTTGGCGATCTCGATCAACACGAAGAAGCCGCCGAGCTTTGGCTGCTCATGGATCCAGATCGAGTGCAGCGTTTGGCGCGCGACTCGGTTGCTCGTGAGGATCTTTACGCCCGTATCGATCCAAACCTGACTCCGCAGCAGCGCTTTGATCGAACGCTCAAGACGGCTGCCCAATACCTGGCCTTGGGTCGCGAAGCAAACAGGCGGGGCGCACTGATTTGCGGTCATACGACCACCAATCTTCATTGGTATTCAGTGGCTGGTGCTGCTCTGGTCCACAACGACGTGCGAATCTACAAGACCCGTGATGTCGCCACTAAGTCGACCGCAGCTTACGAAACACCACTCGCCGTATAGCTGCTCGCGATAGAACAGGTGACATGTCGCAGCGTCATCTCAGTGCAGTCGTCCTCGCAGCAGGTGCGGGTACCCGCATGAAGTCCGAGAGGCCAAAACCACTGCATCAACTTTGTGGTCGTCCGATGGTTGTTCATGTGCTGAGCGCTCTTGATGGCGTCGATGTTGATTGGGCTGTGCTTGTTGTCGGTCACGGCGCAGAGCGCGTGGTGAAGAAGCTCAATGACGACGCGCCGTCGCAATGGTCGCTTCACTACGTCGAACAGGTTGAGCAAAAGGGAACAGGCGACGCGGTGTCTATTGCGCTTGCATCGTTGCCAGAACACTTGAGTGACGAGGCCGAAGACGCCGACGTACTGATTCTCCCTGGCGACACTCCGTTGTTGAGGCCACAGACGATTGTGGACTTGGTTGCACAGCATCGCGAAACCGAAGCCGCGGCCACAATGCTGACGGTCGAGATTGACGATCCGTCAGGTTATGGACGCGTCATCCGCGACCGTCACGGGCGGGTGCGCAGAGTTGTCGAACAGGCCGACGCGTCGGCCGAGGAGGCCGCGGTTAAAGAGATCAACACGAGTGTCTACTGCTTCAAGACTTCATTGCTTGGCCCGGCATTGCGTCGCATTTCGCCTGTCAATGCACAGGGCGAGTTCTATTTGACCGACGTCATTCATGTCCTGGCCGAAGGCGGTCACAGGGTCGAGGCAATGGTCGTCAACGATGCATCGGAAGCCTCGGGCGTGAACGACCGAGTGCAGCTGGCGGAAGCCGACGCCGTGCTTCGCGCGCGCATCAATCAGCAGTGGATGAAAGCCGGCGTCTCAATGGTCGACCCGGCCACTACCTACATCGATGTTGACGTGCGCTTGGAAAGTGACGTCACTTTGCATCCCAACACATGGCTTCATGGGTCCACACGGATTGCCAGCGGTGCCGAGATTGGCCCGGGAACTCGTCTGATTGAGTGCTCGGTGGGGCAGAACTCCAGGATCCCTCGCTGCGAAGGAAGGCTTGCCAGTGTTGGCGCCGATGTCGAGATGGGTCCATTCTGTGTTCTGGAACCCGGTGCAGTTGTTGCAGACTCTGAACGGGTGCCGAGTTTCACGACGCGCCACGGTGCCGGGGAATAACGGCAAGAATCGCTAAAAAGGGATCGGCTGAGTAAATGGAACTCGTGTCAAAACGTCGCTTGCGCCTCTATGCAGGCAGGGCGACTCAAGAACTGGCTGCAGAAATTGCTGAGCTGCTCGATGATGAGTTGCGATCCGTAAAGCTGGTCGATTTCGCCAGCGGTGAGACGTACTGCAGGTTTGAAGAGTCGGTTCGAGACACAGATGTGTTCGTCATTCAGAGCCACGTCGCGCCGGTGAATGACGCCATCATGGAACAGCTGATCATGATTGACGCTGCAAAGCGTGCGTCGGCCAAGCGCATCACTGCGGTGTGTCCTTACTTTGGTTACGGCAGGCAGGACCGCAAGGCGCTCAGCCGCGAACCGATTACCGCAAAACTGATTGCAGACCTTTTTGGTGCGGCGGGTGTCGACCGCGTTATCGGTGTTGACCTTCACTCCGGTCAGATTCAGGGTTTCTTTGACGTACCTTTCGACCACCTAACTGCATTCCCCGTGCTTGAGGATTACGTCGCTCGAAACATCGACAGCGCAAACCTGGTCGTCGTTGCGCCCGATGCGGGGCGAGTCAAGACCGCTGAACGCTTTGCTCACCGCATCGGAGCCGACATTGCATTTGCGCACAAGCGTCGCTCGCGTGAGCAGGCTCACCAGGTTGAAGTCGATGAGGTCATTGGCGAGGTCGAGGGTCGCCATTGCGTGATCATCGACGACATGATCGACACCGCTGGCACAGTTTGTGCTGCGGCCGATTTGCTCAAGCGCCGCGGTGCCTCCGACTGCTGGATCATGGCTACTCATGGCATCTTGTCCGGACCCGCGGTTGACCGGTTGAAGAACGCGCCGATCTCAAAGCTGGTCATCACCAACTCGGTGCCACTGCCCAAGGACCGGCAGTTCGACAAGCTTGAAGTGGTCTCGGTGGCGGGCGTTTTGGCCTCGGCTATCGAGTCGGTTTTCGAAGGTTCGTCGGTTTCAGATCTTTTTCAGGGTGAAAACCAGCTTTAGTTCAAAAAACGGCAACCGAAACCTCACAAAGAGTGGTTTTCGGCCGATCAAAAACGAACTCGTCTTTGCCTGGGGGATCAGTTGGCATTTCGTAGTTCGCAATTCCGTGCAAGGTTCGCCCGTCTAGCCGCAGTGGCCGCGATGGTTGTCGCCGGTCTTGGCATGCAGGCAGCAACACCGGCTCCTTCTGTGGCTAACGGCCCTTACAACATTGAGGGTCAAACCTGGTTGGCTAACTCTTCGGGCGAAGTGGTTCGCCTGAGTGGTGCCCCCAACCACGGCAGCCTCAAGGGTGTGCCCCTCAACCGACCAATTGTCGGGATGACTCCGACCAGGTCGGGAAATGGCTACTGGATGGTGGCCACCGACGGCGGTGTGTTCAGCTTTGGCGACGCAGCCTTCTATGGCTCCACCGGAAACATCCGCTTGAACCAGCCAATCATTGCAATGGCGCAAACCAAGTCCGGAGACGGTTACTGGTTGATTGCCTCTGACGGCGGAATCTTCAGCTACGGCGATGCCCGTTTCTACGGCTCCACCGGAAACATCCGCTTGAACAAGCCGATTGTTGCAATGACTCCGACGCCATCGGGCAACGGTTACTGGCTCGTTGCATCAGACGGCGGTGTGTTCAGCTTTGGTGACGCAGCCTTCTATGGCTCCACCGGAAACATTCGACTCATTCAGCCGATCGTTTCGATGGCACCGACGCCATCAGGAAAGGGCTACTGGTTGGCAGCAGCCGATGGCGGCATCTTCGCCTTCGGCGATGCTGGCTTCTTCGGTTCGGCCGGTGGCAGCCCAACGGCGAACTTCGTCCAAGTCGTTGCCAAAAGTGACGGTCGCGGTTACTGGCTGGTTCGCAAGGGCGGCGACACGCTTTCCTATGGAACCGCAACAAGTGGATCGCGTCCTCCGGTTGCTCAGGTGTTCAAGCCCGGCAACCGTGGCGAGATTGCAGTTGACTACGCCATTCGTCGACTTGGAACCCCATATGTCTGGGGCGGCAACGGTCCGAACGGTTACGACTGCAGTGGTTTGACATCGCAAGCTTGGAAGTCTGCGGGCAGTGGCATTCCTCGCGTTGCCAATGACCAATACAACTTTGGCACCCGCATTCCGCTTGACCAGCTGCGCCCGGGCGACCTGTTGTTCTGGGGTCCGGACCGCGCCAACTCGCGTTCGATTGACCACGTTGGAATGTATGTCGGCGGTGGCTGGGCCATTAACTCCAGCTCCGGCGGAGTCTCTATGCGCAGCGTTCCGGGAACGTCGGGTTGGATGTTCCCGTACGGAGTTCGACCGGCTTCCTGAGGGTTCTCTCGCAGACTCGACCAGCAGGGGAGTGAACTTCACCTAGAATCACCCCCCATGGCTGAAGTCGCTCTCTCTGCAAACCTCCGTAAGAACCCTGGCAGCTCGAACTCTCGACGCCTTCGCACCTCCGGTCAAATCCCCGGAGTCGTCTACGGACACGGTATCGATCCGACTTCGGTAAGCGTCGAAGCAAAGTCTTTGCGCCTTGCTCTCAACACAGACGCGGGTCTCAATGCGCTGATCAACCTTGACGTTGAGGGCAAGAAGCACCTCACCTTGGCGCGCAGCGTGCAGCTTCACCCCGTCCGCAACACCGTTTCCCACGTTGACTTTCAAGTGGTCAGCCGCAACGAAGTGATGACCGTTGAAGTCCCGTTTGCCTTTATTGGTGAAGCAGACGAGCTTCGCAAGGCCGGCGGCATCCTCGAACACGTTCTCAACACGCTCACCGTTTCGGCGACGCCAACCAACATTCCTGCGCACATCGAAATCGACGTCACCAACGTCAACATCGACGACAGCATTCGCGTCAATGACATCAAGCTTCCTAACGGTGTCACCACCGAAGTCGATCCCGAAGAAGCCATTGTCATCGGAAAGATCACTCCCAAGGAAGAGTCCCTTGAGGCCGCTTCCGGCGAGGGTGAAGCCGCCGAGGGTGAACAAGGTTCAGGCGAGGGTGCGGGCGAAGAGGCTTCAGCCGACGCCGAAGCCGAGAACAAAGAGGGTTAAGCCCTGCCTGCTTTTGGTCGCGGCAGGTCAAAGAAAGATCTGCCGACCAAGAAATCCGGAACGCCAGCAGACCTCTTGGTCGTCGGCCTTGGCAATCCAGGCGCTGAGTACGACGGCACACGTCACAATGCCGGCCTTGACTGCGTTTCCCACATTGCCGCCGAGCGCGGGGTCAACCTGCGTTCTGCAATGGGCAAGGCGTTGTGGGGTCAAACCCGCATCGGCGAAAAGCTTTTGGCGTTGGGAATCCCGGGCGTCTTCATGAACCTTTCAGGCGAGTCCGTTGCGCCACTTGTTCGTCGCTACGGCATCGAGAGCCTTGAAAACCTTGTGATCATTCACGATGAGCTTGATCTGCCAACCGGTTCGATTCAGGTGAAGTTGGGCGGCGGCCTGGCGGGTCACAACGGTCTGAAATCCATCAAGCACCACTTGAAGGACGATGGCTTTGCGCGAATCCGCATTGGCATTGATCGTCCCGATGGCCGTCAGCCGGTAAGTGACTATGTGCTTCGTCGTCCAACGGGCGACCAACGTGAGTTGCTTGACGCGGGCATTGCGCGGGCCGCCGAGTGCGTTGAGGACATCTTGATGCACGGACTTACAACGGCAATGAATCGCTACAACTGACTTGGGTCGATAGGTCTTTTCGTTCACTACTGTTGAACAAGTGCTAACTGCGCTCCCACCTTTGTTGCGATCTCAAGAGTCGCTGATGTCGATCCTTGGCGCACCTTCGCGCGCTGTTGCCGTTCCAGATGCGGTTCGTGCGTTCTTCCTCGCCGGGTTGAACCATCTCAGTGCTCCACCCGTGACACTTGTTGTTGTTGCAACGACAAATGACGCACAGAAATTGGTCAACGACCTTGGCGTGTGGCTCGGTGAAGAAAGTGTGTCGTTGTTTCCAGCATGGGAAACACTGCCTTTTGAACGAGTAAGCCCGGCAGTCGAGACAATGGGCGAACGTCAACGTGTTCTCTGGAAACTCAAGTCAATCGCTGATGACACAGGTGCGAATGACAAAGCCCAGCAGAGTCGCCACGTAATTGTTGCGCCCATTAAATCGTTGCTGCAATTGCTTGGACCTGACAACGCGGCGAGCGACCCGGTGTGTGTTCGCAAGGGTGACACGGTTGACCCCATGAAGCTTGTTGAACGTCTTGTTTCGGCTGGATACCGACGTGACTACCAAGTTGAACACCGCGGAGACGTTGCAGTGCGCGGTTCCATTGTTGACGTGTTTGGTTCGACAGCAGACGCACCCGTGCGCATTGACTTGTGGGGCGACGAAGTGGACCGCTTGAGCGAGTTCGCGATTGCCGACCAGCGTTCGACCAACGATGTTGATTCTGTTGAGTTGTTCCCTTGTCGCGAAGTGCTTCCCACGCAAGACACCAAGAGCCGCGCTCAACAACTAAGTCGCCTAGAGCCGTGGGGTCGCGAGCAATGGGAAAAGCTCAGCGAAGGCCAGCTGTTTGAAGGCATGGAGTCTTGGCTGCCGTGGATTTCTGTGCGTGAGCGAGTGCTAACGGACTTATTGCCTCGCGATTCGCAGATCTTGTTGGTTGAGCCGCGCCGCATGCGTGACCGCGCAAGCGAGTTGCAAGACGAAGAACGCGCGCTGGCCGAAACGTTGGCGTCAACGTGGAGTGCGCGAAAGGAGGGCGAAGACCCGTTCCCGCACTTACATGTGGACTTTGAGCGCCTGCTGGAAGCGACTCCGGCAAGTGTGCGTTTTCTGACTTCGGTTCCAGAGAGCCCAGACACGCCGTCTGTTGATGCGCGTGGTTGGGGTGACATCGCCGGCGACGGAGCGCGCGTGGCCAAGTCGATCACTGAACTTGTTGATGATGGCTATCGAGTTGTGCTGACCGCTGAGACGCCGTCAAGTGCGCAACGCATGTCGCACGCGTTGTCTGAACAAGGCGTTACAGCACCGGTGGCACTTGATGCACAGGACCACGATGCTCACTGGGCTCGGGAATCCGGCGCCCATGTCGTTGTTGCCAGTCTCGAAAAAGGTTTCGTGTTCGCGCCCGCAAAGTTGGCGGTCCTTAGTGAAGCCGATGTCAACGGGCGCCGCCGGTCGCACCGCAAGCCAAAGGCTCGTTCGCGCGCCATGGAAGGCTTTTTCGATCAGCTTCAACCTGGCGATTACGTCGTGCACCACGTTCACGGTGTCGGCAAGTACGTCGGCATGGTCAAGAGAAACCTTGGTGGCGCCGAACGCGACTACTTGATGCTTGAGTACAAGGGCAACGACCGCTTATACGTGCCATCGGACCAGATTGATGCCATTCGTCCGTACACGGGCGGCGAGACGCCAACGCTTAACAAGATGGGCGGTTCGGACTTTGGCCGGACCAAGTCACGGGTGCAACAGGCCGTTCGGGAAATCGCCCAAGAACTTGTGGTGTTGTACCAACGCCGAACGCATTCTCCCGGTCATGCGTTTGGCGCCGATACGCCGTGGCAACGCGAGCTCGAAGAGAACTTCCCGTTCACTGAAACCACAGACCAGCTGAAGGCCATTGAAGAAGTGAAGGACGACATGGAGCGCGAAGTTCCAATGGATCGTTTGGTCTGCGGCGATGTTGGTTTCGGCAAGACCGAAGTTGCCATCAGGGCTGCGTTCAAGGCAGTGCAAGACAACAAGCAAGTTGCCGTTCTTGTTCCAACGACGTTGTTAGCCCAGCAGCACTTCCAGACGTTTAGCGACCGCTTTGCGGGCTATCCGGTCAGGGTTGAAGTGTTGAGCCGCTTCTTGACGAGCGCGCAGCAGAAGCGCGTCATCAAAGAGATTGCCGACGGCGAAGTTGATGTTGTCATTGGCACGCACAAACTGCTCAGCGACAAGATCGCGTTTCCACGTTTGGGTTTGCTTGTGGTCGACGAGGAACAGCGTTTCGGCGTTACGCACAAAGAAGCCATCAAACAACTACAGAATCAGGTTGACGTCTTGACCCTGTCGGCTACGCCGATTCCGCGCACGCTCGAGATGAGCCTTACGGGTATTCGCGACCTAACCATTCTCAACACTCCGCCAGCTGAACGTCAGCCGATTCTCACCTATGTCGGTGAAGCCAATGACCAAGCGGTTAGCGAAGCAATTCGGCGCGAGCTGCTTCGCGAAGGTCAGGTGTTTTACATCCACAACCGGGTGCACGACATCGACCGCAAGGCCGCCGAGATTCGCGAGCTCGTGCCCGAGGCTCGTGTTGCAATTGCACACGGCCAGATGGACGAAGGCTCCCTTGAACAGATCATCTATGACTTCTGGGAAAACAAGTACGACGTGTTGGTTTCTACGACGATTGTCGAATCGGGTATCGACATGCCGACGGTGAACACACTCGTTGTGGATCGCGCCGACAGGCTTGGCCTTGGTCAGTTGCACCAGCTGCGTGGCCGTGTTGGTCGTTCCGGCCAGCGTGCCTACGCGTACCTGTTCTATCCCCCCGATGTTTCGCTGAGCGAACAGGCCTATGAGCGTCTCAAGACCATTGGCGAAAACACTGCTCTTGGGTCGGGCTTCAAGATTGCAATGCGTGACCTTGAAATTCGCGGCGCCGGAAACCTTCTCGGCGGAACCCAAAGCGGGCACATTGCTGCCGTTGGCTACGACCTCTACGTTCAGATGGTGTCCGAAGCCGTGGCAGAGCTGAAGGGCGAACCAATTCGAGAGCCCGCCGAAATCAAACTTGAAGTGCCGGTCAACGCCAACTTGTCAGACGAGTACATCGGTCGCGAAGACCTGCGTTTGGAGGCGTATAAGCGATTGGCCACAGTCACAAGTGACAGCGAGGTTGATGACATTCGTCGCGAATGGCTTGACCGCTATGGTCCCATTCCTCAAGAAGCAGAGGCGCTGCTTGAGGTTGCTGCACTGCGTGCTGAATGCGTACGCACCGGCGTTCGTGAAGTCTCTGTTAGTCGTGATGTTGCTCGCATCTCGCCTCTGCAGCTCAAGGCCAGTGCATCCATTCGCTTGAAGCGGGTCTATCCAAATGCAGTAGAGAAACAAGACCTTGAGCAGATTCAAGTGCCGTTGCCTCGCAAGTCCGCCGTGCGATTTGGCACGAAGAAGCCAGACGAGAAGGAAGCAGAATCGATTGTTGTCATGTTGACTCGGTTCTTGCGTGACATGGTTCCGGTTGAAGGCGTTGAGGGAGCGGCATCGTGACAAACAAAGCGACAATTGTTGTGGTGGGTCTTGGTCCTGCCGACCGCGACCTAATAACCAAGTCCGCACACGATGCATTGGCTGGCGATCATGTCTATCTGCGAACCCGCAAGCATCCAGCGGCGCAACCATTTACAAACGCCGTCAGCTTTGACGATGTGTATGACTCTGCCGAGCGCATCGAAGACGTTTACCCCGAGATCGTTGAACGCCTAGTTGCGGCTGCTCAAGAACACGGTCGCATTGTCTATGCCGTGCCTGGTTCTCCGTTGGTTGCAGAAGCAACCGTCGTGGGGTTGCGCGCGAGGTCCGACGTCGACGTCTCGATCATTGCTGCGTTGTCGTTCCTTGACCTGTGTTGGCAGGAGCTTGGTGTTGACCCGCTTGATGTTTCGCCGCGCATTGTCGATGGGCGCGCGTTTGCTGTCGAGGCCGCGGGGGAGCGCGGCCCAATGCTTGTTGCTCAATGCGATCAGCAATGGGTGCTGAGTGACATCAAGCTTGCTTACGAGAACGAAACTCCAGACACCGTGACTGTCTTGCAGCGCCTCGGCTCGCCCGATCAAGCCGTTTTCACGCTGCCCTGGGAAGATTTGGACCGCAGCGTTGAAGCCGACGAACGCACCAGCCTTTGGATTGAAAACGTTCCAAGTCCCGTTGCCATGGAGCTGTCTCGGCTCGATTCCGTTTCGCAAGAACTGCGTGTCAGGTGTCCCTGGGACGCCAAGCAGACGCACGCGAGTCTGTCCAAGCACTTGATTGAGGAAAGTTACGAAGCCGTTGAGGCCATGAACGGCGACGACGATGATCACCTGATTGAAGAGTTGGGCGACGTGTTGTTTCAAGTGTTTGCTCACAGCACAATCGCAACTCAACAGGGTCGCTTTACCGTGGGCGACGTTGCTAAGGCCGTGACG
Organism: Acidimicrobiia bacterium; assembly: GCA_039812705.1. Taxonomy (GTDB): domain Bacteria; phylum Actinomycetota; class Acidimicrobiia; order Acidimicrobiales; family JBBSGY01; genus JBDIBA01. The sequence continues at coordinate 50,512 of JBDIBA010000001.1, forward strand.
GACAAGCTGGTCGAACGTCACCCTCACGTTTATGGCGATGAGTCCGCCGCAACTGCAGATGAAGTTGTGAAGAACTGGGAGGTCAACAAGATGTCCTCCAAGGGTCGCAGTAGTGCAATGGAAGGAATACCGGCCGACCTTCCGTCTTTGATGTATGCATCAAAAGTTCTTTCGCGCGCCAAGGCTGCGGGTTTTGTTGAATCCGCATCAACCGAATCGGCCCAGGAGTTGGGCGATGTGTTGTTGCGCCTAGTCGCCCAGGCAGCAGAAGCGGGACAAGACCCTGAAGTCGCACTGCGCATGGCGGTCGATCGCTATCGCGAAAGATTCTTGAGTTACGAACAACGCAAGTAGTCGATCAATGCCCGTTGTTTGCTGAATCGATTTTGCAATGGGTTTGTATCGTGTTGCTCATGGATGTTTCAGAAGTATTGACTTTCCGACGCGTCCGCGACGCCGCAGATTTTGACGGTTTGCGCATTGCGGCCTTAGTGCCCGGACATCCTGGTCATCCAGTTCGTTGGTCATATGACAACGCGCCTTCATCTGTTCACATTGGCGCCTACTTGAAGGACGAGTTGATCGGCTGCGTCAGCAGCTACGACACGCGAGATCTCGATCCCGAGGCGCCGGCCTCGGTGCGCCTGCATTCAATGGCCATTGATGCATCGGTTCGCGGAATGGGATTGGGTCGCAAGCTGCTTGGCGAACTTGCCCGGGTGTTGCTTATCGAAGGTGGCGACTTTGAGATTCTTGAAGCCACCGCACGCGACTCGGCTGTCGGCTTTTACAACCGGCTCGGTTTTGAGCTTGGACCCAAGGGTCGTTTCGAGTTCAAAGAGACCGGTTTCGCAGCAAACTGGATCCAAATCTCTCGTGAGAAAATGGCCAGCTGCTTGCTGAGCGACCCTCTCAAGGTTTCCAGGTCACAAGTTCGTCCTGCGTGGTTTCCAGCAAGCGCTTGATCCCACCGGGGTCATTGCGGTCACTATAGTTGGGGTTGGGTATCTACCCTTCGCGACTTCGCCGCATCTGCGGGCTGTCTGCACAACCTTCAGGTGGTTGTGGGCTGCAAACCCATAAAACAGGTACGCCCTGCCTTTGGCGGGCGGGGGTTCGAATCCCCGCGCAGTTAGCCACTCAGGCGTCGGACTTCGGTCAGTGGGTGGAGGGCCTTGCGGGTTCACGCCCCCGCCTGATGCCCATGACGCCTGAGTGGCAGCTGCAATGCCAAACTTCGCCAATGGAAGCTCTCGTGACGATTGTTGTTCTCATGGTTCTCGGCGTGGTGCTTTTTGCGCTAACGCCCTTCAAGAAGTTTGTAGTTGAGGCCCATGAGCGTGGCGTGTTGTTCAAAAACGGCAGGTTCATTACCCAGTTCGAGGCGGGCAGACACTGGTGTTACGGCTTTGGCATGCGACTTGAGACCGTTGACCTTCGTCGCCGAACCGTAACTGTTCCTGGTCAAGAACTGATTACTGCGGACGGCGTGGGCATCAAGGTGTCGCTCGTGATGGAGTTCGAGGTGCGCGATGCGGTACTTGCCTTGATGGTCATGCAAGACTTTTATTTGGCGCTCTATTCGGCAGCACAGCTTGCGCTCCGCGATGTTGTGGCCGGCAAGACCCTTGACGAGGTGATGGCCGAGCGCAATCAATTCGGTGCGGCACTTGTTGAGCGCAGTGGACCAACGGCGGGTGAATGCGGTGTCCGGATTGTCCGTCTGGAAGTCAAAGACATCATGTTGCCCAACGAGTTGAAGCGCATTTACAACCAGCTGGCCGAGGCCAAGCAAGAGGCGCTTGCAGAGTTGGAACGCGCCCGTGGCAGGGCTGCGGTGACCCGCAGCATGTTGAACACGGCAAAGCTCTACGAGGAGCACCCTCAGCTCGCTCAAATGCGCTTGCTCGACGCCGTTTCTCAGGGCGGCAACACCATTGTGGTGGGCACCAACGGCGTTGCCGACGTATTGCACTGAGAGTGGCGACACGCTGGGGAGTTGGGGCGTGACTATGCGGCGCAATTTCCCTTCCGCAGCGCACGTAAACCGCTAGCGTTGTTGCCTGTGAGTGCCATTCAAGATGTCCTGGCCCGCGAAGTCTTCGACTCGCGTGGTAACCCAACGGTCGAAGTCGATGTGACTCTGGAAAGCGGAGCCACGGGCCGCGCGATGGTTCCGTCAGGCGCCTCGACCGGAGAGCATGAAGCTGTTGAGCTGCGCGACGGCGGTGAACGTCTTGCCGGTAAGGGTGTTGAATCCGCGGTCGAGAACGTCAACACCGAAATCCGTGACGCCATCGAGGGCTTTGGGTCTTTCGATCAGCGCGGTCTAGACGATTTGTTGTGTTCACTTGATGGAACCCACAACAAGGGCCGGCTTGGCGCCAATGCGTTGCTTGGTGTTTCTCTGGCCAACGCGCGAGCATCTGCTGACGAGTTGGGAATGCCGCTGTTCCGTTATGTCGGTGGCGTGAACGCGGGTGTGTTGCCGTTGCCGATGTTCAACGTTTTGAACGGTGGCGCACATGCCGACAACAACATTGACCTTCAAGAGTTCATGGTCATGCCGGTGGGCGCATCGTCGTTTGCCGAAGCCATGGAGTGGGGTGTTGACACCTACCAAGCCCTTAAGAAATTGTTGAAGACGAAGGGCCTTTCGACAGCTGTTGGTGATGAGGGTGGTTTTGCACCCGACCTCGACTCAAACGAAGCCGCGTTGGGTCTGTTGCTTGAGGCAATCGAAGCCGCTGGCTATCGACCTAATGACGACTTGGCCATTGCGCTTGACCCAGCATCAAGCGAGGTTTACGACAACGGCAAGTACGTCTTGGCTGGTGAGGGTCGCACCTTTAGTTCCGAAGAGTTTGTTGATTACTGGGCCGACCTCGCTGCGCGTTACCCGATTGTCAGCATCGAAGACGCAATGGCAGAAGACGACTGGGAAGGCTGGGGCAACCTCACCGAAACGCTTGGTGGACAACTGCAACTTGTTGGCGATGATCTGTTTGTCACCGATGTCGATCGCTTGGAGCGCGGCATCACAACGGGCGTTGCGAACTCCATCTTGGTGAAGGTCAACCAAATAGGCACTCTCACCGAAGCCCTCGACGCCGTTGCTATGGCAAATCGCAACGGTTACACGGCGGTCATGTCGCACCGTTCTGGCGAAACCGAAGACCCAATCATTGCGGACCTCGCGGTTGCAACGAACTGTGGCCAGATCAAGACCGGCGCGCCCGCGCGCTCGGACCGCATCGCGAAGTACAACCAATTGCTGCGTATCGAAGCTGCGCTTGGTGACTCCGCGGTGTTTCGGGGCGGGGTTGGCCTTGCGTCGTTCGGGGCGGGCGCCTGATGGTCGCAACAACCCGTACGGCAAATGGTGTGTTGCTTGGTCAGCGCATGCGCCGCGTTGTGCTTGCAGTAATTGTCATTGCTGCTGTTTATCTTTTGGCGGTTACACCGGCGCGCACTTGGTGGGACCAGCGTCAGGACATGCACGCGGCTTCGCAGCGCTACGAAGCATTGAAGGTTGCCAATGCAGATCTCGAAAAGCGCGCGGCAGCCTTGCGCGATGACAAAAACGTTGAAGCGCTGGCACGCGATCGATACGAATTGGTACCCGCGGGCAAAGACGCTTACGCGGTAATGCCTGCGCCGTCACAAGCCGTGCCGGCAGGTGCCACAGATGGCGACCCCGAAAAGTCTTGGTGGTCCAAAACCATCGACACCGTTGAGTTTTGGGATTAGTGAACGCACCGAAGTTTGACCTTGGCGCCGAGCCGAGCCTTGAAGACCAAGCAGCAGTAACCGAATTCTTGGGCTTTGCGCCGCGTGGGCAGTTCAGTGTGACCGTGCGTCGCTCAGACGGAAAACCCGCGGTGCTTAAAAACGCGCCGTTGATGTTTGACGGCACTCCCATGCCAACGCTCTATTGGTTGATTGACCCCGAGTTGGTGAAAGAGGTTGGCCAGATTGAATCCAGCGGCGGAGTCGACTTGGCAGAAAATGAAGTCGACCCTGTTGAGCTGGACGAGTGCCACGCAAGCTATCGACAAGAACGCGATGCACTAATGCCGACCGACTGGCAAGGGCCTGCGCCTTCGGGTGGTGTCGGCGGAACCCGCACGGGCGTGAAGTGTTTGCATGCGCACTACGCGTACTTCCTGAGTGGCGGTAAAGACCCGGTTGCAACGTGGCTAGTCATGCGTTTGCGAAGGTTGCGCAAGCAGCAATCCGCGTCAACGGGGGAGCAATAGTGGCGAATCGTGCAGCAATCGATTGTGGGTCAAACACAACGAGGCTCTTGATTGTCGATGACCAAGACAAAGTGTTGGCGCGAGAACTTGCATACACGCGCCTCGGGAAAGGCGTTGACAGCTTCGGCGCGCTGGACGCCGGATCGCTTGACGCATGTGAAGAAGCGCTGCGTGATTTCTCAAAGTTGTTACTGGAGCACAACGTCGAAAAGCTGGGCGTGTTTGCAACTTCGGCCGTGCGCGATGCAAGCAACGCAGATGATTTCGTAAAACAGGTTGAACACATCTTGAAGGTGAGTCCTCGCATTCTGAGTGGCGAAGATGAAGCGCGACTCACGTACTTGGGCGCAACTGCGAATTTGCCCGATGGCGACTACGCGTTAATTGACATTGGCGGGGGATCGACAGAGTTTGCGTGGCGAACGAACGAATCCAATTCGCCCGTGTTTTCGTCGATTGATGTCGGCGCTGTGCGAATGACGGAGCGTTGTATGCGCTCCGATCCACCAACCGAAAGCGAACTTGTCGAAGCCCAGGGCCAAATTGCAGAAGCATTCGGTCCAGTAGTTCGACCATCGGGAAAACCAACACTGATTGGTGTAGCCGGAACCGTGACGACAATCGCGGCGCTCTCGTTGGGACTCTCGGAATACGACCCCGACAAGGTGCATGGCTCGACGCTTTCGCGCGCCGACGTTTTCAAGTGGACCGAAACCCTGGTTGAAGAAACCGCACAACAGCGAATGGCGCGTGGTGTTCCAGAGGGCAGGGCTGGGGTGATTGCGGCGGGCGCAATGATCCTCGATCTTGCGTTCGAGGTCTTTGGTTTCGATCAAGTCTTGGTTAGCGAACGAGACAATCTCGACGGCCAAGTCGCGCTTCTAAAAAACCTCTGATGCGCTCGGCGACAACATGTGGGGCGCCAGGCGACGTCCGACAAATTGTCGCAAAACCGTCACCATTCGGTTGGTGAATGTTTCCTGCCCGTGTATCATAAAGCAATCAGCTGGGTGCTCAACCGAGTACCGAAGCATTGTTTGTTGTTTTGATTTGGAGGGGAGGGCAGCGTGAGCGGCTATTCGCAATCCGGTGGACGTTACGGCGGTGGTCGACCCAATAACACCCGCAGTGGCGGCGTCGTGCCTTTCTCGCAGCTGCGCCCCTCCTCACAGGCGTTTGGGCAGCCAGGCAAGGGTGTCAAGCCGGCAACTGGCGCCAGGCCAGGCACCAAAACCGATGGTTTTGGTGCGGCCCGTGGCCCCGCAGCCGCTGCCCAACAAGGGTCAACGCGTCAGCGTCCCGGTGGTAACCCAAACGGTCAAAACCCTCAAAAGAGTGGGCCGAACGCGCCGCATCCGGTCAGCGACAAGCGCGCGGTCGATTTGCGTAACTCGTCGCAGCAAGTCAGTCAGGCTGTTCGCCAAGAGCCTTGGCGTACACACCGCGGCAACCAGTTCATTGAGCAGGGCACGCGCTACACAGATGATGGTTACGAGTACCGCCGTCAGGGCGCGCCGGCTCGTCGCGGAGGTAGCGACGACCGTTACTTTGAAAACTTCGACCGTCAGCCGCGCCGTCAGTCGGACGCCAGTCGTCCCCACGATGGATGGCGTGGGCTTCTTTTCCGACTGACGGGCATCAACGTTGGTCAGTCGGCCTCCGAAAAGCGGGTTCACGAAGCCGCGCGCATGCTCAAGCTTCCCGTCGACGAGGGCACCGTTGCTGTGTTTTCGCGCAAGGGCGGGGTTGGTAAGACAACCATCACGGCATATCTCGGCTCGACGCTTGCCAGCCTGCGTGGCGGCAGAATCGTTGCCCTTGATGGCGATGCCGAAGCCGGTTCACTTGGCTGGTTGTTGGCGCCCCGTGCGCCAAGCTCGTTGGCTCAACTGGCATACGCGCAACCCTCTCCGCGCAATTTCCACGAGATGCGTCAGTATGCGGCCAGCACCGATACAGGGCTTGACGTCATCATCGGTGAACCCGCCGAAAACGGTGTTCTTGGCGAAGGTGAGATGCAGCGAGTGGTCGACGTGTTGTCGGACAACTACGACATTTCCTTGTTTGACACAGGTGCCGGGGTCACCCGGGCAACGGGCCGCGTGCTGGTTCACAGTGCACGCACGTTGTTGCTTGTCATGGGTCCAAGCGTTGACAGTGTGAGGGCCGCAGAGCGCACACTTGCTTGGCTTGATGAGCACCCCGGAGAAGCCGCCCACCCAGACGCCCGCGTGATCGCCGTCATTAACGGCATTCCAAGCGACACCCCAGAAGAACACATCGAGCGCATCGAGTCTCATTTCGTGGACCGTTGCTCTGAAGTGGTGAGAATTCCGTGGGATCGGTACCTTTCAACTGGGGCCACAAACGTGGACATTGAATCCCTCGACAAAGGCACGCAAGACGCATTCGTTGAACTCGCTGCTGTAACCGTCGGCACGCTCGCCGGTGGTCGCAAGCGCGCAAGGATGCGTCGTGCTTCCTAGAGAGTTTTTCCCTATTAACAAGTCCCTCGGGGACACTTTCAAGTCAATCCTTGTTTCAAGGAAGGAAAGAAGAAAATGATTACAAGCGCAATTGTTTTGTTGGGTCAGACAGACTCAAAATTGCCCGCAATAAATCCAGACAGCGGCTTTTTTGGCGCTGATCTGGCAAACAATTTCATGCAGGGAATTGGGTATCTAGCTCTGGTCCTTGTGGTTATCGGAGTCGTTCTTTCGGCCGGGTTGTGGGCGGTTGGTTCGTTCTCGAACAACTACACCCAAAGCGTTAACGGCAAGAAAGGTTTCTTGATCTGTGCCGCAGCGGCGCTGGCAATTGGTGCCGCGGTAGTTGGTGTCGACTGGTTCTTCAAGCAGGGCAAGACCCTCACCTGATCCCTTAGACCCATCACTGATGATGGATTGACTTGAACGAAAGGAGACAACATGGCCCCGCGAATACTTGGTGGTGACTCGTGGGGCCAGTCTTCTGGCGTAGGCCTTCCTTTGGTCGCTGTCATTGCCGTAGCAACGCTGGTTCTTGGTGGGCTGGCCGGTTATGCATTTGGCAACAAGAACAACAACACCGCCTCAACAGGGCGCTCGGTCAGTCAAATCGCCGGCACCACATTTCAAGACATGGTCAACGGAGACCCCTCCCAAGCGGGGGCGGTCAAAGCGGCCACGTCGTTCATTTCTGCGTTGCCCGAGGTTTCGATTCTTCCCGACACGAACCGCACGCAGGCAACCTCGGTCGTGTTTGCGTCAAATGCGCCCGAAGAGGCGCGGTCGTTCGTCACGTACTCGCTTGCAAACTTGGGCAAGGAGTTGCGGCCCACTTCGTCGGCTGCAACCAGTCGTGCAGTCACGCTGCCCGGCGTGTACAAGGTCGCACGAGTCGACAACGGCTACACGGTCACCATTTGGTATTGCTTGATGGTCGCCGACCCACAGGGCGCCAAGTTCCGCAGTGTTTGGCAGACCGCAGACGTCACGCTTGTTTATGAGAACGGCTGGCGCGTTTCAGGCTTCCGCAACGCATTTGGTCCGTCACCGGCGCTGCTCAGCCCGCAGGGGCAAAGTGGTGATTACAACGCCGCACAGCCTCTTTTAGATCGATCGTTTGCGTTCCGCTATGGACCTGTTCCAGCTAAGTAATCACCCCACACTTCTTGGGTTCGAACTTTTTCAGTGGTTGGCTGACGCCGTCGTGGGCGCCGCCATGCAGGCTTTCAAATGGGCTATTGAGTTCATTCTCAAGGGAACGACTCTCAACATCGGTGGCGCCGCGTTTGCCACACAGATGGAGGCAATGAAGACCATTGGTCTTTATGCCGTTGTTCCCTTCATTGTTATTGCAGTTATTGCCGGGATTGTTCGCGGGTCGCTTTCCGAAGTCCTTCGCACGATCACCATGGGCGCGCTGATTGCCGTTGTGGGCGTCCCGGCCACCATGTTTATTTCAACACTTCTGCAGATGATCGATAGGTCAATGACAAACGCGTTACTGGGCGTGAGCGCGTCGCAATCTCAATTGTTCATTGACCGCTTCACTTCAATCGACCTCTCCAACACCGGGCCCGGACCGTTGCTCTTGATGTTCGGACTCGGCGTCTTCTTGTTTTTTGGTGTCATTTGTCTTTATGCCGAACTCCTATTGCGAGACGTGATGATCATGATGATCACGTTGTTTATGCCCCTTGCTTTGGCTGCGGGCATTTGGAGGCCGACAAGAGCCTTCCTGGTCCGCATGATTGAGACTCTGATTGTCGTTATTTTCGCCCGCACGATTGCCATCGGCGTGCTGTTCCTTGGCATGGCCATGTGCTCGGAGTCTTTTTCGCTCACCTCGAATGCAGAAACCTTTGCGGCGTCAGACCAGGGTTACATGCTGATGTTGGCCGGAATGCTCACGGTGATGCTTGCCGCCATGCAGCTGCCACTGCTGCTGTCGTTCTTTGCCGGGCAAGGCGTCTATTCCCAGGTGGGTGCTCGTCAAGAGTACGAACGTGGTCCGTTCTCGCCCAGTCAAGGCAAGACCGACGCCCGCGCTGCTTCGGTCAAGGCCATCCGCAAGGGCGGCCAGGCGTTCAGGGGCAAGACTTCGTGATGAGCCGTATTGGCTCTTGGGTCAATGCGGAATAAAAGCAGCGACGCGTTATGATACATACGTTGCGTTATTTGCCCAGGTGGGCGTGGTTTTGCTCACGCTTTTGGTTGTTGGAAAGGAGCGCCTCGTGAGTTTTGTTTCTATTCGCCGGGTTCTCTTCTCTTTTCTTGCTGTGGCCGTGTTCTCTTTTGGTCTGGCAGGCGTTCCGACAGCAGCCGTTGCCGCCCCAGGTGACCCAGGTTTTGGCTTGGGAGGTGGCGATCTAGTTGAGGCGAACGAGCAGGGTCAGCAAGCCCCTGGCGCCGTAACGGCGCCAGGGGAGCAGGCGACCACTCAGGCGCAAGGCGGGTTTGAGAGCCTGCAGCAAGCAGCCACGCTTGCTCCGCCCGATGATGCATGTGGACTCGGAGTCATCATCAACTTGGGCAAGTGCATTGCAAACATGTTCAAAGAAGCCGTGACCAAAACCATTGCCGCGCCGATTGTTGCCTTTTACAAATGGGGTGTCGAGGCGATGTCTTCGCTGACCGTTTCGATGATCAACTCGGTAATGGGTTGGCTTTTGGGTGACCCCAAAGAGGCTCCCGATGCAAGCTCTGACCATCAACACGGTCTGGGTGCGCCAAACCTGACTCAGGGTTGGTTTGCCACCAACTTTGGAGTGACTCAACAGATTGCATTCTCGTTCATGCTGCCGCTGCTGATAATCGCGATCATTACCGCGGTCATCAGAGGCTCGCTGTTCTTTATGTTGCGCGCGCTGTTGATCATGACCCCAGTTGCTTTGCTTGGTACTCAAGCGATCGTCTTTTTGACGCGCTTGTTGTTGTGGATCAGCGACAACATGTCCAGCTACTTGGCTTCGGGTTTTCTTGTTGGTGAAGTAAAACCGTTGCAGGACAACATCACTGCACTTGCTGCTCATCTTGTAGACGTCCCGCTGGCCGTTGTTTGGCTGATTGTGATCATGCTTGCAGCGGTCGTCATTCTTTGTGAGTTGATCATTCGCGAATTGGGTATTTATCTGGCTGCGTTTTTCATGCCACTTGCACTGGCCGCAATGGTTTGGCCGGCTACGGCAAAGTTCGCAAGGCGACTTGCAGAAGTTCTGATTGCCTTGATTTTTTCGAAAGTGTTCATTGTCGCGGCGCTGTCGATTGGATTTGCTGCACTTGGAAAAGCCGACGTTGCAGTTAGCAACTCAACCGATGGCGGGGGTGCGATTGGCGCGGGCGAACTAGGTAGTTACATCACCGGCGCTTGCATTTTCTTCATGGCGGCGTTTACCGGAATGAAGATCATAGAAATTGCGCCGGGTGCGTCAATGGCTGCTGAGGGTCAGTTGTCGCGTCCCGGAAGCATCATGAGCAAGGGTCACTACACCAGCTTTGCGCTTAGCAAAGCCAATGCTTTCTTCAGAAACCGAAACAGTGATCGTGCGACGCCTTCAGGGACGTACCAGCCAACTCCAGGCGGAGGTGCATCGCCAAATCTTGGTCCTACAAGGCCCCAGCCTGGGCCGTCTTACGCTCCCGGCGGAGCCTTGCCATCCGGTAACGGCAGTGGTGGTCCAGGCGGGCCCCGAGGCGCTTTGGGTGGCGGTAATGGTTCCGGTGGACCCGGTGGCAACGGTTCCGGTGGACCTGCCGCTGCGGCCGGTGCAGCCGGCGCTGCAGGGGCAGCCGGTGGTCGCGGAAGCTCGCAACGCAGAGGACGCACGACCAACGGATCGGATCATGGCGGCAACGGTGGGCAGCGGCGACGGGGTCAATCGGCCACGCCTCCTGGCGGCGCCGGGCAGACGCAGACCCCCACCAACGTTGGGCCGGCGAGCTTTAATCAAGTCGGTAGCGACGGGGTGGCGAACATCGTTGGGGGCAACTCGACCCTCAACCAAAAGGCGCCAACAGACCAAAAGGCACCAACAAGTAGTAGACCCGTTGTCGGGCGAGTGGTGCACAACGGGAACCCACAAAGCACACCGCCGCCACGGACGACGCCTCCACCACGGAGTACACCGCCGCGGACGACACCGCGACCGTCAAATGGCAGAGGCAAGTGAGTTTCGGCTCGATGTCGGGTGCCGAAACAGCGGTTCAGCAATTGGGCCTCGCTTTTTTCGGCAATTCACGGTATCCAGGATTAGAGAAGTGTTTTGGCCCGTGCGCACGAGGGCCGGAAGGAGTTACTGCTGATGTCAGCAGTTAGGGGTTATGTTTTTGGCCCGCTGGAAAAGCGGGGAGCGTTAGCTGGTTTGCGTCTTGGGCAACTGGTCATCTTTGGTGTGGCCCTTGTTCTGGCGCTGATGATCTTCAGCTTGTCGTCAGTTATCGGCCAGGGCGCCTTGGTTATCGCACTTGGTGTGCTTGCTGGGGCCGTCGGTCTTGGATTCATCCAGCCGGGTGGTCGTGGAGTCGACGAGTGGATTCCGGTAATTTTTGCTTGGTTCATGAACTCGGGAAACAAGGCGGGTTGGATTTCAACCATGCCGGCAATTGGCGATTTCAGTTATGAAGACCTAAGCAATCGCATTTCATTCGAGAACGAGCCTCCTCAACGCGGACCTCGTGGTCGCGGTCAGGCTGCAAACGCACGCTCGGCTCGTGGCGGACAACAACGCTCGCGTGGCATGGACTCGCGCGGCGGCAAGGGCTCCAAGGGTGGAAAGGGCGGACGGGGTCAGGTTGATCCTCGACTTATGTCGCGCGCATTGCCGCCATCGCTGCGAGGTCTGAAAATTCTCGACGTGCCGGTGGCTGAGGGCAACACAAGCATCGGCGTTGTTAAAGACGAAAAGTCAATGCTGTACACAGCTGTGCTGGCGGTTCGTGGTGACGCTTTTGCGTTGCTCGATGCTGGCGAGAAAGCACGTCGCTTGCAGTCTTGGGCTGACGTGTTGGGCTCGATGGCGCGCCCAAGTAGCTACGTACACCGCGTGCAATGGATTGAACGCGCGGTTCCAGACGACGGTGACGCCTTCAACCGATACTTGGCCGAAGCCAAGGTTCAGTCTGACGACGCACCGACTGTCCGCTCTTACATCGACTTGTTGCAAGAGTTCGGTCCAATCTCGCAACAACACGAGACCTTCATCGCTGTTCAAATCAGCGCAGCTAGTGCTGGACGCATCATCAAGAAGGCCGGTGGAGGCGACAAAGGGGCATGTCTTGTGCTGCTTCGCGAAGTACGCCAGTTGATGGAAAGCCTTTACGGCGCAGACATTCATGTTGATGGAGCACTTTCACCACGCTTGTTGAGCGGAGTCATTCGTAACGCCATTGACCCGTTGGGTCGTCGAGAGTTGGTGCGTCGTGGTCGTCGTGACCCAGAACGTGCCGGTGCATCACCCAAGAGCGCTTGGCCGATGGCAACACAAACGGCTTGGGACCACTACCGCACCGAGCGTGCCTATCACGCAACATTTTGGATTGCTGAGTGGCCGCGCTTGGAAGTGGGGCCAGACTTCATGGCGCCATTGATGGTGCGCACTCAACGCATTCGTACCGTGTCAATGGTCATGCAGCCGATTGACCCTGCCAAGGCGCAGCGAGAAGTTGAATCTGCGCACACGGCTTACGTTTCAGACGAAGAACTTCGTGGACGCGCGGGCTACATGCCAAACGAGCGCAGGCGCCGCGAACTCGAAGGTGTTTTGCGTCGCGAGCAGGAACTGGCAGACGGCTTTTCCGAGTACCGGTTTAGTGGCTATGTGTCTGTGACCGGCTCGACAATCGAAGAACTCGAAGAAGCTTGCAGCGAGGTTGAACAGTCTGCGTCACAAGCGCACATTGAACTGCGCAGGCTTTATGGCGAACAAGACGTAGCGTTTTCATGCGTGCTTCCACTTTGCAGGGGGCTCAACTAATGCCAAAGATTCACGTTCCAGCTCACCGTGTTTCAACCGCTCACTTGCAAGCGGCCTATCCGTTCATTGCTGAAAGTGGTTTGGGTGGTCGTGGTGCGTTCATTGGTCAAGACCTGACCGGCGGTGGAAGCTTTTGTTACGACCCGTTCGAGCTTTACAAGGCCGGCGTTCTGACAGACCCGAACATGATTCTTTTGGGCCACATTGGTCGCGGTAAGTCGTCGCTTGTGAAGACTTACATCATTCGCCAACAGGTTTTCGGTCGCAAAGCAGCCGTTATGGACCCGAAGGGTGAATACGACGACTTGGCAGCAGCCCTGGGCGTTACGCCATTGCGGTTGTCTCCCGGTGGTTCGATTCGTCTTAACCCGCTTGACCCTGGTCCCGGTGAACACGACTTGAGTGCCGATGTGACTATCGCGCGTCAAGAGACGCTGATGACTTCAATCAGTGAAGCGTCTCTAAACCGTCGTTTGGGTCCTGCTGAGCAGACCGCTTGTCGCATTGCCCTTGATCACGTCCGCGGTCGCAACACGCAGCCAACTATTCCTGAAGTTGCAAAGGCATTGCTGCACCCCAACCGCGCATCGGCTGGTCGTGCACACACGACAGTTGAGCGCCTGACTGAAGACGGCCGCGAGATCGCATTGGAGTTGTTGCGTCTTTGTGAAGGTGACCTTCGGGGCATGTTCGACGGTCAAACTTCTGTCGACGTTGACTGGGATGGTCCGCTGGTGATTGTTGACCTTTCCGCGTTGCACCAGTCAGACGCATTGCCGATCTTGATGACGTGCGCCGCGGCTTGGTTGCAGGCGGCATTTGCGCGGCCTGGTGCTGGTAAGCGAATCATCGTGGTTGACGAGGCCTGGTCGATTCTTCGCACCATCGGCATTGCGCGATGGATGCAAGCAAACTTCAAGCTCAGTCGTGCGTACGGTATTCAGAACCTGATCGTTATGCACCGTGTGTCCGACCTCAAAGCAACGGGTGACGCAGGAAGTGAGCAGCGCCAGATTGCAGAGGGTTTGCTTGCCGACGCTGGAACGCGCGTTGTTTATGCGCAGTCCTCGGACGAGTTGGTTTCTGCACGCGAGTTGTTGGGTCTTACGAGCACCGAAGCCGCGTTGTTGCCAAACCTCGGTAGGGGTGAGGCAGTTTGGAAGGTCGGCGGCCGTTCGTTCGTCGTGCGTCACCTTCTGGGCAACTCTGAGCGCGCATTGGTCGACACTGACAGCAGAATGTCCGGTGTGGCGCCAGTTCAAGACTTGAATCGAGACACGGCATGAGTGGTCAACAGGGAGGAAGCGGCGGCAATAACGACAACTTGATCATTGGCGGAATCGCGCTGGTTTTCGCGTTGATGGTGGTGTTTTCCATCACTGGTTGGGTTTCCAGCCTGATTGCCAGTGGCGGCCGCAGTGTGCCGAGTGCTGGCGTGTCAGAGATGTTGCCGATTGTTTTCAAGCTGCTTTCGAATCCAGGCGAGCCAAACTTGGCTTGGCCCGAAGCCGATCAGCAGGTCGTGCCCGGCGCCGGGCTGTTCTACGGAACCTTCATTTTGTTGCTTGTGTTCCTTGGCGCCGTTGCTTGGGCGGGGTACCGCTTTTACCAAGAGCGTGTTTCTGGCGGTTCCGGCAAGCTTGGTCAGAAGTCCACGCAGTGGGCACGCAAGTCAGACATCAAGCAGTTGGTTGTGCGAGAGACAACGCCGGGTCGCTTGACCCTTGGTCGTGTTGGCAACGCGCTGATTGCCACAGAGCTTCGTCACTCGGTAATCGTCATGGGGCCAACCCAGTCCGGTAAGACGACCGGGCTCGCCGTTCCCGCCATTCTTGAATGGGAGGGTCCGGTTATTGCCACGTCAGTTAAGAATGACTTGGCCGAAGACACCCTTGAGTGGCGCAAGCGCAAGGGAGAGGTGTGGGTCTATGACCCCACCGCTGCAACGGGCTTGCCGACGTCAACATGGTCGCCACTTGATGGCGCGCGCGACTGGGCCGGTGCGAAGAAGATTGCCGCGTGGTTGACAAGCGCTGCGAAGAGCAACTCAAAAGGCCTTTCAGATGGCGACTTTTGGTACTCGGCTGCGGGCAAGTTGCTTGGTCCTCATCTGTTCGCTGCAGCGGCTAGCGGGTACACGATGGCCGATGTCGTTCGTTGGATTGACACCCAAGAGGAATACGAAGTCCGCGCATTGTTGGCTGCAATTCCAGGGCCCGACGGCGAGGACGCCATGCGTGCAGCAGATGCTTCATGGCAACGTGAAGACCGCGCGCGAAGCTCCATTTACACAACCGCAGAAGTCGTCATTGACGCTTACAGCGACCCGACGGTTCTGCTTTCTGCTCGCGGCAGCGAGATTCAGGCCAAGAAGTTCTTGGATGGTGGACAGCACACGTTGTATGTGTGTGCTCCTTCACACGAACAAGACCGCTTGCGTCCGGTGTTCTCGACTCTGTTGCGTCAGATCATCCGCGCGGCATACGACCAGGCGCCGCTGCGTCCGGGGCGTCGCCTCGACCCGTCCATGCTCATCGTGTTGGACGAGGCCGCAAACATTGCACCGCTAGACGACTTGGACTCCATTGCTTCAACCTGTTCAGGTTTGGGTATTCAGTTGGTGACCGTTTGGCAGGACATGGCGCAGATCAACAACCGCTACGGCGACCGCGCTCAGACTGTTGTTAACAACCACCGCGCAAAGGTCGTGTTGTCGGGTATCTCTGACACGTCGACATTGGACTACGTCTCGCGCTTGATTGGTAACGAAGAAGTCAGTTCGACCTCGACAACTCGCGATGCGCAAGGCTCAAAGTCGACAACGACTTCGACTTCTGACAAGAACCTTGCTCCTGCTGACATTGTTCGTCGCATCAAGATGAACGAGGGCGTGCTTATTTATGGAGCATTGCTGCCGGCGCGTCTGCATTTGCGACCTTGGTATAACAACAAGCGTTTGTCAGCCATGCGAAACAACGACCTTGGAACCGTGCGCGCGGTCGACGCAGCTTCGGGCTCAGGTTCGCCTTCAGGTGCGACCAACGGTGCGACTAACGGAAAGCCGGCAGCTGCTGCCGGTCGGTCTCGTCGCGGTAATGGACTTGCCATGAAGCTCAACGACTGGGCCATGCGTCTGCAGGCCTATGCCGAGGAGCAGAACCAGCGCGCCCAGCAGGCACGCACCAACGACCCGCGTGCCGCCAAGGGCGGTCGGGGCAACGGCGGTCGCAATCCACGCCCAGCAGCGGGACGCCGCGACGCTCAGATGGGTCGACCACCTGGCGGGCAGCCCGACCGTCCTCGCGTGAGCCCCAATGGTCGTCCTCCTCGTCCCAACCCATCGGGTTCGTCTGGTTCTTCTGGATCGTCTGGTTCTGCTCAGCTCGGCCGTCCGCGCCGCCCAAGCTGATTTCGAGCTTGTTTCGCCGGTCTCGTTGGGCGGTCATCAAATGAGCGAACCACGGGAAGCCAAGGCGCGCTAATTTCGCGGCGATGGTTTCTAACGCCGTTGAGCTTCACGGTCCTCGCGTAGTCATACGGCCCTTGGTTCCTGGCGATTTCAAGCAATGGAGCGAAGTCCGCGTTCGCTGTGGCGAGTGGCTGACGAAGTGGGAGCCCGCTCCATTGCCCGGTTACCCCGACATTTCCACCGATAAGCACGCCTTTTCGCGCCGTTGTGCCATGAGGGACAGGGAATGGAACGCGGGCACGGCCTTTGGCTTCGGCATTTTTCGCGACGGTCGGTTCATGGGCGAGGTGAACATCAACAGCGTGCAGCGTGGCCCGTTTCAGAATGCCTACGTTGGTTATTGGATTGACCGCGATTGTGCAGGCAACGGGTATATGCCCGAGGCCGTGGCTTTGGTCCTGGCCTTTGCTTTCGAGGAGATTCATCTGCATCGCATCCAGATCAGCGTGATCCCTCGCAACAACTCCAGCAGGCGGGTTGCCGAGAAGTTGCGGCTCCGCGAGGAGGGAATTGCAGATCGCTATCTCGAGATAAATGGCGTTTGGGAAGATCACGTTAGGTACGGAATTACGTCAGAAGACTGGCAGCTCAAGCGCGATTTCTATATCAGGCACTTCCTTGGCGGCACCTTTTCATAAACCTTTTGTTCACTCGGGCAATATCATGGAGGCGTGGCAGGGGAGGGTGTTATCAGTTCTTTAGGTGCGGCATCGACGCAGTACGGCTACGAGGTGATCGTTCCTGACGAACTTGATTCCGGGCTCGTCAAGGTTTGGCGGCACTTCCAGCAGGTCAATCCGGCCTATCGCAACCCCTTTCTGTCGCCGGATTTCGCGATGTTGTTTGGTCGTCATCGCGATGATGCGCGGATCTGTGTTGTTACAGGTCCCGAAGGCGTTGTTGGTTTCATGCCTTATTGCGAGGGGCGCTTAGGAACGGCGACGGCACTTGGTCTCGGCGTGTCAGATGCTCAAGGCTTGGTGTTGGGTGATTGTGAGATTGACCTGAAGGTCGTTCTGGGCGAGTTGCAGCTGTCCGTTTTTGAGTTTGATCATTTGGTTTTGCCGTCTGCTGTTCACGACGACGCGCAAGTCGGTGGTCGTGTTGTGCTTCATCCGTCCCCGTTCGTCGACACCGATGGCACTTGGGAAGACTGGCTAGAGCGAAAAACCAAGGAATCCAAGCGCATCACGACGGCGCGGCAGAAGCAGCGCAAGTTGGAGCGCGAGCATGGCGAGTTGCGTTTTGATCCTGATTGTCGAGACGCTGATGTGCTGAATGTGTTGATGGACTGGAAGTCGGCGCAATATCGCCGCACAAGTCGCAGTGACAGGTTTGCTCAAGCCTGGTTGCGTCAACTGGTGATTGACTGTTTTGAGTCGCGCAACGAGTTCTTTGAATCGCGACTTTCGGTTCTGTATGCGGGCGACCAGATTGTCAACATCGACCTTTCGCTACTAGCCAATGGCGTCCTTGCGGGCTGGTTTCCCGCGTACAACCAGGAACTGTCTCGGTATTCGCCAGGCTTTGTTGCCATGCTTGAGATGGTGCGCTCTGCGATGTCAGATCCCAATATTTCGGTTTTGGATATGGGCAAGGGTGGCGCGCCCTACAAGGAAACCCTTAAAACTGGGGACTTTTGGGTGGGCGAGGGTTGGATTGAGAGCCCCAGCTGGAAGTCCACGCTTTGGCGTACTCGCACAGAGCCCAAGCGGCGTGTGATGTCTTTGGTCCTTGGCAATCCCAAGTTGCGAGTTGCGGCGCGGGAAACACTTAACCGAATTGGTGAAGTGCGCACGCGTATTGATCGCCGCTAACGCGTTTGTCCTAACTCAAAGGGCAGTTTGAGAATGCGGTTGTCAAAGTTCGACGCCAAGTGTTGTGGCGTGCCGATTGAGCGGATTTCTGGGGCGCGCGTGAAGAGTTCTTTGAATAGCTGTCTCATTTCGCTGCGCGCAAGCAGCTTGCCGAGACAGGTATGCGGCCCGCCCGCGCCAAAACCAACGTGAGGATTTGGGTCGCGCGTGATGTCGAACTTGTCCGCGTCGGGAAATACCGTTTCGTCTCTGTTCGCGGAATGGAAGAACAGCATTACTTGGTCGCCCGCCTTCAAGTGCGCGCCGCCAAGTTTGTAGTCGGACTTCACGTGGCGACGAAACTGATAGATGGAAGGTTCGTAGCGGACGACTTCTTCGATGGCCTTGTCAATGTGCGCATCAAAGTCTGAAAGCAGCAGCGCACGCTGGTCCTCGTGCTTTGTTATCAAGTGCAAGAAGTGCACGATCTCGTTGCGCGTTGTCTCGATGCCTGCCACCAACAGTGTGTTGAAGAACGCGCCGAGGTCTCGGTAGCCAAGCCGGTGGCCGCCGATCTCGGTCGTAACAAGGGCGGTAATCAAGTCGTCTTGCGGGTTCTTGCGGTACTGACGCGTAATCCCCGCGACCATCAGGTGCATTTGAAGCATTGCAATTGTTCCGCGACCCGGAATCCGAAAACGCTTGAATGCGTGCTCTGCACTTGCCCGTTCGGTTGTAGTGAAGATGCGTTGCAATATGTTTGCGCGTTGCTTTTCGGGAATTCCCATCATGTTGCAAAGCACTTGGAACGGCACCTGCGAAGCAAGTGATGTGACGAAGTCGTCTGGCTTGTTGTTGATCAGATCATCAACGGCGATCTTGACCACGCGCTCAATGTCTTTTTCGACGACGGCCATGTTGCGCGCGGAGAACGCGCGCTGGACGATTGAACGAAGACGACCGTGGCGTGGGTTGTCCATGTTGACCATTGATTCGCCGAACATCCACGATGCGATTGGGTTCGGTAGCGGGGTGGTGACGCCTGGTTCGCTGCTGAATACTTTGGCGTTGCGACTTGCTTCGGCGACTTCATCGAACTTGACGATGGCCCAATAGCCCTGGACGGGTTTGCCGTTGCGAGCCGGTGTTTCCGTGACGAAGATCGGCGAATCGAGCGAGCGCAGGTGTTTGAATGCGTCTCGAATCTCTTGTGGCGGGCGCGCCCAAAACTTTGGGTCGGCCAGGTCAAAATCGAGTTGATTGCCACGGGGGTTCATTGCGGCAGTTTCTCGCACTTGTTTGTGCGATGTCGGGTGGCCCGTGTTGTTGCTGCTCAGCTCCTATTGTGGCCAGGCACCAACCACAGCCCGGGTGGCGGAATTGGCAGACGCAGGGGGCTTAAACCCCCCGGACTCGAAAGGGTCATGCGGGTTCGAGTCCCGCCCCGGGCACCCCTTTCGTCTTCTCGTTGACCTTGCGGACACTTTGGCCCGGCGCGACCTGGGCTTTTGTGGTCGCGCGCGTCCCTAACGTCAACGAGAAGCAAGTAGGGGGCATGTTGCGAGCGAAGTTGGGTTCTTGAATACTGGGCGCGTGGACAACCAAGAAGCCACGGTGGCAGAACCGCAGTCGGGGACAAGTACAGGGAAAATGGTGTTGATCAGCCTGATGGCAGTTCTTGGAGTGACCGTGCTGTTTATGCTTGCAGTTTTGTGGTTTATCGATGCGCCGAACCGCCCGAAGTGGGAATCGAGTGTTTCCAAGTTCGATGAGGTGGTCGCCACAATGCCACCCGCGCCGCCTGGAAAAGAGTGGGTTGACTTTGATGTGCCTGCCAGAATTGGCGAGTACAACATCCGCAGCGCCGCGCGCGTCAAGTCTGGTGCGGTGTTCTACGACACCGAGGGGTGTGGATTTCTCGATGAAGCAGGTTTCGCGTACTTGCCTAACGGCATTGACCCAAACCTGGAAAATGGCACCTTTGAACGCCCGCGTTATAAGAGCCTTGGCGGCCCCTGGTACAGCTTTTGTGCGAGTTGGTGAGCGCCAAAGGTGGTTAGACCCAGCGTTCGTTAAGCGCGATCTCGCCAGCGGGGATTTCGGCGAACATTGCGACGTCTTCGTCATCATCGTCTGAGTCGTCAACGTAGAACGGTTCGTCGGGTTCCACGTAAAGCACGGTGCCCTGGTGAAGTTCCGTGCCGTCGAGTTCAAGCCACGGGTTGCCGAAGTCTTGGTTGATTACGCACAGCGCCTGAGCGGCACCGCTGACAATGCTGGCAACTTCCTCATCGGTTTCTTCCGGAAAGTTCTGTCGGCGAACTGCCCGCGCAGTGTCAAGCAGTTGCTTTTCGTCAACAATATTTAGGTCCCACCGGCCAATGACGCTGATGTGTGCGATGTCCTCATCGGACCCAGGGTCTGAACCCGAGTCACCCGCGGTGTAAGCGTCATCTGCAGATTCATCGGACTGATCGCTGTCATTGTCCGAATAGTCATCATCGGAATAGTCGTCGGGCAAGAACTCGTCTTCGACATCGTCGAGACGGTCCTCGTCGCCCTCGTCTTCGTCGTTCAACATGAGCACCGAAGTGTTCGTGTGTTCGTACGCGCTGGAGTTCCAGTGCATGACGACTTCTTCCAGCTCCACGTTCATTTCCGCAAGCTGGTCGGCCTCGTCTTCACTGCCATTCATCTGCGACGAGACGTCCAGATAGTTCTCAAGAAGTGCAATCAGTTCTTGGGTCGCTGACGCAAAAGCTTCTTTACTTTGTTCCGAGAATGGCTCGAGCACATCTGCATCGTCTTCGTACATGGCTCAAATGTTGCACGTTGGCAAAGCCAAGTGAAGGAATCGCCCCAGATTGCGATGAAAAGCTGCGGGCTAGGCGTTGTGCCTGGCCGGTAGAAAGGGCGACCAAAACCTACGGGAGGACCAAACGCGGGCCTCTGGTCAACTGGAAGGCGATTGCCACGGTCCGGATTTACATCGGCACTGTCTAGTGCCGACTCGCGACCGTACAGTGTCGCAAAAGCCTGCTGGGCTTCCTTGTTTGCTTGGTCACTGATCTCTTTGGTCGAGAACCCCACCGGGATGCGTTCTGGCTCCAGACGATGTTGATTGCTGTGATCATGCAAGTCGTAACGAATGCTTGGTTTTCCATCGAAGCGAACAACCCAAACCTCTTCGGTTTCCCCATAGCCAACGTTGCGTCTATAGGCAATGACGCGGTTGTTGCGAGGGTCGCGGTGAGTTTCAATCGCGTGGCGGTTTAGGTCGGCCGCAACGTACAAGTCTCGGATCGTCTGGGGGTCAACAAAGGCTGGGCCTGCTGGCGACAAGCGGGGAATCTCAAGGCGCTCGTCTGATTCGGCGAATCGGTGTTTGAGGTGAGACAGGCATTGGTCCAACTCGTCCGGGCTCATCCACTGTAGGCGAGTTCTCTTTCCGGGAAGGTTGACTGTTTCAACGAAATTCGGAGGAAGCTCGCCGGATGGGTTGTACGGAACGCAGAAGCGGCGTCCGTCGAGAGTCAAGTGGATGCCTAGGTGGTCAACTCGGACTGGTGAAGCTGCGACGCTTGGTGTTCTGGAGGCGGGGGAACTGCTGTTGGACATGGGCGACCATTATTTGTCGCGAGCCGGGGGATTGCCAAACGAGCCGAGCCTGCAAGTAGTGGAAAGATGGCCGACAATGACAGGTAGCTCCGGTCCGGATCGCAACGCGTACGGGTACCGCCAGGGCGCAAGTGTGATTCTGCTTGCGCCCGACGACACCATCTTGGTTTGCAGGTTGCGCAGTGAGTTTGTGCCAAAAGCCGTCTTGCCGTCGGGTGGAATTGAAACCGGAGAAGACGTGATGGCCGCCGGTCTGCGGGAACTGCAAGAAGAAACCGGCATTGCGCCCAAGTCGATTCGCGTGGTCGGTGTGTCGGATCGCTACTTCCGTTACGACCTTGTCGATGAGCAATTCAACAAATGGATCAAGAGAGGCTCGCACTTCCGCGGCCAGGAGAAGCACTACGTAGTGGCCACCCTCGACGATTCGGTGCAGCTTCCAAGTCCGACCGAGCCCGCCATTGCCGCGACCATGTTCGTCGAGCGGTCCGGCTTGGCCGACGCGCTTAACCACCCCGATGAGGCGGCGCTGATCGAGCAAATCCTTCGCGATTTCGGTCTTTGACCACGAAAAGTTTGCCTGAAGGACATAAAAAGTCGGATTTGTGCTTTAGGACTTGTCTGAAGCAGATGGAAGGTATTAGAAAGACAGATATCGATCGAGGGGGTATTCGAACGATGTCATATGACAACTCTTTAGGGTCTGGTTATTCGGTTGCAGAGGCAACCCCAGATTCATTGTTGATGAAACCGGCAGAAGTGGCAGCAATGTTCCGGGTTAGTCCAAAGACAGTGGCCCGATGGTCAGTGTCCGGACGGCTTCATCCAATGCGGACAGTTGGCGGTCACAGAAGGTTTCATGCCGATGAAGTCGCGGCACTTCGTGACCAGCTAGACCCGCATCAGTTCGGCGGCGCTCGCGCCGCTAATCAGTAGCCGATTGGGGGATCGGCTACTGAGTTTCTGACTTAGGTCAGTTGTCGCCATGGCGGCCTCGGGTACAACTACCGTGGCCGCCATGGCGACAGACTCCGAATTTCGAATTGAGCGCGACTCGATGGGCGAGGTGAAGGTCCCAAAGGACGCGCGTTACGGCGCTCAGACACAGCGCGCTATAGACAACTTTCCCATTTCAGGCCTGCGCGTTGATCAGTCCCTGATTGCTGCTCTTGCGCGCATCAAGGGCGCCGCAGCCTTGCAGAACGCAGAGATGGGTCTCATTCCAGCCGACCTGGCCGACGCCGTGGCAGCTGCCGCAGGCGATGTTGTTGAGGGTAAGTGCATTGATGACTTTCCCGTTGACGTATTCCAGACGGGCTCGGGAACCAGCACCAACATGAACATGAACGAGGTTCTCTCCAACCTCGCGACGGCGTGCCTTGGTGGCACCGCTGTTCACCCGAATGACATTGTCAATGCCTCTCAGTCATCCAACGACACGTTTCCTTCGGCAATCCACCTTGCTGCGCAAACCTCAATCACGAACGACTTGCTTCCCGCACTTGACGCGTTGGCAAAGTCGCTTGAAGCCAAGTCGTCGGAGTTCAGCGATGTCGTGAAGTCCGGTCGCACGCACTTGATGGACGCAACGCCTGTCACCCTTGGTCAAGAGTTCGGCGGATATGCAGCGGCCGTGCGCAACGGAATTGAGCGCGTGACAGCTTCGATGGATCGCGTAGGCGAGCTTCCGCTGGGCGGAACCGCGGTTGGGACTGGAATCAACGCACCCGCGGGTTTTGCGTCCGGGGTTATCGCACGACTCGCGAAGGAAACCGGCCTGAACCTCACCGAGACGCGCAACCACTTTGAGGCTCATGGATCTCGCGATGCGCTGGTTGAGGTTTCCGGTCAGCTGCGCACGGTTGCGTTGTCGTTGTGGAAGATCTCCAATGACTTGCGCTGGATGTCGTCGGGTCCTCGTGCGGGTCTTGGCGAGATTCGCCTTCCTGACTTGCAGCCTGGAAGCTCAATCATGCCGGGCAAGGTAAATCCGGTCGTTCCAGAAGCGGTGTGCCAGGTGGTTGCACAAGTTGTCGGGAACGATTCCGCTGTGGCATTCGGCGGCGCTGCTGGAAACTTTGAACTGAATGTCATGTTGCCGGTCATTGCGCGCAACTTGTTGGAATCGATCTCGCTGCTTGCGTCGGTGTCTCGTGCATTTGCGACCAAGTGCATTGACGGCATTGAGGCAGACGAAGACCGCTGCCGTTTCTTGGCCGAGTCTTCGCCGTCGGTCGGCACCTCGTTGAACCTGCACATTGGTTACGACGAGGCCGCAAAAGTCATCAAGGAATCTTTGCGAGACAAGAAGACGTTGAAACAAGTAGTCGTAGAGCGCGGGTTGTTGAGCGAGGAAGAAGCAAGCCGCGTCTTAGATGTAATGAAACTTACAAAGGGAGGCATTCAATGAGCGGTGTTAATTCGGCGCTGTATTACGCGCTGTTGGTTGTGCACATACTTTCAATTGTTGCGATTTTTGGCCCGGCGCTCGTCTTTCCGTCACTTGCTCGCAAGGCAATCGACCTGAAAGGTGAAAGCGGCGCGTCCGTAATGAAGATCGCGCAGTTTGCGAACGGACCGATTGCTCTTGGCGGCCTTGTTGCGTTAGTGCTGGCCGGAATTGGCCTTGTTGTTGTCAGCGATGGCGCTTGGGGTTTTGATGAGCCTTGGATCTCAGCTGGTTTTGCGATTGCGCTTGCATTGTTTGGTGTCGGCTGGTTCATGACGCAGCCGGCAATTACAAAACTGCGCGCAGCGCTGTCAGAGTCCGCTTCGGATGAAAAGCTAAGAACGCTGCGGTCTCAGCTGGCGATGAGCACCGGTTTCATGCACCTGGCAATGGCAGTTGCAGTGGTGTTGATGGTGTGGAAACCGTAGTGGTCGGCGTTGTTGTCGTAGTCGATGTGTTTGACGCGGCAACGAGGTTGACGCGTGCATAGCTTGTGCGCTCGTTTCCGCCATCACAATCGCTACTGGTAACGGCAATGACAACGTTGTAAATGCCGCCTTCGGGGTACGCATGCTCAAAGCGCTCCTTGCGGTTTGAGGTCGTGAACCCTTGATTGCCGTTTGAGCATTCTTGCAATGCCCACGTGCGCGCTTCAGGCACATCGCCTGACTGCCAGTTCACTGCAACACGAGTGATGAATCCGCGGGTGTCCGCACCTGTCACTTCGATTGCCACGCGTGGGTCTTCAGGAAGGAACGTGTCGGTGACGTCTGTGGCCTGAATTGTCAGTTCACGCGCGGGCAGGTTGACCGGCGGAATTGAAAGCGGGTTTTGCGTCGAGATTGGGTTTGGCGCAGGTGCAGCTGGGCGCGTTATCGGGCTCGCGGAAGGCCGTGCTGGTTGTGCTGGAGCCGGAGGCGTTGCACCAGCTGGTGCTGGGCTGTTCGGTGTTGCCGGCGTTGCTGGGTTTGGCGCTGCTGTTGTGGCGGGCGCGTTGGGATCAGCTGGCGTTGCAACAACCGTCGTCGCTGAATTGTCAGGGGCGGGTGTGACGGAGCTGTTGTTGGTTGTTTGGAGCGTGCTGAATGGCGAGCCTTCCGCCAAGGGCTTGGTGTGATTTGCGTTGTCGGCATCCAAGGCAAAGGTGCCGATGCTGATTACGGTCAGCAATGAAAGACCGGCCCCACCGAGGGCGATTGATGGCTTTGGGTTGGACTTCACCCAAGACTGCGTTTTGGATATAACTGCGGCGAGTTTTTGACGCATACCCATATTCTGCTTCATTACAGCTTTGTGTACAGGGAGTACGCGTTGGGAACGAAAAACCAAACAGAAAGTGCAGGTCAGGGCCTTGCGACTTTCGAGGGCGGGACGTCTAAAACGGTTCTGATTACGGCAGTCGTAACTTCTGGGCTCTGGTTGGTCTCTCTGGGAGTGCTGTGGTGGACGCCTTTTGATTCCAAGTTTGACCAAGCGTTCGGCTTTGGCCTGGCCGTTGTTGCGTGGCTGGCATTGGTCTGGTTGACCACTCGTCAGGTGAACATGACCAAGTTGGTTTTGGCCTTGATGGTCGTTGGCGGCGGCGCAGCGGTGATTGCGATGCCAGCAACGTCAACTGACGTGAACTCTTATGCCATGTACGGACAAATGGTTAGCGAACATCACGCGTCGCCGTACGTGCATTCCCCAGACGACTTTCCTCAAGACCTGTGGTCGAACCGTGTTGCAGACAAGTGGAAAGACTCGCCGTCGCTTTATGGACCGCTGTTTACGGGCTTGTCTGCGGCGTTGGTTGTTGTCACGGGCGGCGATGTCGAAGCAACCGTTCATGGTTTTCAACTGCTCGCACTCGTGGCCTACGCATTGTCGGCGTACCTGTTGTGGCGACGTAGTCGCAATACATCAGTCCTTGCTTTTTTTGGCTTGAGCCCCTTTGTGCTGGCGCTCGGTGTTAACGACGCTCATAGCGATCTGCTTGTTGGTCTTGGAGTCCTGTGTGCCGCCTTGTTGATTGAACGCGCGTGGAATGCCGGCAGCACAGGCGTTCAGCGGTTGTGCCTGGCCGGGGTTTCTTTGGCTTGTGCGGGTCTTGTGAAAATCACGGCGTTGTTGGCCGCCGGGGGTTCGGCTCTTGTCCTTGTAGCGCGTCGACGACTCCGCAATGCAGCGCTGTTGGTTTTCATCATTGCCGTGACGGTTGGCATTGGTTTGACGATTGTTGGCGTTGACAACTTTGTTTCGGCCATGTCGCAAGCGTCCGATAGGCATTCGCGATTTTCTCTGTGGGCGCCCGTGCATTCATTGTTGAATGAGTCGGGCCAGCCTGACGTGGCCAAGCGGATTAATGCGGTCGCGAATCTGGTTGTCCTTGTTGTCGGTGCGCTGGTTGTTTGGATGTTGCGCAAAAACAGACAAGGGGCGCTGTGGGTCGTGGCACCGCTGGTTACATACCAAGTGCTTGGCCCGTACACCGTGGGTTGGTACGCGCTGTGGTCACTGCCTGCGTTGGCACTTGTTCGACATCACTGGTTGACCAAGGTTGCAGTTGGCCATGGAGTGTTGGTGACGATGCTTTACTTCCTGTTGTGATGACGGAGTGGATTGGGATAATCGCGCGGGCATGTGCCGGGTTTGTGTTCTTGATTGCCGCGTGGACCAAGTTGCGCTCGCCACGGTGGTCCATGAAGGCGTTGGCAGATGGCATTGCGCCGCCGGTCGTCAGGTTGCTGCCTGCGTTTGAAGCTGTTCTGGGCTTGGCTTTGGTGGCGCAGCTGTTCCCGCATTTCGTTGCGTGGATTGCAGTTGCCGTGTTCTGCGCATTTTTGGCGTTTGTGATTTCGCGCTTTAACGATCCGCGAGGCTGCAATTGTTTCGGTGCAGCGGGTTCGGTCGTTGGGGTCGGCACCGTCATGCGCAACATTGCACTGATTGCTGTAGGCCTTGTTGGCGCGTTGTTCTAAGAGTGCGTCTCAGAGGGCTTTGAAACTTTGCAGCACGCGGCCATAGATCTCGCCGACGAATTGGCCATCAGACGCTGCAACGAGAATCACATAGAGATGTGAGTCAGTTGTCCGAAGGTTTATAAGCGCCACTGATTGACCATTGACGACGGTTGCTTCAACTTGTGGATCGACTGCTGTTCCGACCGTTCGTTTGGATGCAATGGTCCCGCGACCCTGGGCAAGAGCAGTCAGCGTTTCGTCCAGTCGGTCAACGTTCGCACGCTCATTCGTGTTAAGCGTCCAGACGGCGGCACTTAGTGGGTCGCCGTCTCTCTCTGACAGAACGAGGTTCGCAGGCGTGCCGTCGGACAACGCACTTGCACGCTGAGTTGGTGTGAACGGTAACGAGACGCTGCATGCACAGTTTGCAGGCTTGAAAGCTTGCAACGGATAAGCGCTTGCGCTGTCTCTTCCCATTGTCAACGCTCCGCTGAGCGATGCTGTGTCTGGGGTCTTGTCGACATTGTTCGGCGCTGCGGGTGGAGCGGTTGTGGTTGTCGGCTGGGGTGCGACCGTGTCGATTGTTGATGTTGATGTCGGCGCTTCGATGGTCGCGCCTGGTTCAACGACCGTGGTTTCAACAACACTTACTTCTGCGTTCTGTTTTGTATTGACCTTGGGGTGCAACAGCCGCGCACTCATCACGGGAGACGTCAGCAGAAAAAGGAACACGCAAAGGCCGATCAGCAGTCCGTTCTTAACCGACGACCCGTTTGATCCGTCAGATGTCTGACTGGTTGGTAAAAGTGGCTGGTCCTGCATCGTCGCGCCTCGATGAGAAAACCCCGAGGACTTGTTACGCGTTCGGGCGGAAGCCGCCGACTAGTCGCGCGAAGAGGTCGGGTTCGCCACTTGCGCTGGGGCTAACCAGCCACATGCCGTACAAGATGTCGCCACGGACGTAGTACACGGCGTCACCGTTGACGGTCAGATCCGCGCTCGCAAAGTGTCCGTTGAGTTGACGCACCCCGTTGTTGACTTCTTGGGATTGCGAGGTAGCCGTTGCTCCGCGGTCACGCGCAGTAGCGGTCAACTGGTTTGCCATCAGTTGGTAGTCAAGGGCGCGGTTGCGGTTGGCAGGAATTCGACGAATGTAAGTCTCGACGTATGTTGTCGTGCCTGGAATGTCTGCGCGCACAGTTGTTGCGGCAGGTTCCTGTCGCGGTGTTGGAGTCCCGGGAAGTAGTGCCGTGTAAAGGCCGTCGGGGTCCGCGTAGTCGCGCCATTCGCCGGCTGCGTTTGACTGAGCGGGCGGTGCAACAGTGGTGGGCACTGTTGGTTCCTTGAACATGGTTGATGCAATCAAGGCGAGTACGCCAAGGAGGACAATTGCACCCGCGGCGATAGCTGCGAACCTTCCACCCTTGCGCAAAGTCGAGTCATCGAACTGTGACGTAAGACGCGCGAAGATGTTCGGCTTCTTTTCGACAGGACCAATGATCATTGACGAAACCGACGAGTAGTCAGGCCCTGGCGTAGTCATCAGATCCAAAGCAGAAAGGAACGCGCCGCTTTCGTCAGCTTCATTCGCGTCGCGTGATGACGGGAAGTTGTCGAGTGTGGCCGGTGGTGTGTTCAGGAGTTCTTGAACTTCGGCGTCCTTTTCGTCAAAGAAGTTCAATGACGTGAAGTTGAGGGTGTCGTTTTGCTCTTCGTCTTCGGACTGTTCACTGTCTTGTTGTTCGATGTCGAACCTGTTGTCCCCAAACGGATTGCTTTGGAAGTTTGAGTGTCCGAGCAACACGGCATCGGGGTCTGTTTCCCAAGACGGGTCGATGTCGCTCTCGTGCGAACCGAAATCGGTTGTCTCGTCGGCGTTGGCAATGAGTGAGTTCGAGAACTCGGCTTCGGCGGGTCCCTCTTCGACCGGGGTGTCTTCGCGGGCAATGGTCTCGGGGTCGAACGTTGACTGGAAGCTAGGAAAGCTCAGACGACCTGCAAGGTCGAGCTCTTCTTCGGTGACTTGAACTTCGGGTGCAGACGCGTCGCTTGAGTCTTCCCACTCGTCTTCGATGGTTTCGTCTTCAAGCGCATTGAACTCGGCAGGCTCGGCCTCGAGAACTTGGTCTTGTTCTTGCTGAAACTGATCCTGATCCTGAGTCGGCTCGCTGGCGTCGGCATCTTGGGATGAATCCACCCAAGGCTCCGTCATCTCACCGGGAAGCCCGAATGTGGCATCGCTAGAAGGTGCGTCAACATTGGTTGAATCGATTGTGGTGTGGTCCTCTACAACGGCGTCAATGTGGGCCACTGGGACCTGCTCAGATTGCTGCTGGGGTTCGGCATGGGTGATTGCGGTCTCGTCAATAAGAGAAGCCGCGCAGGATCGACAAACGGTCCAGTCACGGTTGACGAAGGCGCCGCAGGCAGCGCAAAGATTCAGCTCCACAGCACCTTGGTCGGCATCCTGGAAAGTTTCTTTAGCCCTTTATGCCCCACAAGGGCCAGGAAGAGTCCCGAATAAGGCCTTCCTGCCGCGGGTGGGGCGGTTTCAGGTGGCCGAAGTGGCCGAAATGATGAAGGCCTGGACGAAGGCCTCGTCGCGCCAGGCGTCGTAACGCCCAGAAGGGCCTCCGTGACCGGCTCCCAGCTCGGTCTTCAACAAGATGGGATGTGTGCTCGTGTTGTGCGCGCGCAGCTTTTGGACCCACTTGGTGGGCTCCCAATAACTGACACGGGGATCGTTGAGGCCGGCCGTGACGAGCATCGCGGGGTAACTGGCGTTGGTCACGTTGTCGTAAGGGGAGTAGGAGGCCATGTAGTCGTAGTACTCAGGGTCTTCGGGGTTGCCCCACTCTTCGTATTCATGCACGGTCAGCGGCAGGGTCGGGTCGCTCATTGTTGTGAGTGAGTCCACAAAGGGCACCTCGGCAACAACTGCACCAAACAGCTGTGGTGCTGCGTTCGTAACGGCACCCATCAGCAGACCCCCGGCGCTACCGCCGCGGATGGCCAACTGTTGGCTTGTTGTGTAACCGTCTTCGATCAATTTGTTGGCACACGCGATGAAGTCCGTGAACGTGTTCTTCTTTTCAAGGAACTTGCCGTGCTCGTACCAGAGGCGACCCATGTCGCCGCCGCCACGGATGTGTGCGATGGCGAAAACGAACCCGCGGTCAAGCAGGCTGACGCGCGCAGACGAAAACGACGGGTCGATGCTGATTTCGTAGGAGCCGTAACCGTAAAGCAGTGCGGGCCCGGCGCCTTGCTTGCGGTCTTTTCGGTAGACGAGTGACATCGGCACTTGCGTTCCGTCTTCAGCGGTGGCCCACAACCTCTTTGTGTCGTAGTCATCGGCGTTGAAACCGCCCAGCACGGGTTGTTGTTTGAGAAGCGTGCGATCCCCGGTGCTGACGTTGAGCTCAAACACCGTTGACGGCGTGATCATGGATGAGTAGTTGAACCGCACAATGTCTGTATCGAGTTCAACGTTGCCTGTTGCAAATGCCGTGTAGCTCTCTTCGCTTTGCTCGACCACCTCAAGGCGGTGCCCATCAAGGTGAAGCAGCGCCATGGTTTCGCTTGCCTGCGCACGCTCTGCAAGCACCAAGAAGTTCTTAAAAGGATCAACGCCATCAAGCTTTACGTTGTCGCGGTGTCCAACTATTTCTTTCCAGTTGTCCCGCGACGTCTTCTCAACACTTGTTTCCATCAACTTGAAGTTGGGCGCGTCTTCGTTAGTGAGAATGAACAGTCGTTCACCAGATTCGTTGCGGTGGTGAAACGCGTGGTACTCAACGTTGTGGCGTCGAGGCTCAATCACTTTGAACGTTCCGAAAGGGTCACTTGCGCGCAGCAAATGTTGTTCGCTTGTGATGGAACTTGAAACAAGAATGCTGACAAAGTCCTCGGACTTGGAGTTGCCAACGCTGACGAAGAATCGCTCATCATCTTCTTGAAAAACGCAAGTGTCCTCGGCGCTTTCATCCACGACATGGCGCCACACTTGGTACGGCCGCATGGACTCGTTCTGACGCATGAAGAACAGGGCGTCGCCTTCACTTGACCAAGCGGTTCCGTATGAAGTGCGTTCAATCGGAGTGCCGATGAGTTCGTTGGTTTCGAGATCCAAGATGTGCATCGCGTAGACCTCGTCACCTTGATGGTCGGTGCTGTATGCAAGGCGACGGCCATCTGGGCTTACGTCAAAGGCGCCCAGTGCGAAGTATTCAGAGTCACCAGCAAGTTTGTTCTCGTCGATCAGCACTTGCTCGGGGGCGCTGTCCGTCGGAACGCCACGGTCACCTTGCGTGCGACAACGGATTGGGTACTGCAGTCCTTCGACGCTGCGCGTGTAGTACCACCATGGTCCGCGCTTGATCGGCACAGATAGGTCAGTCTCTTGAACTCGACCCTTGATCTCGTTGAACAAAGTGGTGCGCAGTTCGTCTTGTGAGGTCGTTACGGCTTCGGTGTAGGCGTTTTCGGCTTCCAGGAGTTCGATAACTCGCGGGTTTGACTTCTCAGACAACCAGAACCAGTCGTCGATCCGCTCCTTGCCGTGCGCGGTCAATGTGTGTGGTTTCCGCTCGGCTACCGGGGCAGTGGTGGTGTCGCCTTGTGGTTTTTCGGGCTGATGACTTTCATTGTTTGGTTCCTGGAAGCTCACGGGCCGAGCTTGTCATGTCGCTGCCGCTTTGAGCTTCCTGTTTTCTGCGGACGGCTCTCCAGTTTGTTTCATAATCGAAAAAAGACGTATCATGATCCCGCTATTTGGGCGATTTGCCCGTTTGCTGCTTTGGTCCGCGGGTGTTTCGTCCGGATAGCGCGAGTGATTTTCAGGTGGCCGTCATAGCCACCAAAAGCAGAGGTGCGCCCATGAACACTGTTCGTTGGCTTCAGTCGAAGCGACAATCTGGCGGACGGAAGCGCATTCTTCCTTTGGTTGCCGTCTTTGTTCTGTGTGCGGCAGTCGGTGTGCCCAGTGCAATGGCTGCGTTGCCCGCCAAGCGTCCCCCGATGCTTGTCGCGATGGGTGACTCCTTCACCTCGGGCACAGGCAACGCTCCATCCCAAGACGTGAACTTTTCCTGCAGGCGGTCCGCGGCCTCGTACTCGGCGCTCGTTGCGAAGCAGCTTGGCGCTACTTACAAGAACCTTGCGTGCAGCGGCGCGAAATCACCAGACATGTGGGGCACGTACAGAAACGATCCCTCTCAGATGCAGTCCTTGCGCAAGCTCGCGTTGAGTAACGACGTCCGTTACGTGGTTCTGACAATCGGTGGAAACGACGTTGCAATGTTCGATTCCATGAAGGCTCGTCTGACCGGTCAACCCACACCGCAGTTCGACACGGCCATCAAGGCGTTGCCGCCGAAGGTGAGCGAGACCTTGCGATGGGTGAACTGGATGGCTCCGCAGGCCGAGATTTATATCCTGGGATACCCAGACCTGCTTCCGCGCACCCGGACCGAACTTGGAGGCTGCTTTACGCCCTGGGTCGCCGCGAGGATGGATCCCACTCCTTGGACATCGATGATGGATCAGCTCAATGCTGCGGTTTCGGCGGGGGCGAAGTCGTCGAAGATCTCCAAAGTGCATTACGTCGCCCCTCCGTCGTTTGCCGGACACTCGGTCTGCTCCAGTGACACCTGGGGCTTCCGTCTGGCCAACACACTTGGCAAACCAGAGGGCGCGTTCCACCCCAACGCATTGGGCCACCAGGCCCTCGCTACCAATCTCGTGAAAGTGGCGCGCTAAAAGGGTCTTGTTCAGGGGTGTTGTCGAATAGTTGCCGATTAGTGGCAAGCTTTGTTCGCTAGCCTCACGGTGTTAGCTGTTGGTGCCTCCAAAAGAGGCAGGCAGCCAAAGGAACAGATGGAATCGACAACCCCCCAAACCCCCGCAGTCGTGATCACTCCTGAGCAATTGGGAAGCCAATCCACGCCGAAAGATGCAGTGGTCGTCATTATGAGCGAGGACGCCTGTGCCGCAGCCGAAGCAAGTCGCTTGGTTCCTGGTCGCAGTGCAGTCTTTGTTGGTGGAAACCAGGCATTGGGCGAGGAGATGGCCTCCGAGCTATTTGCCCCGCGCTCCTAAGCAAGCATCGCCAAAAAACCCAGCCAGGTGGACTTTTTCTGACCGGGGAAGGTCCTGGCGGCCTCGGTTGTTATCTTCTTAGTGAACCGAGCCCACGCCTGGAGGCATTTGCATGGCTGTAACTGATCTCGACCTTGGTCGCTACCAACTTGGATGGCGAGACGTCGAGAACTACGTCTACAAGCCAAAGAAGGGCATCAGCGAAAACATGATCCGCGAGATGTCGTGGATGAAGGGCGAGCCTGACTGGATGCGTGACCGCCGACTCAAGGCGTTCCGTCACTTTGGACGAAGGTCTATGCCGACGTGGGGCGGCGACCTTTCCGACATCAATTTCGACGACATCTACTACTACGTACGTCCGACCGATAAGCAGGTCAACAGCTGGGACCAGCTTCCAGACTCAGTCAAGACCACGTACGAAAAGCTCGGCATTCCCGAAGCGGAGCGCCAGTACCTCGCCGGCGTGACGGCTCAATACGAGTCCGAAGTCGTCTATCACCGCAACCGCGAAGACCTTGAGGCGCAGGGTGTCATCTTTTGCGACATGGACACCGCGCTTCGCGAGTATCCAGAAATTGTCAAGGCGTATTTCGGCACCGTCATTCCGCTGAGCGATAACAAGTTTGCGGCGCTCAACTCGTCTGTGTGGTCTGGTGGTTCGTTTATCTACGTTCCGCCGGGCGTCAAGGTCGACATGCCGTTGCAGGCGTACTTCCGCATCAACGCCGAGTCCATGGGTCAGTTTGAGCGGACGTTGATCATTGCCGACGAAGGTAGCCAGGTTCATTACATCGAGGGTTGTTCTGCACCTGAATATTCAACTGAGTCATTGCACTCTGCCGTTGTTGAAATCATTGTGAAGCCGTCGGCGCGCGTGACCTACACAACCATTCAGAACTGGTACCCGAACGTTTTCAATCTGGTGACCAAGCGTGCGCGTGTTGAGGCCGAGGGTCGCATGGAATGGATTGACGGCAACATTGGCAGCCGTCTCACCATGAAGTACCCGGCCGTTTATCTGATGGGTCCGAAAGCATCGGGCGAGGTGCTTTCTGTTGCATACGCCGGTGAGGGCCAACACCAAGACGCGGGCGCGAAGATGGTTCACGTTGCACCAGAGACAACTTCGACGATTGTTTCAAAGTCGATCTCTAAAGATGGTGGCCGCACCAGCTATCGCGGGTTGGTCAAAGTAGAAGAAGGCGCAACCAAGTCAAAGAGCTTTGTGCGTTGTGACGCTTTGTTGCTTGATGACGAAAGCCGCTCGGACACATATCCATACATGGAAGTCGGCGAGCAAGACACCAACATTGGTCACGAGGCAACCGTGTCAAAGATTGGTGACGATCAACTGTTCTATTTGATGAGTCGCGGCCTTTCTGAGTCTGCTGCAATGTCGATGATCGTCAATGGTTTCATTGAGCCTGTGACGCGAACGTTGCCAATGGAATACGCAGTTGAGTGGTCGCGCTTGATCGAGCTGCAAATGGAAGGGTCGATCGGCTGACGTGCCAATGCGCGTGAACTGCCGGTTTTACGAGAGCCGGACGTATGCAACGGGTGACACGGTTAGGCAGTGTCGCCTAGACCTTGCGCCGGAGGCTCCGTGGCGTTGCCCCGAGGATTGTCCGAAGTTCCAACCAAAATTGAACGATGGCGGGTGGACGCAGGGGAGCCTTGCGAACAAGGGTATGACGGATGAGCCGACGCTGGACGCAGATCACGTTTCGATGTTGGACGCAGCCGAGAACATCATCAATGCGGCCGGTCCGGAGATCGTCCAAGAAGTGAGAGCAAAGAAAAACGCCGAGGCTCGCAAGCGCAAGCCTCGGCGTTGGTATTGGCCATTCGGCGGCTAACCAAAGATTTGATTAAGCAGCTTTGTAAGTTCCGTAACCGGTTTTGCACGTCTTCGTTCCGCTGGCGAAACCCGGGTAGAGCTTTGATACACCAACAGCCTTGCGGTCTACGTAGTTTGCCCTGCCGTTAATTGCAGTGGCGAGCGTGTAGGCGTCGAGCCGGTTGTTCTTGATGTAGATAAACAGTGGGATTTCGACAGACGTGGACCCCCATTCCTTTTCTTTGTGTGGTGCGCGTCCAGGTTCCTGAACCCAGACTGTCCTGCCTGTCCAGAAGAGGTAGTTGATCTTGAGAGCAGCGCCGCCGGTGCCCTCGCCCCATTGTCCACCACTGGTGGGCTCGCCTAGGTAGACGGTCGCGAACTTTCTGGTCCGAGTGCTGCCGCCGGCATTTGTCTTGAAAATCTGAACGTACTTGGCGCGTCGGCGATTGTTTGCGGAGACGTAGCCGGGGACCGTTGCCGAGCGCGCTTCGATGCTCTGGATTCTCATGTAATCGCTCTTTGGCGAGAATGCTCCAACGGACAGGCTGTTGTTGCTATTCGCCGAAATTGCAATGCCGACATGAGAATTACCGGGGCCGTATGCGACCACGCAGCTCGCTCCATCGTTAAACACAGAGGGCTTGTAAGTGGTGGCTGCTGAAGCTGCGCTGATTCCAGCTGTTCCAACACAGAGCGCTACTAGCGACGCCGCCAAAACTCGTCCCTTGGTGAGGGCGATTCTTGGGAGTCGTGGATGGGTCCGATGTCTGATTTGGTTGAACATGTCGGAAATCTAGAAACGTGCGAGTCTCTCCAACAAATCTGGCCATGTCCTGCGGATCTAGAGGTTTGTGCTATTTCGCGTCGGTGTTCGCTGAGCGCGGCTTGGTGCGGCGCGTACGGTTGTGGCTTGGGTAACCTCTTTCGATTACTGACATGAGCGACACCTCCTTACCCAGCGCAACCGAAGAGTTGTGGCGTTACAGCCGGATTGCAGACTTTCCGCTTGATCGGTTCTCGGCTGCCAAGCCAAGTGAGCCCGTGCGACTTCCCGCTAGGGCCGTCGCGCTCCTCGAGGCCCTCGGCGTTGACGAGGCAAGCGCCCTGGTTTGTGTTGACGGGTTTGTTCAGAGCTCGCCTTCGATCAAAGGCCTCACCATTGAGGTCCAGCGTCAGGCGCCCGCAGCGCTCTGCGAGAACGCGTCGCCATTCTGCAAGTTGTTCGCTGACTCCATCAGCGACGCGATTGAGGTCGTGATTGGCGAGAACGCCACCCACATTGAGCAGTTGGTCGTTCTTCATGTTGCTTCGCAGGCGTCGACAGTTTCATTTCCTTCCGTGAAACTGCGCGTTGGTGCCAACGCAAGCGTCAAAGTTGTCGAGGTTGTTGTTTCCGACGTTGGTGACCTGACCGTTGTTCCGCAAACAAGTGTTGAACTTGGTGCGGGTGCAAACGTCAGATACGTAAATCTGCAGTTGTTGGACGAGACGGCTTGGCAGTTTGGATTCCAGACGTCAATTGTTGGACAAGATGCAGTGCTTGACTCAACGAGTGTTGCGTTGGGCGGCTACTACGCGCGCGTCGAAACCGAAAGCCACCTTGGAGGCAAGGGCGGCGAGGCTCGTTTGAATGCCTTGTACTTTGGCACCGGCGACCAGATGCATGATTTTCGGACCCTGCAGGCTCACGACGCGCCAAAGACAACAAGTGACTTGTTGTTCAAGGGCGCCGTTGCAAACACCGCGCGGTCGGTTTACAGCGGCCTTATTCGTGTAACGAAAGGCGCAGCGGGCACGCGCGCGTTTCAGACGAATCGCAATCTGGTGTTGAGCGATGGCGCCCACGCAGACTCCGTTCCAAACCTGGAAATCGACGAACAAGACGTTGCTTGCAGTCACGCATCGGCTGTTGGTCCGGTTGATTCGGAGCAGTTGTTTTACCTTGAAAGCCGCGGAGTTCCGACAGGTGTTGCGCGGCGTCTTGTTGTGCTTGGCTTTCTGGGAGAACTGGTGGACAGGACCGGCGTGGCCGGCCTCAATGTCTTCATTGATGGGCTTCTTGGTGAGAAGTTGGAACGAGCGGGTATCGAATTGATCAACTTTGAGAATGGCGTTCAGCAATGAGCAGCGTTGTGCTTTGCAAGGTGGCAGACCTTGAAATCGGGTCGGCAAAGAGGTTTGAGGTTGAAGGTCATCGCATTGCCTTGGTTCGCATCGAAGACGACTTCTATGCAGTTGGCGATCGGTGCAGTCACGCAGATGTTTCGTTGGCGCAGGGTGATGTGTTCGAGCGCGAATGTGAGATTGAATGCTGGAAGCACGGCTCGACGTTTTCGCTAAAGACCGGCGAGCCTCAGTGCTTGCCGGCGACTCAACCCGTTCCTGTTTACGAAGTCACCGTTGTTGATGATGAAGTGAGGGTAGAAATCTGATGCACACCTTGACTGTCAACAACCTTCACGCAGCCATTGGATCGCGCCAGATTCTCAAAGGCGTTGATCTAGAGGTTCGCTCTGGTGAAGTGCACGCGATTATGGGACCAAACGGCTCGGGAAAGTCAACGCTGTCTCATGTGCTGATGGGTAAGCCCGGTTATCAAGACGTCACCGGCTCGTTGCAGATTGACGGCGCTGACTTGCTGGATTCACCAACAGCCGAACGCGCACACGCGGGCTTGTTTTTGGCCATGCAATACCCGATTGAGGTTCCCGGTGTTTCGCTCGTTGACACATTGGGCGAAGCGCTGCGGTCGCGCGGCGCCGAAACCGCCCAGTTGAATGCTGTGATGACTGCCGAAGCAAAGCGGATTGGTTTTGATCCCCAGTTCTTGTCGCGGCCTCTTAACGTCGACTTGTCCGGTGGGGAAAAGAAGCGAAATGAGACTTTGATGATGTCGGTCTTGAACCCAAAGTTCGCAATCCTTGACGAGATTGACTCGGGGCTAGACGTAGACGCGTTGCGCGCTGTTTCGCAGCGCATCCAAAGTGCGACGGAAGAGTCCTCATTGGGCGTGGTTGCTATTACGCACTACAGCCGATTGCTGACCGAGTTGAAACCAGACGTCATTCACATCATGGTCGGGGGTCGCATTGTTGAGTCCGGTGGGCCCGAGCTTGCAGACGAGTTGGAGCGTGATGGCTACAGGCGGTTTGCTCAGCTTGCAGCCGATGGTGACGCGGCACATGAGTCTGACTCTGCGTCCACGCGTGCTCGTCCAAAGATCATCGATCCGTGGGGCGACCCGTTGGCTGGCATGTAGTCATGGCGATTGATGGCGCGAGAAAGCCGGTCGTGATTGTTGTTGGCGTGCTTGTCACGATGGCGGTGTTGATTGGCATCGGCTTTGTCCTGCGTACAACCTTGAGCGCGGACACAACGCGTCAGGCATCTGATTTGGCAGCTCTCGGAGACGGCTTTCCGGCGCCAAACAATGCGCGCGTTGCGGTTCCTTCGTCTAGTGGGTCAAATCCGCCATCTAACACGCGTTCATGGGAAAGCGACACCACGCTTGAGGACGCTTGCGGTCAATGGCGTGAGGCATTTCGGCAGTGGGCTTCAGACGCTCGCCAGCAAGACCTGAGTGGTTCGGTTGAGCCGGGTATCAGCTGCACCTTTGCTGCCAAGCGAAACGGCAACGATGTCACTCTGCAGGTTGCCAAGGTTGGCGAAACAAAGCCTGTGGCGACGCTGAACATCGTTGGCGCGGAAGGCCAACGTGCATCAACCGCTGGCTGATGTGTTGCTCTGAAACATTGTGAGTGGTTGTGGGCGAGGTGCTGAGCGCCTAGTTTGGCCTGCAAGTCTCAACGAAGGTGTTGTATGAATCTTCCCAGGCATCCCAAGCAGTCACAGCGATCTAACGACGTTGAAGAACACAAGCACCACCACGTGTTGCATGCACCGCCAGGATCGACGAGTCGTAAAAGCCAATCCCCATTGACCTCGTGGGCGATTCATCAGAAGTGGGCTGCCAGGAAAGAAACGGCGCTGTGGGCAACGAAGCGATGGATGGACGAAAACGCTCCCGGAAAGCTGCCCACGGCGCGCCTGCTAGATCGAGCCGCTCGCGAAACTCGTGGCAAACAAGACGGTGTTGAAGTGCTTTCACCCCTCAGGCTGAGTGCGCTGTTCGGCGATCAGACAGACGGCCCGTGGACAATTCGTCCGTTTCAAGAGGCCTACAGCAAGCTGTTCTTTGGTAGGTCACTAAGCCAAAAGACTTGGACGCAAGAGGAACTGCTTGAGGCAACGTATCAATGGATGCAGTCTCAAGGTAAGGCGGACCGTGCGCCGACAAACCAAGATCTTCGTGAAGGCACGAAAGCCGATCGGCTTCCGCACAAAACTGTCATCGCCAAACTGTTCCCTGGGCTGGGGTCAACGGCCACAACCCCGTTTGTTGAGCGCTATTCGGAAACCTACGGGGTCGAGTCAAACAACAAGTCGGCCGGTGCGCGCAGACTTCACACGGAGAAAACTCAGCGTCTTGCTGAACTAGATGCATTAACGGCACCACCGCACAGCCCGGCGTTGGATTTGTGATTTGCCGTCTTGTCAGGACGTCTTGTTCTTGTCCGCGTCGAGAGCTTCGAGAAGCGTGTTCCAGCTCAGCAGTGCGCACTTGATGCGAACCGGAAACTTCACAACGCCGCGCAGAGCTTCAAGGTCGCCAAGGTTCTCGCCAGGCTGAATCCGATCGCCCGTGTTGTCGTCTGATTCAAGTTGTTGCTCGTGAACGGACATCATTTGCTTGAACGCATCGCTTAGTTGGCGAGCGTTTGCAATGGGTTTGCCCTTCACGGCAGCCGACATCATCGAAGCCGCGCTTTGCGAAATGGAACAACCATTGCCCGCAATCTTGATGTCGGAAATAGTGTCACCGTCTGTTGCCAGGGTGACGATGACTTCATCGCCGCACAGCGGATTGAACCCCACTGCCCGGCCTGAAGGGTCGGTGAGTTCGCCGCGGTTTCGCGGGCTGCGGTAATGGTCGAGGATGACTTGTTTGTAAAGCTCTTGCAGGTTGGACGAATCGCTCATGAGCTTTCACCGAAGAATGAAAGCGTTTCTTGAAGCGCCTTGCACAACAGGTCGACATCTTCTTCGGTGTTGTAGATGTAAAACGAAGCCCTTGCAGTTGCGCTTTGTCCGAGGGCTCGCATGAGCGGCTTGGCGCAGTGGTGTCCCGCCCTTACGCAGACGTTGTGGTGGTCGAGAATCTGGCTGACATCGTGGGGGTGAACATCGCCCAGCGCGAACGAGATAGTGCCGCCTCGTTTCGCAGCGTCCAGGGGTCCGTGAATGGTGATGTCGCTACCCAGTGTTGATTGCATTCGGTCGAGTGCATAAGTGGTCAGCTCTCGTTCATGGGTGCGGATGTTTTCCATCCCCAGCGACAAGAGGTAGTCAACTGCTGCAGCAAGGCCAATGACTTCGGCAATCGGGGGAGTGCCGGCTTCAAACTTGACGGGTAAGACCGTCGGCGTGAAATCGGTAAGGGAAACGTCGAGGATCATGTCGCCACCACCGAGGAATGGCGCCATATTGCTGAGCAATTCATGCTTGCCGATGAGGACCCCAATGCCGGTTGGACCGAGCATCTTGTGGCCGGTGATGGCGACGAAGTCTGCGTTTAGTTGCTGAAAATCAAGTGGCATGTGGGGTGCCCATTGCGCCATGTCAACAAGGGCGAGCGTACCGGCATTGTGTGCGGCTTCGACGAGTTGTTCAACGGGGTTGATGGTTCCAAGAACATTGCTTGCCCCGCAGAACGCAAACAACTTTGCGCCGTCAAGCTTGTCAGCCAGGTTGTCAAGAACAATTTGGCCGTCGTCTGTTAGGTCGACGTGGCGAATAACGGCGCCGGTTCGTTCGGCAATGATCATCCATGGAACCAGGTTTGCGTGGTGCTCCATGGGCGTCAGCAATATGACGTCGCCCTTGCGCAAGTTGGAAAGGCCCCACGAGTACGCGACCAGGTTGATGGCTTCGGTTGCGTTCTTTGTGAAGATGGTTGTCTCGGGCGTGGCATTGAAGAAACGCGCAATCTTGCGACGCGAATTCTCGTAAAGCTCAGTCGCGGTTGCGGCAATGGAGTAGACGCCGCGATGCACGTTGGCGTGCGTGGACCGGTAGTAGGTGTCCATTGCCTCAATCACGGCAGTGGGTTTTTGCGAAGATGCGCCGGAGTCCAGGTACACCAGTCGGCTGCCGGGTGCCTTTTCGCGCAGAATCGGGAAGTCTTCGCGGATGCGCTTGGCGTCGAGTTGAGCCGCCATCATGCGACGCCTTCTTTGAATGCGTCGTAGCCCTCGGATTCGAGTTGTTGGGCAAGTTCTGGACCGCCGGACTTGACGATTCGGCCGTCGATGAGAACGTGAACAAAATCCGGCTGAAGTTCTTGCAAGATGCGTTGATAGTGCGTGATGAGAACAACGCCCATTTCGGGTCGCTCTTTGCGAACCTCGGTCACGCCTTTGGCCACAATGCGCAGCGCGTCAATGTCCAGGCCTGAATCCGTTTCGTCGAGAATTGCGATCTCGGGTTGCAGAACTGCCATCTGCAGAATCTCGTTGCGCTTCTTCTCGCCGCCGGAGAAACCTTGGTTGAGGTGTCGGTCCATGAATGAAGGATCCATCTCCAAACGTTTCATCCATTCGAGGATTTCGAGGCGGAGTTCCAAAACTGAGAGGTCGATGCCTTTGCGGGCCGACGACGCTTGGCGGAGGAACTGCAGGACGGGGACGCCGCTAATTTCCTCTGGGTACTGGAACGCCAGAAACATTCCGGCTTTTCCGCGGGCCTCGGCGTCCCATTCAGAGATGTCCTCGCCCTTCAGCTTCAACGAGCCTTGGGTGACTGTAAAGGCGGGGTTGCCGAGCAGCACATTGGCAAGTGTTGTCTTGCCAGAGCCGTTCGGGCCCATCACGGCATGCACCTCGCCAGGGTTCACTGTCAGGTTGACGCCGTGGAGAATCTCTTCCTCAGCAGCTTGGGCGTGCAGGTCTTGGATCTCGAAAAGCGATTTTGCCACCGGGGCAGTCTAAGGCGACCACACGGCTACGACACCTTCGGTTGTCGGATGGCGCGGAGCAGGGGGTTCGGCGGGTTGCCCCAGGTAAACAAAGCCAACCACCTCGTCTGCGGGGTCGATGCCCAGCTTGGCCTTGACGTTGGGATCGGTTGCGGCAGGCCCGGTTTTCCAGATTG
The DNA here is from genome assembly GCA_039812705.1 of Acidimicrobiia bacterium. GTDB lineage: Bacteria > Actinomycetota > Acidimicrobiia > Acidimicrobiales > JBBSGY01 > JBDIBA01. Next base: position 92,654 of record JBDIBA010000001.1, read on the forward strand.
CGCCGAGCCCAAGTGCGTGGGCCGCCAGCAAGATGTTTTGGACGGCAGCGCAAGTGGCGGCGACTAGCTCACTGAAGGGGATCTTTGTTTCGACTCTTGGGACGCTGACGGCAACGATTGTCGGCGCGCGCAATGGCTTGTTGCGTTCTTTCTCCAGTTGGCCTTCGCTGGCCTTGGGGTCGCGGGCAGACATGGCGTTTGCCATCACTTCGCCAAATGCTTTTCGTGCTTCGCCGTCGATGATGAGAAATCGCCACGGGCTCAGTTGCTTGTGGTCGGGGGCGTGGACGGCTGCGTTGAGGATCGTCTCTAGCTGGATGGCGGTCGGGCCCGGTTCGATTAGCTTGGTGACTGAGCGCCGGGTGGTAATTGCATCGAGTGCGTCCATGAAACGAACTTAGTTATCCGCGGGCGTTACCAACCGCGTTGACGCCAGGACTCGATGTGAGGGCGCTCGTTGCCAAACGTTGTTGTCTTGCCGTGACCGGGAAGGATCGCGAAGTCATCGCTGTAACGCGCAAACAGTTCGTCTACTGATTCCATGATGGTTTGGAAGTCGCGTGGATTTCTTGTTGCCCCCGGCCCGCCTGGAAACAGCGTGTCGCCGGTGAACAAGATGTTGTGGCCGAGCAGTTCGAAACATGTCGAACCGGGGGTGTGGCCGGGGGTGTGTACGGCGATCAATTCTGTGTTTGCGATCTTGAACGAGTCGTTGTGTTCGATCTCGAAGTCAACAGTGCCCGTTCCAAAAGTGTCGCTGGTTCCGATTCCGACCTTGATGCCGGCCGCGCGCATTTTTGCGATTCCGCCGATGTGGTCATGGTGATTGTGAGTTGTCAGGACATTTGCAACATTGCGCGACCTGGCCCATTCGACGATGTCATCTTGTGGTTCGGCGGCATCGATCAAAATTGACGGGCCGTCGTCTTTGGGGGAGACGATGAATACGTTGTTCTTGAGTTTTCCGACGACCGTCGTTTCGATCAGCAGTTGTTCGGTTTCGTGCAGAGTTTCGACTCGCAACGGAATGCACCTCGTGATTCGCCTCGGTTGCCAACTGTTTGCTGGCGCTAGGTGAGTGTGTCACCTAGCTTGCGTTGTTCGCTCTTCTCTAGGGAGGCTAGATGACCAACAAAGCCAAACTCAGTTCGCATCTTTGGATGGTTGAGAAGGCCGAAGAAGCGGCCAAGTTCTATACGAATTTGTTGCCGGTTTCCAAGATCCACCATGTCAGTCGCTATCCGGCAGGCATTCCAGGGTACGAAGCCGGCAGCGTGATGACCGTTGACATCACTTTGATGGGTACGCCATAGATCTTGATGAACGGCGGTCCGGAGTTTCGCCTCGATTCCGCGTATTCGTTCTACTTGCGGACGGCTGACCAAGAAGAGACGGATCGTTATTGGAACGCCTTCTTGGATGCAGGCGCAAAGGAAGTCCAGTGTGGCTGGCTTGAGGACCAATTCGGCATTGCGTGGCAGATAGTTCCGGACGAACTTGAAACCGCAATGGAAAACGCCGACCCCAAAAAGGCGCAAGCCGCGGCCGAGGCAATGTTTCAGATGAAGAAGATTGACGTGGCTGCGTTGAAAGAGGCACAAGCCAACGCCTGATTCGCGCGCGGACGCAAGCAGCTCTCTAAAGTGACGCCGTGTCCGCACTCATCTGCGATGGAAATGAACTCAACAGTTACCTCTCGGTCGCAACAGAGGGCGATGGGGTGCATGGCGTTGTGTTGTGCCACGGGTTTCCTAGGCGTGCGTCTGGTGTCGGCCTGAAGTATTCGGAGCTGGCCGATCGCATTTCGTCCCAGATGGACATGAGTGTGTTGACGTTCAACTTCCGCGGCACTGGTCGGAGCGAGGGCGACTTTTCAGTTTCCGGTTGGAAGCGCGACCTATCCGCTGCCGTCTCGTACATGAGGCAGACCTGCGATGTCGACAACGTGTGGGTAGCGGGTTTTGGCACGGGCGGATCCATCGCTATTGCAACAGCAGCTGAAGATGCGACTATCAATGGTGTTGCCGCGTTTGCTGCGCGCGCGCATTTTCGGGACTGGTCAACTAACTCGGCAAGTTTGCTTGAACATGCTCGTTCCGTTGGATTGTTTCAGTCGCCTGAGTTTCCGGCTGATGTCGAGGCGTGGGCAAACGAGTTTCGCGACATCGAACCTCTTGAAGCAATAAAGAAGATTCCTCCGCGGCCCGTCATGATTGTTCACGGCAGGGAAGACGAACGTGTGCCGGTTGACGATGCGCGCGCCCTAAAAGCGGCGGGCGGCGATTCCGTGGAGTTGCGGATCATTCACCATGCAACACACAGACTGCAGGGCGATCCGCGCACGATTGCGCTGTTGCTTGGGTGGCTTGAGCTTCGCGAGTAACGCTTAAGTGGTCCCGGCTTTGGCGGCGGCCTTGATCGCTTTTTTGTATTCGCGCGTCTTTTGCCAACTGCTTTCGTCGACAATGTCGGCAACTGACATGAAAACCCCGCGCTTTCCGAACGGGTCTGTCGCGGTTTGCCAGCCCCTTGGTTTGACGCCGAACTGCTTTGCCAACAGTGCGGCGAATATCTGAGCCTTTGTTTTTCCGAATCCTGGCAGCGCGGCAATGTTCTTGATTAGTTGATCGCCGGTCTTCGCTGAAAGCCAGATGTTCTCGGCTTTTCCGTCGTAGTGCTCGATGATGATGTTGGCTGCCTTTTGCACGCGTTCCGCGTTCGCGGCAGGAAAGCGATGTAGCGCCGGAACCTTGCAAAACGCGGTCTTCAGCACGTCTGGGTCCATGTCCGCGACAAGTTCAACAGACAACTTGTCGCCCAGACGTTGGCGCAAGCGAAATGGAGCACTGAAAGCGCGCTCTAGTGGAATCTGCTGATCAAGAATCATGCCAATAAGCAACGCAAAAGGGTCGCGCGCTAGCAATTGGTCTGCGTCGGCGTCTTGTGCAAGCCACAGGTCGGGGGTTTCGTCCGAGTTCACGCCTTTCATTCTGGCGGACCGCGACGGATACTTTGGACAGCACTTTGACCGCGGATCGACGCAAGCAACAGGAGGCTCAACATGTGCCGGAGCATCAAAACACTTCGCAAAGAACCCGAATATGGAACAGACGACATCAGAGCTGCCGCCCTCCAATACGTCCGCAAACTAAGCGGCTATCGAGCCCCCGCCAAGAGAAACGAAGAAGCCTTCAACGAAGCCGTCGAAGAAATAGCAGCATCCACCGAACGCCTCCTGGCAAACCTCAAGTAACGCCCGCCCCG
>JBDIBA010000002.1:0-77518 GCA_039812705.1 Acidimicrobiia bacterium
GACTGTCGCAGCCTTGACCGCAGGTGCCGTGGTGGTTGTGGCCATCATTGTCGTTGTGGTCTCATGCTTGTCCTTGTCCTTGTCCATCTTTTTGTCTTTGTCCTTGTCCTTGTCCTTGTCCTTGTCCTTGTCCATCTTTTTGTCTTCGTGCTTGGACTTGTCCTTGTGATCAGACTTTGACTTGTGATCAGACTTTGACTTGCCCTCGTCGCGGGACTTGCCCTCGTCTTTGGATTTCTCTGAATCGTGAGATTTTGAAGCCATTTCCATCTTGTCTGACTTCCCTGAGGAAGAGTGCTTGCTGGATGAGGCTGCTGCTGTAGTCATGCTGCCGACTGAAATTGCAAAAAAGACGACAGTGGACGCCGCCAATAAGCGTCGAGTGTTCATATGTACCTGCCCGAAGGGGAAATAAAAGATTCCGAAAAAGGAACGGTGGAGGACCGCAATCCCACCATGCCAGGCCCGTATCATGATACGCAAGGGCAAATTGGTGGAAATAATTGGGCGCCGGGTTGTGGGTGCCAACCTCTGCTGCCAACCCGCTAGATTCCCAAGGGTTCATTTAACCCAGCAACGGAGCAAGTGCCGGATGCTGTGTGCGACGGTTGGGCCCTGCGCAAGGGTGCGCCGTGAACCGAGTCAGGGTCGGAAGGCAGCAGCTCTCAGCGGACTGCGCTTTGTGCCGCAGATCGCTTGGCCGTCGCACAGAGCATCTGCTTCTAGGCTGACCGTTGTGTCAGACCCCGCGGCCTATCAATCTCTTTACCGTCGCTTTCGCCCGCAACGTTTCGATGAACTGCTTGGCCAAGACCATGTAGTCCGTGCGTTGCGTAACGCGGTCAACAACGATCGCGTGTCGCATGCGTATCTGTTCAGCGGCCCGCGTGGCACCGGAAAGACTTCGGCTGCACGCATCTTGGGTAAGGCGCTCAATTGCGCGCACATGCAAGACGGCGAACCGGACAACACGTGTGAGTCCTGTGTGCAGGTTGCACAAGGGTCCAGTCTTGACGTCCATGAGCTTGATGCAGCGTCGAACAATGGTGTTGACGCAATGCGTGAACTGGTTGGTCGTGCGGCTCTGGGAACGCCGGGGCGCTGGAAGGTCTACATCGTTGACGAAGTCCACATGCTTTCGACTGCGGCCTCTAACGCGCTGCTGAAAACGCTGGAAGAACCACCAGCGCGCGTTGTTTTCGTGCTGGCAACGACAGATCCTCAAAAAGTTCTGCCGACTATTCGCAGCCGCACGCAGCACTTCGAGTTCAAGTTGCTTGGTTCAACCGAGCTTGAGCGCCTGGTGAACAACGCCATTAAGTCGGCAGAGTTGAATGTTCCAGATCAGGCACTCGACCTGGTGATTCGCCGTGGACGAGGTTCTGCAAGAGACACCCTTTCCGCTCTTGATCAGATTGCAGCTGCCGGAATTGTTGATGACGAGTGCGACGTCATGGACGAAATCACCGAAGCGCTTATCGAAAATGACTCGGGACGCGCGCTTGTTTCTGTTGCGGGCGCAATCAAACAAGGTGTCACGCCGCAACGCATTGCGACTGACTTGTTGGAGTACTTGCGCAACGGTTTTCTTGCATTGATGGCGCGCAATCTTGTTGGGCTCACTGACGATCAAGCAGAACGTGTTGAAGATCAGGCACGTCGTTTAGGTGCTCCTGGTGTTGTTCGCTCGATGGAGGTGGTTGGTGAGGCGCTCCAATCAATGCGAGACACCTTGGAGCCAAGGGTTGATCTTGAAGTCGCCGTCGTTCGTTTGACGAAGCCAGAGCTCAGTGCTGACCCCGCTGCGCTGTTAGTGCGCATTGAACAGTTGGAAAAACAGCTTGCGGCTGGTGTTCCTGCGCCTAGTCAAGCCGTCAGCACGCCATCTCGGGATGAACGGCCTGCAACGCCTGAACCAGCGGCGCCAACCCATCCAGCCCCGAGCAGCTCGCCGGCGCCTGCATCACTTGGCTCATTGCGGCGCAGTGGTCGTGGATCTCAGCAGACGGCCAAGCAGAGTGCGCCTTCCGGCGGGCCGCGTCCCCAGCAGGCACCGGCCGCTCAGTCAGCAACTGCAGCATCGGAGAATGGTCAGACGACGGGGCCGATGGATGTTGGCGTTGTCACTGCCGCATGGGAATCCAGCATTGGACCAAACCTTGCGCAAAAAGCGCGCGCACGCTTCAAGGCGGGGCGAATCACGAACGTCGCAAGCAACACCGTGACGTTTTCATTTCCAAACTTTGCGCACCGCACGCGCTGTGAAGAAGTGCAGAACGACGTTGCTGCGGCATTCACACAACATTTTGGACGCCCGGTGACATTGGTGTTGTCCGACGATGAAAGCCATCAGTCGACCGCAGTTGCAGAGAAGCAGGTTCCCAACACGCACGACGACATGGTCGATGTTGCAGACACCATCGTGGCAGACGACGCGCGAGAGTTCTCTGTAGAAGAACGCATTCGCGCAGCATTTCCAGGCAGTGAAGAGGTCAAGTAATGGCCAGTTACCCGCCAGCGGTTCAGAGTCTGATTGACGAGTTCGGAAGACTTCCGGGAATTGGCCCCAAATCTGCGCAGCGCATTGCGTTTCACATGTTGAAGTTGCCCCTGCTTGACGCTCAGCGTTTGGCGCAGTCAATTATGGAGGCAAAGGAAAAGGTCGCGTTCTGTGAGCGATGTTTCAATGTTTCCGAGAACAATTTGTGCGACATCTGCGCCGACGCACGCCGCGACAACCACATTGTTTGTGTTGTTGAGGACTCCAAAGATGTGGTTGCTGTTGAGCGCACAAACGAGTACCGCGGCAAGTATCACGTGTTGCAAGGCGCCATCAATCCAATTGAGGGTATTGGCCCCGACCAGCTTCGCGTTAAGGAATTGCTTGCGCGTGTTGAACCCGAAGAGATCAAGGAAATCATTCTCTGCACCAACCCAAACCTTGAGGGTGAAGCAACTGCCATGTATTTGGCGCGTTTGTTTGGCCCGCTTGGCCTTTCGGTGACACGCGTGGCATCGGGCCTTCCAGTTGGTGGTGACCTTGAGTACGCAGATGAGTTGACTTTGGGTAGGGCGCTTGAAGGTAGAAGGTCTGTAGCGGGCTGACGTTGAAAGGCATGCGGTGATTGTTCATCTGATTGACGGCACTTATGAATTGTTCCGACAGTTCTTTGGCAGACCGGGTCACATTGCACCGCACGGTCACGATGTCGGCGCGATGCGAGGCGTATTGCAGTCGACCCTTGCGCTTATCGAGCAGGGTGCAACTCACTTAGGTGTTGCAACTGACCATGTAATTGAGTCGTTTCGCAACGAGTTGTTCGACGGTTACAAGTCTGGTGACGGAATTGACCCCGCATTGTTGTGGCAGTTTCATCCGCTGGAAGAAGGACTGCAGCTGATGGGTGTTACCACTTGGCCATCGATCAAGGTTGAGGCTGACGATTCATTGGCGTCGGCTGCATTGATTGCCCAACAAGACAGCCGCGTCAAACAAGTGCGCATCCTGAGTCCCGACAAGGACTTGGCGCAGTGCGTCAATGGGTCTGCGGTGGTGCAAGTCGATCGACGCAAAGACGTTGTTTTCGATGAAGGCGCCGTGATTGAAAAGTTTGGAGTCTTGCCAACATCAATTCCTGATTACTTGGCCCTCGTTGGTGATTCCGCGGATGGCTACCCCGGCATTGCAGGCTTTGGCGCCAAATCGACAGCCACTCTGTTGATGCAGTTCAAGACAATTGAAGCTATTCCTCAAGATGTTTCACAGTGGGGTGCGGTTCGTGGCGCTGCAAAGTTGTCCGAGAATCTGCAAGCCAACTACCAAGACGCACTGTTGTTCAAGGAGCTTGCAACCCTTCGCACTCAACCACCCGTTATTGACAGCGTCGATGAGCTGGCATGGCGAGGCCCGACTGACGCGTTTAGCGAGTGGTGCGAACGTCACGATGCGACGGCCATTTGCAAACGCGCGACAAAACTTGCCGAGAAAGTTCTCTAATCAGCTGAGGCTTTGATCGGCGCAGCTTGCGATGGTCGAGCGCAAGCTGGGGTTGATTTCCGAACGTGGTCGCGTCAAAGCCTGTTGATTTGCCGTGTTAACCCACTTGTGTGACAACGATCCATCCTGCTTCCTTGTCAGTTCAAGTGACTTGGCAAAGCAGCGACCCGAAACGTTGTAAATCATGTACGTGCGAGTGCTGTTATTACTTCCGAGAGACGGCGCATCTTTGACGCGGTTGCCAGAACTTGCGTCGAGTAGGTAAAAGTCCCTTGCGGTTTCAGGTCGTGCTTGGTTTTCAAGAACTTGGACCTTGCCATCGCTGTCAATTGAAACCGTAAGAGGTGGATAGTCGGAGATCTGCTTGGCAACGCTGTTGCGCGGCGCGCTGCGTTGTTTGTCTTGATCGGCCTGCTGCTGGTTTGTGGTTGTAGTGGTGCCCGGCTGCTGGTTCTCGCTTTGAGACGATCCTGGTCGCGGAGCGTTGCCTTGTGCGGAACTGTTATCCCTGTCCCAGGAGCTTGTGGCTAACCAACCGATGAATCCGGCCGCTAGCGCTGCGCCAATGCTCCGCCACCTTACGATGGCGTTGCGTTTTTCGTTTGCCGGGCGCTTCCCTGAGCGAAATCTTGGGAGAAAGGGAAGTGGCATCGGTCAGATTCCCAACCCGAGAGTGGATGGGTTCTGTGCGGGAATCGCAGCGGGGTGGGCCGTCGAGGTAAGTGATTGTGCCGACGGCTTTTCGAGGAGTAAACGGTTGATGGCTGGGCGACACCTGGTAATCACCGCACGACCCGTCTTGTGAACATCGCTTGAGTTCAAGGCCCACACGGGCTGTCGTTCGACTGCGACAAATCTGAACCGGCCGTTTCCGTCGCCTTCGATCGCGAGCGTCGCACAACCGGCCTTTTCGTTGTAAAAGAAGTAAGGGCCCTTATCGTCAATGTCTGTCTTTGGACCGCGACGCAACCCGGTTTCAGCGTTGAAAATGGTTGCGGGCCCGTAGGGAGTCTTCGCACTGACAATGCCTTTGGCGTCGACGAAGATGCGAAACGTTTGGCGCCCTTGAAGGTCTTTGATCACCTTGCCGTTCGTGCGTGCCGGAGCGGGGTCAGTGCCTCCTGAGCTAGATGATGTTGCTCGCGGCGTGGCTGGGGGTTCGTTTTGAGGCCTTCCACTGTCCATGTGTATAGCTAGACACCCGACTAAGAGGGCCAATACGGCAGCCCCCGCGTCTCCGTTACTCATCAGTCAAGGATCGCAAGAGGCTGTCTGTGCTTTGTGGTGTTGCAGAGCCCTTCGCGGCTGGGTGGGCGGCCTGTGCCGCTTCTACTTTCCACTGAACTTCGCAGAGGTGGCGGATCTCATCGTTGGCCGGGGTGGCCAGTTCCCAGTCTTTGAACAAGGGGGCATCGCGCAACGGACTTACCTCAGCCAGCCAATGGCCGCGCTCGTGAGGCTCGGCGTCAGCTTTGTTGTTTCCGTTCGGGATGAAGGAAAGCCTGAAGGCCTCGGTGCACCCGCCGCGACGGTCGTAGGCAAAGAGGTCTCGGTTTTCCAGGTTGGGGGCCGAACTTGCGGGGGTGGTGGATAGGGCAAGGCCCGTGCTCGCGTCATAGAGCTCTGCGCGTTGGGGTTTCCCGGTTTCGGGTGTGTAGTACGCGTCGATCTTGCCGTCATCGCCAAAGTGGATGGCGAACTTGTTGCCGAGTCTGTTCTCGGGCAAGTACATGTCGTCAAAACCGGCGTCCGAGCAACCGCTGGCAACGATGACCACGGCGGTTGCACCGCCCACGAGGCGCAACCCGCGTCGGCGTGCCCGAGAGGCCGCGGGGGAGATGGACGAGGACGCAAAGGTGTCGCCGATGGCCGGATAAGGATTGCGTTGCGTTCGTTTCGAAAACATCGCAGAGATCTTGGCCTGAGCTGGTCATTCAGACAACTTGAGGCGGAGTGTCCGACGAACGACCTTGGTGGCGTCGACAGGTGAGTAGCCTGCGCCCCCATGAGTGAGCTGATGCGCCAACGCCTAGACGAGCTTGCAGCCAGAAAGCACGAGGCGAGAAACGCCGGTTCTGAGAAGGCTGTTCAGCGCCAACGAGACCGCGGAAAAATGACCGCGCGCGAACGAATTGACTACCTCGTTGACGAAGAGTCGTTTCAAGAGCTGGACATGTTGGCCAAGCACCGCGCGCAGGGCATGGGTATGGAAGAGAACCGGCCATACACCGATGGTGTGATTACCGGTTTTGCAACCATCCACGGCCGCAAGGTTTGCATCTACTCACAAGACTTCACGGTGGTTGGCGGCTCGCTTGGAGAAGTTGTTGCCGAAAAGATCAACAAGCTGCAAGACCTTGCGCTTGCAACAGGTTGTCCGATCATTGGCCTCAACGACTCCGGTGGTGCGCGCATTCAAGAAGGTGTCACGTCTCTAAACGGATTCGGCACAATTTTCCGACGCAACGTTCGTGCGTCGGGTGTCATTCCGCAAATCAGCGTGATCATGGGCCCAAGTGCCGGTGGGTCTGTTTACAGCCCTGCATTGACGGACTTTGTTTTCATGGTGAAGGACACGTCTTACATGTTCATCACCGGCCCCGATGTCGTAAAGACCGTTACCGGTGAAGAGGTTTCGCAAGAACAGCTAGGCGGCGCGCAAACCCACGCCAGCAGGTCCGGTGTTGCCACATTTGTTGCTGATAATGACGCCGAATGTCTTGACCATGTGCAGTACCTGTTGTCGTTCCTTCCGCAAAACAACCTTGATGAGCCTCCGGTTGTTCCAACGGCAGATGACCCGCTTCGCGAATCTGAGTTGTTGCGCTCGATTGTTCCCGAGAGTCCGAACCAGCCTTATGACGTGAAGGCTGTCATTCACGAAGTCTTCGATGACGAAGAGTTTCTTGAGTATTTACCGCAGTTTGCAGGCAGTTTGGTCTGTGGTTTCGCTCGCCTTGATGGTCATGTAGTTGGCGTCCTTGGAAACCAGCCCCAAGTGCTTGCAGGCGTGTTGGACATTGATTCGTCTGAAAAAGGCGCACGATTTGTGCGCACTTGTGATGCCTTCAACATTCCAATTGTCACGTTTGTAGATGTTCCCGGCTTCTTGCCCGGAACCGACCAGGAGTACAACGGCATCATTCGTCACGGTGCGAAACTGCTTTACGCGTATTGCGAGGCAACCGTTCCGTGCATTCAGATCATCATGCGCAAGGCCTACGGCGGCGCCTACATCGTGATGAGCTCCAAGAGCATTGGCGCAGACCTTGCCTTTGCCTGGCCGACCGCAGAGATTGCAGTCATGGGTCCGCAGGGTGCCGTCGAGATTGTTTACAGGCGTGAACTAGCCGAGGCCGAAGACCCCGCATTGCGACGCACCGAGCTGATCAATGAGTACACCGAGCGGTTTGCAACCCCTTACGTTGCGGCCGAACGCGGTTACCTTGACGACATCATTGATCCTGCCCAGACTCGCCCAACGCTGGTGCGCAGCCTGGAAATGCTGCGGTCCAAGACCGAAGAGTTCCCCAAGCGCAAGCACGGAAACATCCCGCTCTAGGATTCCTTGATGGTCGCGCGCCTTGTCCTAGAAGACCAGCCAGAGCCCACCGAAGGCCCCCGTCAACCTCACCCGCGAGACATGGCGGCCATTGTTGCGGCCACCGAGGTCATGTGGCCACGTCCAACCGTGGAAGAAGACGTCGGTCAAACGGCTGATGCCGTGTGGAAGTTTGCCAATCGTTGGTGGCATGGCGGCAGCGTTTTGCAGCGTGGCCGCCCCCGCAGACCGTCTTCGTTTTAGGCTGGGCGTGTGGAAATTCATGAAACGCCTTTGCCCGGAGTCGGTACGCGTTATGACTTCGAGACAAGTGACGGCAAGCAGGCAGGCGTGGTCATTCACCACACCGGCCGTCGCGAACTGATCACGTTTGACCGTCAAGACCCCGATCTGTGCCGAGACGTGGTGAACCTCAGCGAGGAAGAGGCTGAAACCCTCGCGGGTTTGTTGGGGACGGCTCGTCTGAAGGGCCCTCTCAAGCAGCTGCAACAGCGCATCGAGGGGTTGACCATTGACTGGATCCCCATCCTTGCAGGGTCAACTTTTGCGGATCGCCCGATGGGCGACACCCAGGCTCGTACCAAAACCGGGGCTTCAATTGTTGCCGTTGTTCGAGGCGATGAGCCTTTTCCATCACCCCGACCAGACTTTGTGTTCAAGGCAAATGATTTCGTGGTGGCAGTTGGCACGACAGAAGGCATTAGGGCGCTCGGCAAGATCCTGAACGGATAATTCAGTGCACGACATGTCGATTGCACTGATCGAGCTGGGGTTGGTCGTACTTGCGCTGGGCTTGCTCGCGCGAATTGCGCATCACTTTGGCTTGTCGCCAGTGCCCTTGTACTTGCTGGTCGGACTGGCGTTTGGCCACGGTGGAGTCCTGCCGATTGTGAAGTCAACGGAGTTCATTGAACTTGCCGCGGAAATCGGCGTCATCTTGTTGTTGTTCTTGTTGGGCCTGGAATATTCGGCCGAAGAACTTGTCAGCAGTCTCAAATCAAACAGTCCGGCGGGCCTTTTCGACTTTGTCGCAAACTTCACGCCTGGTTTCGTTGCGGGACTCTTGTTGGGTTGGAGCCCGATTACTTCGGTGGTGTTGGGCGGTGTCACATACGTTTCGTCTTCGGGAATTGTTGCCAAGACTTTGACCGACTTGGGCCGCATTGGTAACCGCGAAACTCCAACAATCCTTTCAATCCTCGTGTTCGAAGATCTGGCGATGGCGCTTTACTTGCCAATCGTTACGGGCTTGTTGATCGGCAGTGGCATTGGAACAACGTTGCGTTTGGTCGGGGTCGCACTGGCCACCGTGTGTTTGATTCTTGCTGTCGCTCTTCGTTGGGGTCACAGGTTGTCGCGCCTGATTGGCCGACCGAACGATGAAGTGTTGTTGCTGTTGGTGATGGGCACCGCTTTGCTTGTCGCCGGTTTTGCAAACGCATTGAACGTAAGTGCCGGCGTTGGCGCATTTTTGGTTGGCATTGCACTGTCGGGACCGGTTGCCCACGGCGCTCAACAGTTGCTCAGCCCGTTGCGAGACCTGTTTGCTGCTGTGTTCTTTGTCTTCTTTGGATTGCAGACAAACCCGTCCGACATACCTCCGGTGTTTGTTGTTGCACTTGCGCTGGCAATCGTTACCTCGCTGACCAAGTTTGGGACTGGCTACCTGGCAGCACGGCGCGCAGGCATTGCAAAGATGGGTTCGAAACGGGCCGGAGCCGCGCTGATTGCCAGAGGCGAGTTCTCTGTGGTCATTGCCGGGTTGAGCGTTGCCGCCGGCGGCGAACCTGGTTTGGGGCCACTTGTTGCGGCCTACGTGATGATCCTCGCGGTCAGCGGACCAATCCTCACGCGATTCGTCGGTGTTAGACGCACGCCGGCGCCGGAAGTCGCGGCTCCTGTGTCAACCAGAACCTGACGCAGTTGGCGCGTTGAAGACCAACTGCTGGTCGGTAACAACTAGCCGGTTAGGACATGTCGATGTGAGCAACTTCTACTTGGCCAAGACCGTGGCCAGGGGGAGTTGCCGAGGCTCTTGCAAGTGCAGCGCGAGCCCTAACCGTGACGTCTTCGGCGTGCAGGCCGTGTGTTGGATAAGCAGCAACACCGGCAACAAGAGATTCGATTCCGTCGTTGCATTGGCTGAGTGCAATCTGGATACGTTCAGCCGTCCACACGCCGCCCTCTTCGGAAGTGTCTTCAAGGATGAGTGCGAACACGTCGTTGTCGAGGCGACACGCGATGTCTGCTTCGCGAAGGGTCTTGCGCATGATCTCGGCGAGCGATGTCAACGCCTTGTTTCGTGAAACGGCGTCTTGAGCCTCTTCGTCAAAGCCGACTTCAAGCAAGACAATGCTGACTGGCCAGAGGTGGCGGCGCGCAGCTGCAACTCGGCTTTCGACTGATGGCTCGAAGTACTTCTCGTTGGGGAATTCGGTAACGGGGTCGATGACCGAGTCCTGGTGCCCGTCTTCAAGTTGGGGCGGCTGCCAGTCGTGCGGCTGGCTTGGGTCTGTCGCGTTCGAGCGGGACATTAAGGCCAGCCACGCGACACCGGCGACCAAGAAACTGCCGGTGATCGCACAGATTGAGGCCACCACGGCGAGGATGACGTTGGTGAAAACCATTCCGGCCACACCCAGGCAAATGCCCACCATGGCAAGGATCAGGCCAGTAATAAGTCGTCCACGCATCAACCTTGTGTTCGGCACCTTGCTCCTGAAACTAAGTGATTTGCCCTGTCAGCTGGACTTTGTCCGCCCCGTTTAGCTTTCGGCAATCTGAATCGAATTAACCACGACAGGCTTGGAAGGTGCCCCTTCGGTGGGTTCCGAGGGGTTTGACGCAGCGTGTAGCCCGAGGATCTTGTGAAGAACGTCGGCACCCTCAGTGGTCTTTCCGACCTTTAGGTAGGTTCCCTGGGAATCGAGTTGGCTGACATTGGGTCCAGCTCCGAAGAACCACTGCGCGCCGCTGGAGTCGGGCTGGCCGGTGTTCGCCATCACGAGATCGCCGTCCTGGTAGGTCGCCTTGGGGCCTTCATCTTTGATTGTGTAGCCAGGTCCGCGGTCGGCGTTGGTCTGAGTGCCCGGTGCGCCACCCTGAATGATGTCGATTCCGGTGTTGGTCCGAACGATTGCACTGCCGTTGTAGTACTTGTATCGCGAAAGGACGACAAAGTTGTTCACTGTCTGTGGCATTCCCTTCGCGTCGAGCGCAACGACAATCTTGCCCTCGGACGTGTCAAGAGTCGCCGTGTAGTTCTTGTTGGGGTCAATGCACATTGGCGGCGCCGCAGCGAACTGAGATGTTCGAGGTGCAGAGCCATCGGCGGGCGGGCAGGGGGTCGGGTTTGGAGCGGTTGCGCCGGCGGGAACAGGAGGCACGCTTGGAGGAGTGGCCCCGCTTGCCGATTCGTTGTCTTGTGTGTCGCTGTTTGGCTTATCTGTGAGTGCAAAAGCCCCGAACGTGGCGCCAAGCAGTGCAAGCACAATGACAACAACGAGGCCTGCTTTTAGCTGGCGCTTGCGTCGTGCACGTGCAAGACGAATCGCCTTTGCTTCAGCCGCGCGCTGCTTGCGTGCTTGATGAGAGGAAGGCTTCACGAAAACTCCTTGGTCCAAGTTGGCTGCAACGGTAGTTCGTGACGCTTGCCTGCGTTCGGTCGCACGCGACTAGGCGCGGTTTGGCTACCGTCTAGAGGTGGCGTTAGTGGTGCAAAAGTTCGGCGGAACCTCGGTTGGAGACACTGATCGCATTCGTGCTGTTGCTGAACACGTTGCCGTAACGCGGCGCCAGGGCAACGACGTTGTTGTTGTGGTCAGCGCAATGGGCAAGACCACAGATGATCTGATTCGCCAGGCAAGAGACGTTTCGAGCGTCCTGCCCGGTCGCGAGATGGACATGTTGTTGACCTCTGGCGAACGCATTTCCATGGCCCTTGTTTGTATGGCGCTTGCGCAGCTCGGCATTCCATCGGGCTCTTACACAGGCAGCCAGGCCGGCATCATCACCGACACCAGTCACGGCCGCGCCAAGATCGTCGAGATCAAACCCGACCGCATTCGCGAAGCGCTCGACAGAAAAGAAGTCCCCGTGGTCGCGGGCTTTCAGGGTGTTTCAATAGCTCGAGACATAACAACGCTTGGTCGAGGCGGTTCCGACACGACAGCGGTTGCACTTGCCGCGGCACTCAAAGCCGATGCGTGCGAGATCTATACCGACGTAACCGGCGTCTTTTCTGCAGACCCGCGCATTGTCCCCAATGCTCGCAAGCTAGGTGAGGTCTCGTTCGAGGAAATGCTCGACATTTCAGCGACGGGCGGACGCGTGTTGGCGTTGAGGTCGGTGGAGTTCGCGCGGCGTTACCAGGTCCCCATTCACGTGCGGTCCAGTTTTTCGTGGGAGTCCGGCACGTGGATCAGAGAGGAAACAGAAATGGAAGAGTCGATAGTCACGGCAGTCACTCATGACATGTCGGAATCAAAGGTCACAATTGCTGGACTGCCCGACCAGCCCGGAGTCGCTGCAAAGTTGTTCCGCGAGATTGCAGGCAGCGGAGCAAACATCGACATGATTGTGCAGAACGTGTCCGACGCCGGTTCAACAGACATCTCATTCACGGTTCCACGTGAAGACCTTGACGCCAGCTTGGCTTCGGCAGAACTTGCAGGTCGTCAACTAGGGGCGAGTGACATTTCTGCAGACTCCGGAGTCGCGCGCGTTTCAGTAATTGGTGCGGGCATGAAGTCCAGCGCCGGTGTTGCTGCGTTGATGTTTGAAACGCTCGCAGCCAACAACGTCAACATCGAAATGATCTCAACGTCGTCCATCCGCATTTCGTGTGTCATTCGCGACGAACAGGTTGAACAAGCCGTGCAGTCTCTGCACTCAGCTTTTGGTTTAGATGCCTAACAGTTTCGACGACGAAGAAGAGGAAGTGCCGCTGCGGCGTAACGGTCTTCGCACGCGGCGTCCTTGGTTGCGTTGGGTGTTCATTGGGTTTCTTGTCTGGTTGATTGCAGCAGCAATTCTGTTGATTAGTGGTTACTCAGACGCTCGTGCTGCTCAACGCCACGTCAGTTCGCTGCAAGGCGAGGCAACAACCGACGCTGTGCGCAACGGCGAGGTCGATGCCGAGCTTGCAACCACGGCTCGAACCATTCGCAGCGCGCACAACAAGTTCGCCAACCCCGTCCTCTATCCCGTTCGCGTCATTCCATTTGTTGGACGCCAGCTGCGCTCGGCAATCGCTGTAACTGGTGTTGCTGCCGATGTAGCCGAAACCGGAGTCGATGCATTCGGCGAACTGCATGAAGTAGAGGACAAGCTCAAGACGGACCGCGCTGGCGGCTTGCGTGACTTGGCCGAGATTGCGCGACGCGCCAGCGAGAAACTGGACTCCGCCGATTTGGGTCCCGACACTGCCTTGCTTGGCCCGCTTGCCAAAGCCCGCAATGAAACGGCCCAACAGTTACTCACGGTCCGATCCTCTCTGAAGCAAGGCGGTTCGGGTGCCGAATCCCTCGCTGACCTGCTCGAGAAGAACCAGAAGTACCTGTTGTTAGTGGCCAACAACGGTGAAATGCGCGCTGGCTCTGGGATGTTCTTGAGCACCGGTGTTGTGCAGGGCCAAAACGGGCGCCTCTCGTTGTCAGAGTTGAGAACGAACCGATTTGATGCCCGGTCAGACTCCTTGGTTGAATGGCCAAAGGATTTGCAAGACCGCTGGGGTTGGATGGGGCGCCAGGGCGACTACCGCAACTTGATGTTGTCACCGCGGTTCGACGTGGCCGCACCCCTTGCCAATGAGATTTGGCGCAAGCGTGGCGGTGAGCAAGTCGACGGTGTCATCGCGGTTGACCCTGTTTTCTTTCGTTCGGTTCTTCGTGCAACGGGGCCCATCACTGTTGACGGTGAAAGCCTCAGCGCCGACAACGTGTTGACCAAGCTGATGGTTGACCAGTACCGCGACATCGATCTCACGAAGTCAACCGTCAATGCTCAACTTGAGCGACGCGAAAGTCTGGCCGGCATTGCGCAGGGCGCATTCGCTGCGCTCGACGCCGGACGGTGGGACCCCGCGACCATGGCGCGCGAAATGTCGGCCGCGGCAAATGGTCGCCATCTAATGGTGTGGGCATCCGGCGAGCAGCAGAACAAGTTGTGGGTCGACGCAGGTTTGTCTGGCGACCTCAGCTCGGACTCTTTGATGGTTTCCAGCTCCAACGTGGGTGCCAACAAGATGGACCAGTTCATGAAGATCAGCGCGAATCTCGACTCTCGCGTGGGCCAGTCGGGCCAGGACATTGCCCTGGCGGTCACCATCAAGAACGACATGCCCGAGGGTCTGCCGGGTTACGTGACCGGTCCAACGCCTAATCTGAACCTGACCAAAGGCGAGTATTCGGGGTTCCTCACCGTTAATACACCTGCCGATTCCAAAGATTTACGGATTGATGGAAAGCCACCCCTGGTGGCCCTCGGTCCAGATGGTCCTACTCAAACGATTGCCACGGCCGTCCGTATCAAACCGGGTGAGACCAGGACTTTCGTGATCAAGTTCACCAGGTCATCGAAGGCTCAAAAAACCATTGTCGAGCCGAGCGGCCGCTGGCCGGCAACGTCGTGGACCAGCGGATCTTCCAACTGGGTTGACGACACTGCGCACTTAGTGCAACACTAACCGCGTTCGTTCAAGGAACGGCACCGCACTGTCCAATCTGCAGTTCTCTCAGAAGTGACATTCCCGCTAAGGAATGTGCTTGTCTGAGCGAAAAGGTTGAGTAGTGTTTTGTCGACCTTAAACTGGAGGCGTTATGAACTTGTCCGTGAATCGTTTGAAGCTGGTAGCAGTTGCCGCTGTTTTCGGGGCGAGCCTTGCAGTTCCCTCGATGGCCTCCGCTCAGGTTTCAACTGCTAGCGATGCCCCTGCTGTTGAGCAGACCGTCGTAAGCACCACGACAACCGCAGCCCCAGGTGTTGCTGCTACTCAAGTCCCAGCTGGTGTTGCTGCAGAAAACGCAGCGGTTGCCGACAACACAGCAGTTGCTGCTGACAACGCCGGTGTTGCTGGCTTGGCAGTTACCGGTGGAGACATCGCCGCTCTTAGCCTTGTCGCACTTGCGTCAGTGGGCATCGGAGCCGGCCTCCTCGTGGCTCGTCGTCAAGTACGCAACGCTTAGTCACAAGATCTGACAAACAAAAAACCCGGCCTCGCCAGCGCGAGGGCCGGGTTTTTTGTTGTCCCGGTTTTGGTCGGTCCGAATGGCTTACGTGTGGGGGATTTGGCCAAAGCTGCCCCGCTGAAAGTCCTCCATTGCTTGAACCAGCTCGGCTCGGGTATTCATGACGAACGGGCCGTAGTGGGCGACCGGCTCGTTGATTGGCAGGCCACCAAGCAGTAGCAAGTCAAGAGTCTTGTCGCGGCTTTCTTGCAGGCGGTCTGCCGAGAAAGTCATTGAGTGTCCGGGCCCGTGGACGACAAGTTGGCCTGTTGAGATCGCTGCCGCTTCGGCTCCGGCGGTTCCTCGGCCGTTGAGCACGTAAGCCAGCGCGTTGAAGTCACTGTTCCAGGCTAGGTTCAAGCGCGAACCGGGAAGCATCGTGACGTGGGTCAGGGTTATCGGCGTCTGGGTTGAACCTGGGCCCTTGATGTCTCCGACCGCGCCGGCGATTACGCGGATGATGGCGTCGCCACTGGAGTTCGTAGCCAGTTGGACCATCGCGGGCTCAAGGTTTTGGTACGCAGGTGTCAGAAACTTCTTGCTGGCGGGCAGGTTCACCCAAAGCTGGATGCCGTGGAACAGCCCGCCGCTCATGACCAGGTCTTCGGGTGGGGCCTCAATGTGGAGGATTCCCGCGCCGGCGGTCATCCACTGCGTTCCGCCGTTGCTGATCAACCCGCCTCCGCCGTGGCTGTCCTGGTGCTCGAAAGTCCCGTCAATCAGATAGGTGACTGTCTCGAAGCCTCGGTGGGGGTGCCAAGGGGTGCCCTTTGGTTCGCCGGGCGCGTACTCGACTTCACCCATCTGGTCCATGTGGATGAACGGGTCAAGGTCCCGCACGCTGATGCCCGCAAAGGCTCGCCGAACCGGGAAACCTTCACCCTCGAAACCGCTCGGCGCGGTGGTGACTGACTTGATCGATCGCAGCGTCGATTCTGGGGATGGTTCGCTCAGGCGCGGGACGGTAGTTAGATCTTGGACGGTTACTGCAGGCACGGAACTACACCTCGATTTGTTGGATTACTTGGTGTAACCGCCGTCTATTCCCATGGCCGTCGATGGCCGCCTTGGCTAGGACGGGCTGTTGAAATAGAAGCGCTTGATGAGAGTGCGTGCGGTCGACATTGGCCCAAAAGCCACGCCAAGGATCCAGGCAATGCGCTTGGCCTTGTGCGCGAGGGTGTGGTGTGGGTGCGCCACGGCTGCACGAATTGCCGAAAATGCCAGGGGAGTGCGGCGATCGGTCGAAATTGGGTGTTTCGCAGGCTCTAGACGCAGCGACGCCAGACGTTGGCAGCAAAATGCGACATCGCGAGCCTCGCGGGCATCGGCTGGGCATTCAACATCCATCTGTTTGCAGACCCGCTTGACGTCCTCGTGGTTGGCCAGCGTGAGATTGATCTGGTCGCGGATGCGGTCGACGCGCAGCTCACTTCCTGTGTACATGTTGGAGCCATGGATGTGGTAAGCGCCGCCCGGTTCGCTAAGCGAAACAACCGATCCAAACAGCGGTGTCGTGTCGGAGTAGTAGCGGTCTATTGCGCGTGCGTAAGTGTCGGGAATTGGATGCAGCTGCTTGAGCACGCTGGTCTTATGCGCGTTTCCACTGGTCGGCGGCCAGGCGTGTGTGCGATAGCGAATGATGTGATCGCGAAGGTCGCCGCTGACAAGGATTGAGGGTTTGGGATTGAGCGCGCCTGTTGGTTTGCCGTCTCGGTCAACAACGCGCAACGGCCATTGGACTCTTGCGATGTCGTTGTACTGCTTGAACAGATGCATCACGCGAGCGCCAGTGTCCGTGTCGATGGTGTCATCTGCGTCGAGGATGATTGTGACATCACCGTTCACGCGTTCTACGCCGGCATTGACAGCGCTGTGTTGGCCGCCGTTTTCCTTGAAAACGCTGGTGATTTGGTCCCCGTAGCTTTCAATGATTTCGCGAGAGTTATCGGTGGAGCCGTCGTCGACGACGATTACCTCAACGTTCTCCCATGACTGTTGAAGTGCAGAATCGATTGCACTTTTCAAGAACCGGGCGTAATTGAAGTTGTCGATGACGATGCTTAGAAGGCGCGGATCGTGCGCGGTCGAATTGGTCATTGCTGTTTTTCAATTAGTCCCTGAGCAACCGCGCATCGTCGCAGCGCCTTGGCCACGCGGATCGAAAGCCCGTTGTTCGTTTCGATGATTGGCTTGGCAGCCAGTTGGGCAAGTTTTACAAGTGTTTTGTTGCCAATGATGCGTTCAACCGACGACGGTAGTTGCCCGGCTTCTGCGCACGCGTGTCCTCTGTTGATGGCGTCTTTGACGAAACCTTCTGTGCTTCGGCCGTGCATGTGGGCAGCGCGCGCCGTCTTGTCGAACACGGCTTCGAACCCGGCATCCTTAGCGAGTCGGCCCAGTTGTTGGTCTTCGTGAAAGGACAAGTCACTGGAGAGTTGCTCGCTGAACCGGATGAGTGGTTCCTTGGCCAGGGAGACGTTTCCGCCCCATAACTTGTTGAGGATGGCTGACGATGTTGTGTACTCGGCGACCGCACCTTCGTACTCCGTTGCATAAATGCGCGAGATGGCCGGGGTCGACGAATTGGTTTCGACCGGCATGTAGCCAATGACCAACAGCTGGGGATGGGAAGAATTGTTGTGTTGGGCCAGGTGGGCCTTGACCAGGCCGGGCTTGGCAACGACGTCATCGTCCAAGAGGATCACGATGTCGGTTGTCATCTGCTTGATGCCGGTCAGCCTGGCATCGGTTCGTCCGGTGTTCTGAACCTGGGTCACAAGGGTGAAACGAGGGTCGTCTATCGCACCCAGGACTTTTATCGTGTCATCTGAAGACCCGTCGTCGACGACGATTAGCTGACTCAATTCAGGGTCTTGCAGCAGGGCCACAGCTGCTTGCTTGGCGAGATCGGCCCGGTTGTACGTGGCGAAAACCGCCCCGATGCTCTTGTTGTGTGGCGGAAATGTGTCACGGATAGGCACTTCGCTACATTGTAGGAAATGTTGATGCCTAGACCGCACTCAGTTCCGGTTGCCTTCTTGACTTGGACGGTGCGAGCCGGACGTGCCAAAGAGATGGCCGAGGTTTTTGACGGAAAAGCCGTAGTGGTTTACCCGCAGTGGGCTGCAGGTTTCACTCCGTTTCGCTACTTGGTCAGCCTTCCGCTGTCGATTGCTCGGCTTGCCTGGAATCGCCCGCAGGCCGTTATTGCTACGAATCCACCGGTCTTTTCCGCGTTGTCAGCGTGGATCTATTGCGCTGTTACCCGCAAGCCCTTTGTTATGGACGCACACCCAGTTGCTTTTGGGGCCAAGTCCAACGTGGCTGGACGATTGATGCTTCCGCTGACTCGGTTTTTGGCACGGCGCGCTCGGCTGACTGCTGTAACGACGCAATCCTGGGTTGACGAGGTGGAGAAGTGGGGTGCTCAGTCCAGCGAGCTGCATGAAGCGCCCACCGAGGAAGACCTGAAAGCACCTGAAGTTGATGTAACTGAGGACACAGATCGGTCGCGACCGAAAATCTTTTACGTTGGAATCTTTGGCGGAGACGAGCCGATTGATGCCGTGATCTCGGCTGCCAGGGCGTGTCCCGATTACGAGGTCATCATCACTGGTGACCTGGCCCGTGCGCCGGAGGGTGTTGTTGAAAGCGCACCAGACAACGTGACCTTTTGCGGCTACCTGAACTCCAGCGATTATCGCACGGCCCTTGTTGGCTCGACGGTGGTGACGTCGTTTACGACTGAGCCGACATCGGTCATGCGCGCGGCGTATGAAGCCGTTTATGCCCACAAGCCCCTTGTCATCACGGACACTCCAGGTTCCGATGTGGTGTTTCCCCATGCCATTCGTGTGGCCAATGAGGCCGAAGCCATCGCGGCGGGTTGGCGCAGCGCCATCGAACGGTTGGCTGAGCTGCGCAAGGTTGCTCCAGACGCCCGAGACTTGCAATTGTCTCGCTGGAATTTGCAGCGTGACAGGCTTCAATTGGCCTTGAAGCCCTAGAGTGGACTCATGACTTTTGGAGGACTTCGCCTGGGATGGCTGCTTCGACGTTGGTGGGTAATGGTTGCCGCGGTTCTGGGCGTTGTGGCTATTGCACTCATCGTTGCGAAGCCCGCACCAGTTACTTACACGGCTGAAGCTGTTTTGCTGGTGCGTTCAGGCGCGACCGAGTCTCAGCCGGGTAGCGCTAACGAAGCCAACCGCCTTGCTGTCACTTACGCAGAGCTGGTTCCTCAGGACACCGAGGTCATCAACGCCGTTGGAGCTTCGCTCGGGGCTTCACGCACGGACGTTGTCGAGGGAATCACGGCCAAGAACGACGACAACACCTCGATTCTCCGAGTCCGCTACACGGCAAAGAGTTCACAGACCGCAATTGCAGGCGCGCGCGCAATCGCTGCGTCGATGGTGGGCGCCAACCCAATCGCCACGAACTTCCGCGGTGTTGCGCTTTCCAACTTGCCCGATCGCGCCACCAAGAACACGCCAAATGACACAACCTTGCCAACGGCGATGTTGATTGGTTTGCTGCTTGGTGCACTCTTGATCATCGCTATTGAAAGAAGTCGTGGCCGCATCGATGCAGTTGAAGACCTGGAACGGGAACTTCCATGTCCGGTATCGACACTTCAAGGTATGCAAGCCGGAACCATCTCGGCCTTGCTGAAGCGTTGGTCAACTGGCAACAACTGGCTGCCATACGCGTCGACCGTAGACATTCGAGATGATGACGCTGGCTACTCGTACGGAATGGACGACGACGGCGATGACGCTTCGTCAACCATTGCGCTTGTGACAGGTCGCAAGGGTCAGCGCTACTTGACCCAAGAAGTGGCAAGCGTGTTTGCCTCGACTGCTCGACTTGACGGCCAGCTCCAGCTTGATGGACCCGTGACTGTGAGGTCTGGTGGAGCGCCTGGAACCCCAGAAGTCGGCGAAAGAATTGTCGACGGCGCAGACATGACCGTGCTGGTCGTTGCCGAAGGCACGCCTGTCAGTGCGTTGCGTTCTGTGTTGACCACCCTTGTTGACTTTGGTGCAGCTCCTCGGTGGGCGCTGTTTGCTCCAGATGCTGTTGTTCGTCGTGCGTCACGTCATCACGACAAGGGCATTGACGCTGAAGCCATCATCGACAAGTCGCAATCCGCTGTAGCGAACTAGAAGAGCCTGATTCCGTGGGTCTAGGTACGCAGGCGGGGTACAACGAGTATTTCCTGTCTCGCTTGTCGTCGTCACGGTCTCGAATCACACCAATTCGTTTCCGTCGTGATCGCGAGTACTTGGGTGCGTCTGAAGAGCTCTCAGAAGTCACATTGTGGGTGTTTGCGGTGGCAAGCATCTTTATCAGCGGCGCAACACTTGGCTTGCTCGGTCCCGTTGCGGGTGTGGGTGCTGCAGTTGGTTGCGTGTACGCGTACGCGGTCCTCAGATACCCAGCCGTTGCCGGCTTTGTTGTTGCGGGCCTTGTGCCGATCACTTCTGGGCTTACTCGTGGCTTTCCGGTGCCGGGTTTGCGCTTGTCAGAGCTGATTGTTGGCGCCACTGCGGTGCTGGTGTTGCTGCCGGCTTGGCGCAGTCGCACCGCCAAGTGGAATGCCATTGACTGGGCTGCATTTATCTACGCACTGGCAATGATCGTCTTTGCGGTTGCTCACCTCGTAGCCGAGGGAAGCCCAATCGAGATGTCGGTCATGTTGCCAATGCTGTTGCCGTTGCAGTTCTTCTTGATCTATCGAATTGTCCGCGCGACCATTCCCGAGAGGGCGCAGCGCGACCATGCAGTGCGTCTCATGTTGTTGGCGAGCCTTGCTGTCGACGCACTTGCGATTCTTCAGCAGCTGAACATCGGTCCAACGCGCGACATAGTCAGCAGCATTACCGCGGCAGAGGCCCTGGAAAGTTATGGCTATAGCTTTTCGGCACGCGCTACCGGGCCTTTTCAACACTGGCACCCGCTGGCCGGCTACTTGGTTGTCATCATCTTGATTACAACGGCGCTGTTGTTGGATAACGCGCAGCGGATCTTGTCGCGTCGCATGCTTGTTGTGGTTTTGTTGGGCGCTGTTTCTGCGCTTGCGTTGTCCGTGACATTCGTTGCGCTGTTCGGTGTTGTTGTCGGTGCCATTTACCTTGGTTACAAGGCGGGCAAGTTCAAAGAGGCAATCATTGTCACCACGCTGGTCGGTGTCTTTGGTGCGCTGTTATTTGGTTCGTTCTTCACTTCACGACTTGACACTCAATACTCAACGGCCACCGGTCAAACGCGCGACAGCATCATCCCTCAGACGGTCAGTTACCGATTCGAAGTTTGGGCCGATCAATACATTCCATCGATGTCGGGTCGGTGGTTGGCGGGATTCGGCCCAACCTTGCCTGACGACGCATTGTGGAGCCACACAGAGTCCGTTTACATCACCCTTGCTCTCCGAGGTGGCCTGCCCTTGATCGTGTTGTTCTGCGTTTCCATGTACGCGGTCCACGCAATGGCGAAGCGCGTCGAGGGCGAGGCAAGCCGCACGCCATTGGCTCGCGCGTTGATGGCCCTTGTTGGCGTGTTGTGGATCATGCATTTCCTGTTTCCATATTTCACGTCGAGCGGCATGCCCCAGCCGTTCTGGGCGTTGGTTGGTATTTGTTTTGCGGGCTACGGGG
Source organism: Acidimicrobiia bacterium (assembly GCA_039812705.1). Lineage (GTDB taxonomy): Bacteria > Actinomycetota > Acidimicrobiia > Acidimicrobiales > JBBSGY01 > JBDIBA01. The sequence continues at coordinate 21,448 of JBDIBA010000002.1, forward strand.
TTAACTCGTGGAAGGACTCACGCGTCGACCCTCCAGCTGGGAGGCTGTTTCAATGACTCGAATGAATGTTGGAATCGTCGGAGCAACCGGCTTGGTTGGCACGATGATGAGGGCGATTCTTGAGGAGCGCTCCTTTCCTGTTGGCGAACTTCGTTGTTTTGCATCGCCACGTTCGGCAGGAACCTCGATTGACTTTGCAGGAAACAAGGTTGTTGTTGAAGATGCAAGTACTGCTGACTACAGCGGGCTAGATGTTGTGTTGATGTCTGCGGGGGCGGGCGTGTCGAAGGAGCTTTCGCCCAAGATTGCGGTTGCGGGAGCGGTCGTCATCGATAACTCGTCTGCGTGGCGGATGGACCCCGATGTTCCGCTTGTCGTTTCAGAGGTAAATCCTCAGGCAATCAAGAACCGCCCCAAGGGAATTGTTGCGAACCCAAACTGCACGACCATGGTTGCCATGCCCGTGTTGTTGCCGCTTCACCAAGAAGCCGGGCTCAATCGTTTGGTTGTCAGCACCTATCAAGCAGTGTCCGGTGCGGGTGTGGCGGCCATTCAAGAGTTGGAGGCAGAGCTGCAGGCAGCGCAGGGTCACGGTAACGAATTGGCCGAGGGCGTTGAGGTCAAAATGCCCGCGCCGCAGACGTTTTCGGACACCGTGGGTGCAAACATCTTGCCCTTGGCGGGAAACCTTGTTGACGACGAAACCGATGAGGAGCACAAGTTCCGCAATGAAAGTCGCAAGATTCTCGGAATCGACTCGCTTGATGTTGCTTGCACCTGTGTGCGTGTTCCGGTGTTCAGCGGTCACTCGCTTTCGATAACCGCAGAGTTTGACAACCCGCTGAGCGCGGAAAAGACGCGCGAGTTGCTCGACGCTGCTGAAAGTGTCCGACTCGTTGACGTTCCAACTCCGATGGCTGCAACGGGTGGCGACGTGTCGCTGGTTGGCAGAATCCGTCAAAGTGCAAACGTTGCGAATCGCATTTCATTGTTCGTGTCGGGTGACAACCTTCGCAAAGGTGCCGCCCTGAACACCGTTCAACTTGCAGAGCTGTTAGTTGTCTGACGAGCCGAGCGTAGAGCGGCCAGCAGAGCCGCCGATGCAACCACAACAGGCAGAAGCGCGCCCTGGGAGCGTCAGGTCCAGCCTGCGGTGGTCAATGGTTGACACCGTCTTGCAGCAAGCCGTGCGCTTTGCCGTGACCGTGGTCCTCACCCGCCTTGTTGCGCCGAGCGAGTTTGGATTGATTGCAATGGCGCTGGTCTTTGTGCAACTTGCGTCATTGGTTGGAGACCTTGGTTTGGGCCCGGCGCTTGTGCAGCGAAAAGTTGTTGAGCGGATCCACATAACAACGGCAACTGGCGCCACTGCAATCTTTGGCGCGGTACTCGCTGCGCTGTTGATCGTTCTTGCTGCGCCGATTGCTCACGTTTATGGCGAACCGCGGTTGGTGCCTGTCTTGCAGGTGCTTGGTTTTACCTACGTCATGCGTGGCATTGCTGGCGTTCCGCGAGACCTCATTCGCAAAGCAATGCGTTTCGACCTATTTGCTTTGGCATCAGGCATTTCAATTGGCGTTAGCGGTGTTGTTGCTTTGATCCTGGCGTTTCGCGGGGCAGGTGTTTGGGCGCTTGTGATTCAGGTGCTCATTGAGGCAGTGCTTGCTGCATTGTGCGCGACCACGCTTGCGTGGAAGGTTGGCGTGTGGAAACCGGGTTGGCGCATCGACATGAATGTCTTGCGCGAGCTGATGGGTTTCGGCGTGTTTGTCTCTGCTGCACGAGTCGGCGGTTACGCGGCGTCGAACATCGACAACTTCATTGTTGGAAAGGTGTTGGGACCGCTTTCGCTAGGTCTATACAACTTGGCTTATCGCCTGATGCTGTTTCCGATTCTCAAGGTTGCCGACGTTGTTGCAAGTGTCACCATGCCTGCGCTGTCACGGTTGCAGGATGACCGAGAGGCGTTGATTGCGGCGCACCGCAAGTCGATTGGATTGACGTTTGCGCTTTGCTTACCTGCATCAATTGGGACGGCCATTGCCGCTCCTGTTTTGATTCCGGCTGTCTTCGGAACGGCATGGCTTGCATCGGTTGGTTGTGTGCAGGTGCTGGGGGTAAACGGTGTTCGATTGACGCTCAACCGTCTGAACGGCTCTGTGTTTCAGGCAACCGGAAATCCAAAGTGGGACCTGATTGTCACGGCGCTCACCTTTGTCGCGTATCTGGTTGGGTTCTTGATTGCCGTCAAGCACGGCATTGTGGCAGCTGCTTGGGCATTCACAATCGCAGGGCACTTGCTTGTCCCGCTGGACTTGTACTTGTGCAAGCGCGTCTTGAAGACGAAGTTGACGAGGCTGTTTAGCGATGTCGGACCTGTTGTTCTTGCGACCATTGTCATGTCTGCTGCGGCCATTGCTGTCGTGCACTTCTCAGCGGACTTTGGTTACCAAGCAAGGGCTGCATTGGTCATGGCAACTGCAGCCGTTGTTTACGCGGGAGCCTTGATGTTGTTTGCGCCGAAACTGGTTGGCAGCTTCAAGTCGCTTGCCAAGCGGTCCTGACGCGCGCTTTCGCCCTGTTTGCCGGTTGAATTGATTACGGTTGGTCCGTGGACGTGCCCAGATGACGGATAACCAGGCCGTTGTGAAAGACCCTCACACCCAAACGACCATTGGCATGTTCCGCGCGCCTAGCGCGGTGTTCACCGTGGCGACCGCAGTCGTCGGCGCCGCCAACTTTGCCTACCACCCGCTTGTTTCGCACAAGCTCAGTTCAGACGAGTATGGGGCGCTTGGCGCACTGCTGGGCGTTTTGATGGTGCTTGCTGTCCCGGTGGCGGCAATGCAGATCATCGTTGCGCGCGATATTTCCGAAGAACGGCGCCATACGGACAAGCACGTCAGCGTTCGAAAGATCTTTGTGCATTCGGTGCTCATTGCGCTTGCTGTTTCCGTCGTTGCTGCGTTGTCGTTGCCATTGGTTGAAGAAGTGTTCGCGTTGCCGTCAACTTCTGCCGGCGTGTTGCTTGCGCTGACCATCTTCCCGACGATCATCCAAGTTGTTCCCATTGCGCTGCTGCTCAGTCGGTCGAACTATTTGGCTGCCTCGCTGATCATTCTGTTCGGCGCGGCCGTACGACTCGCAAGCGCTCAACTGCTTGCAGATTCACATGGTTTGACCGGTGCAATGGCGGCGAACCTCTTTGGTGCTACTTCGATTGCGCTGTTGTCGTTGCTGGTTGCGTGGATTGTCGCTCCGCGTGTCAGCACCATTCGTCGAGCCGAAGCCCATCAGCCGAATTTGGAGCTGAAGGGCGCGGCCGTAATCGTCATTGGCCTGACGGGTTTTTGGGCTCTGCACGCGGTGCACCCAATGGTTGCAAGGTTCTTTCTGGACGGAGCAGATTCCGGCAACTATGTGGCTGCTGCAACACTTGGCCAACTGAGCGTCTTTGTTCCCGCGTTGGTTGCAATGCGGGTGTTTCCGGCGATGGTGAAAGAGCGAGGGAGGGGGCCTGCGGCTCGCGCGCAACTGGTCAAGGCCATTGCCTTTGTTACACCGCTGGCTATCCTGTTGGCGCTTGCCACGACTGTGTTTGGCAAAGATCTGACCCGTTTCGTTTTGGGCTCGAACTTCACTCCGTCGACAACCGTCCTTGGGTTTGTTTCATTTGCGTCAGCAATCGCTGCAGTTGTCTACCTGGTTGTGTACTTCTTTCTTGCAGGCAGTTCGCGCGCAGGTGGCGTTGTTGCTTGGAGTGCCGTCCTTGCGTTTTGCTTGATGTCGCTTTGGGTGCACTCGTCAGCCGAACAGATTGCTCGGCTGGCCTTTGCGGCCACTGCCATTGCAGGCGTGACGCTCTTGGTGCTTGCATTCACAAAAGGGCGCAGTCCAATTCGAGTTGCGCCCCCAACAAGTGACAACTTGTGGCGCGAGGACAGCGAAACGCTTGACCTGACAATGGTCGTTCCCTTCTACAACCCCGGTCCAGGTTTCGTGCAGAACATCAAGGAGTTGGCCGAGACTCTCGACAAGGCCGACCTTGCCTACGAGATAATTGCTGTTTCCGATGGCTCAACTGACAACAGTGCTGATGCTTTGGAGAAGCTCAGTCATGAACACGTTCGTCTTGTCCGCCAGGCGCGTAACGCCGGCAAGGGTCAAGCTTTGCGAGTTGGCCTCGAGATGGGCCGTGGCCACTACCTCGGTTTCATTGATGCCGATGGAGACATCGCGCCTGAAGTTGTGGCCAGCTACCTGGTGCTGATGAGCACTTACGAGCCGGACATCATCTTTGGGTCAAAGCGCCACCCGATGTCGCAGGTTGAGTATCCGGCGCTGCGGCGTCTTTACAGTTTTGGCTATCAGCAGATAATTCGCTGGTTGTTCCGGGTTGATGTTCGCGACACGCAGGTTGGGCTCAAGCTTGTTCGTCGCGATGTACTTGCTGCCGTCCTGCCTCGCATGCTGGAAAAGCGTTTCGCGTTCGACCTAGAGCTTTTCGTTGTAAGCCGTCACGTGGGTTACAGGCGTGTCTTTGAGGCGCCGGTGGTCATCAAGCACGGTTTCACAAGCACGGTCTCGTGGAGATCCGTGCGTGGTGTGTTTCTCGACACGGCCGCGATCTTTTATCGCCTGCACCTGCTGCACTTCTACGACGAGCCACAAACGGTCGACGTCGATGGCCAACCCGTCGTCACCCGCTCCACCCCCATGTCTTCCCACTGATTCTGTCTTCCCATTGACCTTATGGACCTTCGGGCGACCCGCGACCTGGGCTTTTGTGTCCGGACGCGTCCGTAAGGTCAACGAGAAGCAAAAAGAGGGGGGATGGTCGGGGTGACAGGATTTGAACCTGCGACCTCAGCGTCCCGAACGCTGCGCGCTACCAAGCTGCGCCACACCCCGAAAGAGTCGCCCGTCGGCCAGTGCAGTCCATGCTCACCTTCCAAAAAAGGCGCTGGATTGCTAGGCAGTTGTGACGGTCGCAGAAGACTACTACTGCGCCTATCGCTGGTGGTTCCCAACACGCAAAGTGGTAATTGTGCCGGCCGAGAATGAACGTCATTAGCGATCATTAGCGTCACTTACGATCATCGCAAAAACTAGCGATGACCTGCGTATTTGTGTTGTGGAAGTTATTGAAAAAGTTTGCTTCAAAGTCTTGTCACTCGGTCAAGCGATCGTTAGGGTGCCCGCGCTATCTCCCGAGAAAGGCCACTATGAGCGCACAAGACATTGACAACGCCTGGCAAGTTAAGGCTGCTTGTCGCGGACCTCGTGCAGATCTCTTCTTTCCTCCAAACCACTTCGAAAAGAAGGTGGAGAAGGAAGCGCGCGAGCGTCAAGCAAAGAGCATCTGTGCCACGTGTTCAGTCAGTTCACAGTGCTTGGATTACGCGCTCCGTATTCGTGAACCTCACGGAGTATGGGGTGGGCTTAATGAAGCAGAGCGCCGCAGCATGCTGACAGAAGAAGCCGCCAGCTAACTGCCGAGTTTCAGGCACAAAATCAAATAACAACTTTCATGGCCGACACCATCTGGGCAACCCGGTGGTGGTCGGCCATGAAAGAATCACCCCCGTGGTGCAAATCATCAAGAAATTCTTCCGCGGCTTTTCTTTCGTGACGCTGTGTGTGTTGTTAGTTCCGGCAACGGTTTTTGTCTGCGTTTTGGGGGCGTTCATCTTCCTCCCGCTGCCTGCGACGTTGCCAACGCCAAAGGACTCGCTGCCCTCGCAGGCAAGCAAGATTTTCGATATCAACGGCCAGGAGATCGCCACCTTTCGCACGTTTGAGCAAAACGTTCCGTTTGCGAAAGAAGACATCCCGGAGATTTTCCGCCATGCCCTTATCTCGTCAGAGGACCGCAACTTTTACAACCACGCGGGCGTTGATGTGCGCGGTAGTACGCGCGCGCTGTGGGCAGACATTCGCAACCAACAGGGTGTTCAAGGCGGTTCAACGCTCACTCAGCAGTACGTGAAGAACGCCTACCTCACCCGCGAACGCACAATCTCCCGCAAGATCAAAGAAGCGATCATCGCCAGTCAGGTTGACCGTCAGGTGGACAAGGACGAGATCATGTATCGCTACTTGGACAACACCTATTTCGGCAACGGTTGCTATGGGTTGGGTGCTGCGGCTCAGAGCTATTTCCGCAAGCCGGTTAAGGACTTGACCCTGTCGGAATCCGCTGCTTTGGTGGGGCTGATCCCGTCGCCAAGCACTTGGGATCCGCGAAACCACCCGGCAGACAACGAGATCCGTCGCAAATCCGTTCTCAGTCAGATGAAGCAGCTCGGTTACATCAATGAGCAGCAATACAACGACGCGGTTGCTCAGCAGGTTTGGGTAATGGAGTCTCAGGGCGAGCCCACGGGGCCTGCGACCAAGGTATTTGGTTTTGAGAAGGTGGCCACCAAGTACCCGTACTTTGTTGACTACGTACGCAAGTACTTGACCGTTCAGTACGGCGAGCAAGCGGTTCTTGGTGGAGGCTTCCGTGTCCAGACCACGCTTGACCCGAAGCTGCAAGAAGAGGCCGAGCGTTCGGTCAGTAAGACGCTTTCGGGCACTAAAGACCCGCTCAGCATGTCGCTTGTATCTGTCGAGCCTCCAACTGGGTTTGTCCGTGCGATGGTGGGCGGACGCGACTGGGAGCAGTCGCAGCTGAACTTGGCTCTCGGCGGTTGCCCAGCCAACCCGTTCCCGGACGCTCGACTCAACTATGAGGTGCAGTCCAAGCCCAGCTGTTGGACCAGTCCGGTAGCAGGCTCCGGCGGTACTGGCCGTCAGCCCGGTTCATCGTTCAAGCCGTTTGTGCTGGCCGCTGCCTATGAAGAGGGCATGCAGCCGTCTAAGACCTACCGGGCCACCAAGACCTATTCGGCACCGGGGTGTCGAATCGCGGCTTGCGTCATTGGCAACAACGAAGGCGAAGCATTTGGTTCGTCGACCATCAAAGAGGCAATGGCGCACTCCATCAATACGGTTTACGCACCGCTGTCTCTTGATGTCGGAAACGTCCAGGTGTCAGAAATGGCTAAGAAGCTGGGTGTGACCTCTGCCATTTATGCAAAGGGATTCCACCAGGCAAACGGTAACTACAGCCTCGGTGTTATTGATGCGTCACCTCTCGACATGGCTGCGTCTTATGGCGTGTTTGCTAATGGAGGACTCCGCCAAACTGTCACCCCGGTCGTCAAGATTGTTGACACGACCGGCAAGGTGATTGAGGACAACACGTCTCGCAAGGGCCAGCAGGTCATTGACAAGGCCGTTGCTGACAACGTCACCGACGCACTCAAGGGTGTAATTGACCACGGTACGGCAGCAAACTCGGCAAATATTGGCCGCCCTGCTGCTGGTAAGACCGGCACGACGAACGACTTCGTCGACGCTTGGTTTGTTGGTTACACGCCAACGCTTTCCACCTCGGTCTGGATGGGTTACCGCGACGGCAACCGCACAATTAACTACCGGGGCAGCAATCGTGTTTACGGTGGTGGACCGCCTGCTCAAACATGGGCTGCGTTCATGAAGTCTGCGCTGGCTGACGTTCCTGTTACCGACTTTTCCGAACCGGCTCCGATCAAGAAGCCTGAGTCCGACGTGTTGACCCCAGCGGGTCCGAAGCTGATTACGACTTTCTCGCCAAAGACGGTTCGCACCCCGATTCAGACTCCGACGGGTGATTTCTCAAATGACCAGTCGGGCCCACCTGCGGTTTCGGCTCCGTCGGGTTCGAGCGGATCTTCGGGCGGCTCGACAACCACGTCTACGTCGACCTCCACAACAACTACGACAACCCGCCCTCGCTAGTCGCCCAAGTCAAGCGATTGGCGGCCACGGGCGTCAGCCGCTGAAGGTAAAGCGGGGTGAAGAAGCCCGGTCCAGTGGTTGCTTAGGCAGGCTTGTCCGTGCGCCATGACGTCACTTCCCATGAGAAGTGGAACCACGGTCTCGCAATGGAGAGCCCTACGCGCGCAACCTGCTCAGGTTGCGCGCGGTTAGGTCAGCGAGTGCGAGCGCCCGATGCCGAGTTGTTGTCGTTCGGGCAGGTGAGGAGCTTGGAGCACGTGTCGCGGACGGGCAGCGAGAACGTAATGCCTTCTGGAGAGGCGAACCCAAGAGGGGAGAACGTCATGGAAGTGGTTCCAACGACTCTTCCTTCGGAATCCAGCAGCGGTCCGCCGCGGTATGCAACGCCGAGTGGTGCGCTGTGCTGAATAACACCAGATGAAGCGTCGTTCACATATCCCTGACTGACGCTTGCACCGGCTCCACCAAGGCCCGATGCAGCAAAGACGCGGTCGCCGACGCGCGGGAGCTTGCCGTCTGGCACGAACTTGAGAGCTGGAATGTTGCCCTTATCGATGCTGATAACAGCCAAGTCTTGGTCTTCAACCCAGTTCAGAAGCTTGGCGTTGATCTTTTCGTTGCCCTTGGTGAGCTGCAGCCCGGGGCCAGGAGCCGCGGTTGATGCTTGGACCACCGAGTAGGAGGTCACCAACAGCGAGTTTTTCTCACTGGACTGAACAACAAAGGCCGAACCCACCGAAGGCGCGCCCTTGGAGTCCTGCGTTTGAACGAACCACACGGAGTCCTTGACCCTGTCGGCCATCTGACCGAACGTGACACCGCCGCCGCTAGCCTGGATGAGCGGAGCAAGTTCCTGCTGGATGCTTGCCTGAGCATTCTGCTTCTCGTTGTCGATGCTGTCGCTGGCAGTACGGTAACGCTCGTCGAAACCCTTGATATAGCTGTCGACCTTCTTGGTCGTTTGTGTCTGCTGGTACTGGTAAAAGGCGTAAAACGCGACACCTGCAATGGAAGCGCCCATGGAGAACGCGAGGACCATGGCGACTAGGCCCACAACAGAACGCGGCAGCAGCCACTCGCGAATGTTGGTGACCTTGCGTCGACCCGTTGGCTTAGGGGGAGTGTTGTCGCTTGACGAATTGCCGACGTCTGACGAAGCGTCCTTTGTCGGAGTCGCCTGCGTTTCGTCGCTTTCCTCGGCGATTACTTGTGGCTCGTCTGCCATGTTGTCCTGATTTCTTCGAAAACGTCGGGAAAGCTTGGAGTCGGTGTCTGTAATCGGCACGCATGCAGGCTAGTCGCGCCGAGCATTGGCCAGACGCCTACGATCATCGCCAGTGTCATCTTTCCTGCACGATTATTACTTTGTTGGCCTTTCAGCCGCCGCCGGAGCGTTGATTGGTTTTGCAGGGCTGTTCGCGGGGCGCTTCGTCAGGCCTAAATCCCGAGTTCAAGATGACAATCAAGTTTATGAATCCGGCGCCGACCCGGTGGAATCCACTGCGTGGCAGCAGCCAAACATTCGCTACTACCTAATCGCGCTGCTGTTTTTGATCTTTGACGTAGAGATCGCCTTTGTCATTCCGTGGGCTGTTCAGGCCGAGGGTTTCGGGAACTTCGGCTTGATTGAAATAGGTGTCTTTGTTCTCGTCCTGTTGCTGGGTCTTGTGTATGCGTGGCGCAAGGGAGACCTGGAATGGCGTTAGTTGCATCGATGCAGTCATCGCTTGCGAAGGTTCTCAATTACGGACGCAGTTATTCCATGTGGGTTTACCAGTGGGGCCTCGCGTGCTGTGCGCTGGAGATGGGCGCCGCGTTTGCCGGCCCTCGCTATGACGTCATGCGCTTGGGTGTCATTCCGTTTCCCGCGTCGCCGCGCCAGGCAGACCTCCTCGTCGTTTCCGGAACAGTTACGGACAAAATGGCGCCCAGCATCCGGCGTCTCTACGACCAGATGCCACACCCCAAGTACGTCATTTCCATGGGCAGCTGCGCGAACTCGGGCGGGCCCTATTGGGATTCGTACTCTGTAACCAAGGGTGTCGACCAGATCATCCCCGTTGATGTTTATGTCCCGGGTTGTCCGCCCCGGCCCGAGGCCCTCCTTGATGGCTTGGTCTTGCTGCAGAAGTTGATTCGCAATGGCGATGATCCTCAGCGCGGCATTGGAGCCCCGGTGGTGGTGGGTCAATGACCGAAGATCAGGCGCCAGTCGAATCTCCCAGTGAAGACCAGCTGAAGGCAGACGCTGCACTTGCCAGTTTTTCGCGGGCGTTGAGCGAGTTGGTCGGTGCTGATGCCGTGCTTGCGTCAGAGAGTTCCGGGGACGTGCATTGGGTTCGTGTGTCAATCGACCATTGGCATGCGGCTGCCGGCGCTGCGCGCGACGCCGGTTTTCTCTATTTCTCATTTCTTTCCGCGATGGACTGGTTGCCTAATCCTGAACTGAACGGGGAGAAGGTGTTTGACCCCGCTCACGAGCCCAAGGCGCAAGTGGTCGTCACCGACCAAGTCGTGCGTCGCGCCGGGGGAGGTTCGCGATTTCAGGTCATTGCAAGGGTTGCGAACCCCGACACCAATGCGGCTTTGATTCTCACTGCGGACTTGGCCGACGATTTGACCGCTCCAACTTGGACGCACGTCTACGCCGGTGCAGATTGGCACGAACGTGAAACCAAAGAAATGTTCGGCATTGACTTTGCGGGTCACGGTGGCTTGCGTCCGATCTATTTGAGCGCGGAGTTCGTTGGTCACCCTTTGCGCAAGGACTTTGCGCTCGCTTCGCGAATCGTCAAACCATGGCCGGGTCTGGTTGACATGGAGGAAATGCCCAAGGTCGAGAATGACGAACAGGGGTCAGATCAGTGAAGGCCGGTTACGACGAGCGACGCGCGGCTGATTACATGAATAGCCAACTGGTCGATGGCCGAGTCAACCTCGAGCTGGTCGATGACGATGGCATGGTTCTAAACCTGGGTCCGCAACACCCCGCTACTCATGGAACGCTTCGCATTGTCGTAAAGCTTGACGGCGAGCGCGTTGTTTGGGCCGAGCCGGTGTGCGGTTACATGCATCGCGGTTACGAAAAGCTTGCAGAAGTGCGTACCTACCCGCAGGTGAACACATTGCTGAACCGCATTGATTGGTTGGGCAGTTTTTGCAACGAGGTTCCGTTCATCCAAGCAGTTGAGCAGTTGTTGGAAGTCGAAGCTCCAGAGCGTGCGCAATGGATTCGTACGGTGTTGTTCGAGCTCGGCCGAATTGCAAACCTGATGGTCTTCCTTGGTGACATGGGCATGCAATTGGGTGCAATTACGCCGCCGTTCTTGGCGTTTCGCGACCGCGAACATGTGCTCGACCTCATTGAAAGTGCAACTGGTGGTCGCTTCCATCCGTATTACAACCGCGTTGGCGGAATCAAAGAAGACCTGCCAAAGGGTTGGATTGCCGATGTGCTTGCAACAATGCCGCGCGTTCGCCGCTTCTGCGACGAGATGGAAGAGATGCTCGCGAACAACGAGATCTTTAGAAGTCGAACCCGTGGCGTCGGCGTAATCCGCAAAGACCTTGCACTTTCCTACGGTATGTCCGGTGCAAATGCGCGGGCGAGTGGAATTGATTGGGATTTACGCCGCGACACGCCAAGTCCAATGGCATGGAAACACGCGAAGTTCAACGTCGCGGTAAGTGCCGATGCAGATTCCTTTGCGCGCTACTGGGTTCGCCTTGTTGAGGTCCGCGAATCGACGTCAATCATCGAGCAGCTGTTGACAAACCTGCCGGCGGGGCCAATTCAGGCCAAGGTGCGCAAGATCATCAAGGTTCCGCCAGGTGCGACTTACGTCGAGACCGAAAACCCCCTTGGCCAGATGGGTTATTACGTGGTTAGTAACGATGGCTTGTCGCCGTATCGGGTCAAGATCCGCACGCCTTCGTTTAACAACATCTCGGTGTTGCCCGCCGTTTTGCCGGGCGAGAACGTCAGCGACTTGATCACCATCATTTCGTCTCTGTATTTCATTCTCGGAGACGTTGACAAGTGACCCAGTGGCTCGAAACCTCACTTGGCCTGATTGTTTTGGCGGTCGTTGTTCCAACGCTTGCTGCCGTGTTTGCTTATGCGTTCTTGTTCAAGGCAATGGCGCACATGCAACAACGACTCGGTCCGATGGAGGCCGGTCCACATGGCTCGCTCCAGCTTGTTGCCGAAGCCATCAAGTGGGTGCAAAAGGAAGACCTCTTTCCGCGTCGAGCGGACCGGTTGGTCTTCGGCCTAGCTCCAATAGTGGCCATAGTGACGGCATTTTCAATGTGCGCATTGATTCCCGTGTCGAACGCCGTTGTCGGTGCAGCGCCAAGCATGGGCCTGTTCTTGTTTGCTGCGTTGAGCGGAGTGTCAAGCCTTGCAATCGTTATGGCGGGGTGGGGGTCAAACTCCAAGTTCAGCGTGCTGGGCGGTTTGCGTGCGGCCGCACAGTTGCTTGCGTACGAGATTCCCTTGGTGCTGGCGCTGCTCGGAGTCGTTGTGCTTGCGGGCAGTGCCAACTTGGTTTCGATTGTTGGTGCGCAAAGCTCTTCGCTTTGGTTCGTGTTCCCGCAGATTGTTGGTTTCACCATCTTCATGATTGCGGCCCAGGCCGAGCTGACCCAAGCGCCGTTCGATGTTCCAGTTGCAGAGAGCGAACTGGTTGCTGGTTACATGACCGAGTATTCGGGTTTCCGCTTCTTGATGTTTTTCATCGCCGAGCTTGCAACGGCAGCTGCCTTGTCCGGCTTGGCGGTGACTTGTTTCCTCGGCGGGTGGAACATTCCATTTGTTGAACTAACGGGCACGCTGGGTGCAGTGGTTGGTCCGCTTGTGTTTTTCGTCAAGCTGATGATTGTCGGGTTCTTGATCTTCTGGATTCGGTTCTCATTTCCACGTGTTCGTGAAGACCAGTTGCACAAACTCGCTTGGAAGGTTCTCGTGCCACTCGGCCTTGCAAATGTCGCAATCACAGCCTGTTTGAAGGTGTGGATGTGATGTCGTTCATCAAGTCCGCCGCCAAATCGCTTGCGGGAATGAAAGTCACGCTGCGCAACATGACAAGGCGAAGCGAGACGGTTCAGTACCCTCACGAAAAGAGCGAAAAGGCCAACCGAGCCCGCGGAGTCATTGCGTTAGAGCAAGCGAATTGCACGGTTTGCATGCTCTGTGTTCGCGAATGCCCCGTGTGGTGCATCTTCATTGAGGGTTACAAGGACCAAGGTCCGCCTCGTCGTCCTGGTGGAAAGCCACGCCTGGCGCAGAAGCTAGACCGGTTCGACATTGACTACTCACTCTGCATGTATTGCGGAATATGTGTTGAGGTGTGCCCGTTTGATGCGCTGTTCTGGAGTGCCGAACACGAATACAGCGAGCCGCACATTGCCAGTCTGTTGCATGACAAAGATCAACTGCAGCATTGGATGACGACAATTAAGCCCAAGGTTGAACTCGAAGACGGCGCCGAGGTCAAGACTCGTAAACCGGCAAGGGAGGGCTGAATGACGCAATCTCCAATTGACTGGTTTGTCTTCGGACTTTTCTCGGCCACCGCCCTGCTTAGCGCGTTTCGAGTTGTGACAAGCAAGGAAATGACCCGCAGCGCACTTGCGCTCGTTGTTTCACTGGCTTCGCTAGCACCGCTGTTCTTGTTGTTGCGTTCGGAGTTTGCCGCAGTTGTTCAGCTGCTCGTTTACGTTGGCGCCGTTGTCGTGCTGTTTCTGTTCGGCGTCATGTTGACAAGGCCTTTAACGCAGCGATCCCAAGCGCTCACTTCGGATGGCGTGTCAAGTCGTGGCAAGTTGATCGCGTCGGCAGTTGTTGCATCGGTTGGTTTCTTTGGATTGATAGCCGTTGCGCTGGTCGGCAGTAGTTCCGAGCTTGCCACCACAACAGAATCGACTTTGGAGGGTCTGCAGTTGCAAGACGTAGGAAAAGTCTTGCTTGGTCACCAGTTGCTTGCATTCGAACTGATGTCGTTGCTGCTCCTTGGTGCCCTTATTGGCGCATTGACCCTGGCGCGGAAGCGATGATGAACATCACGCCGTTTTTGATGGTCGGTGCGGCACTGTTCGCCATTGGTATTTATGGCGCGCTGGTCCGCCGCAACGCAGTAATGATCATGATGGCAATCGAGTTGATGCTTGCCGGTGTCTTGGTGAACGCGGTTGCATTTGGAGCCATGCACGGCTCGGCCTCGGGGCAAGTGTTCGCGCTGTTCGTGATCGGAATTGCCGCAGCCGAGGTAGGCATCGGTCTTGCAATCATCATGATGATTGCTCGCGAACGCCGCAGTGTTGACGTTGACGAGTTGAAGGACATGCGCGGATGACGTGGCTTGCCCTTGGTGCTCCGGCGCTCATGACGGTTTCGTTCCTGGCCGTGTTGCTTGTCGGTAAGCGTTTCCGTAACGGGGGAGTCGAACTTGGTCTGGGCGTCAACGTAATCAATGTGGTGCTGGCGGTGGCTCTTGCTGCTGCCTGGAATGCCAATGACAAGATCTCAATAGAAGCCTCAACGCATTGGTTTGAGTTTGCGGGCAAAGCCGTTGATGCAGCCATCCGTGTAGACGGCCTTGCAATCGCGCTGATTGTCCTCGTGGCGGTTGTCTCGTTGGCTGTGAACGTGTTTTCAAGCGCGTATATGAAAGACGATCGCCGAAAGACGCATTTCTACGCCGTGCTGCTGTTGTTCAGTGCGGCCATGCAGCTGTTTGTCATCTCGGACAATCTGTTGCAGTTGGTGTTTGGCTGGGAAGTCATGGCGCTGTGTTCATTCCTGTTGATTGGGCACTGGTGGGAGGAAAAGCACAACGTCGCGGCTGCCATGAAGGCGTTCTTGACAACCCGTGTCAGCGATGTCGGCCTGTTGTTGGGCGTTGCTGTGCTTTTCTATGGCGCCAACTTCAGCTTTTCAGTGACGGCTCTCAACGAAGCCGCGGCGAACAACGCTGTTTCGAGGGCTGTTCTAGTCACGGGCGCAGTTGCGCTCTTTGTGGCGGTCATTGGCAAGAGTGCGCAGTTCCCGCTGCACACTTGGCTGCCAGATGCAATGGCGGGACCAACACCCATGTCAGCGTTGATTCACGCGGCCACCATGGTTGTTGCAGGTGTGTTCTTGGTCTTGCGTCTCTATCCCGTCTTTGATTCCGCATTTGGCATCACTGATGGCTCGGGGACAGCCAACGTGATTGTCATCATTGGGGCGGTAACGGTCGTTATTGCAGCGTTGTTGGCGTTTCTTCAGCACGACATCAAAAAGGTCTTGTCATATTCGACCGTGAGTCAGCTCGGTTACATGGTGTTGGCGATCGGCGCAGGCGCGCCCATGGCTGCTCTGTTCCACTTGGTCGTTCACGGCTTTTCCAAGGCCGCGTTGTTCTTGGCTGCCGGTTCCATCAGTCGCAGCGTGCATGGTTATGACTTGCGCCGTGACATGGGTGACTTGCATGCAAGCCTGCCGTTTACGCACGCGTCTTTCCTTGTCTCTTCGTTGTGCTTGGTCGGAGTCATTCCGTTCTCGGCGTTCTGGTCAAAAGAACTGATGGTTGTCGAGATGACCGATGCCGGGTTCATGCCCTTTATCTGGGTACTCGTCTTGGGTTCCGTTATGACGGCTGCATATATGGCGCGGATGTACTACCTGGTGTTTTGGGGCGCGCGGCGGGGTTCAAAGATCGTCCGAGAATCTCCGCCAGCCATGACCATCTCAACTGGTGTGTTGGCGTTGGGCGCGGTGCTCGTTGGTTTTGGTGCCATCTTCATCGATCGGCCTCAGTTGCACGCGAGCGGTGGCTGGCTCGCCATCTTGGTAGAAGCCATTTTCCCGCTTCTGGGTATTGCGCTTGCTGTTGTGTGCTTCAAGTTGGGTATTGGTGCGGTCGGGTTGGCTCGTCGCTTCAAGTTTGCGCGGGCCGCCTACCACGTGTTGTGGAACCGCTATTACCTGGACTGGCTGTACGAACACGTAATCGCGCGAACCGTTCGCAAGGGACTGTCTTTGGTCGTGCACTGGTTTGACATGAGGATCATCGACGCATTTGTTGATTCTTTCGGTCGCGCAAGCGTCAAAGTCGGAAAGGCGCTCATGAATAGGTTGGAACGAGACGTTGTTGACGGAACGGTGAACGCAGCCGGTGGCGCAAGCATGCGTGCGGGCGGACTCCTTGCGCGTTCGCAGGCAGGGCGCGTACAGCGTTACGTGGCTGTAAGCGTGACAGCGATGGTCTTGGCGGCAATGGTGTTGATGTGGGTGGTTCAGTGATGACGAATGTTTCTCTTCTTGGCCTAGCGGCGCTCGTTGTGCCGTTGATTGGATTGGCCGCAGTGTTGATTGTTCCCGAAGGCAAGCTCCGCACACCGGTTCTTGGTTTGATCGGCTTTGGTCTCACGTTTGCCTGCGGGCTTGCAATGCTGGTGCAGTACAAGCCGAGAGGTGGCCCGCAGTTCGAAGTGAACACGTCGTGGATTCCGTCAATCAACAGCAGATTCCACCTTTTTGTCGATGGCGTTTCACTTCCGCTGCTGTTGATGTCGATGGCAATGTTTGTCGCTGTCGGTATTTACTGCCTAACCCGCGTTCCAAAAACTGGAAGTGCAAGAGCATTTGTCGGCCTGTTGTTGTTGCTTGAGGTCGGAGTAAACGGCACGTTCCTTGCGCAGGACTTGGTGTTGTTCTTCTTGTTCTTTGAACTTGTCCTTGTGCCGATGTACTTCCTGATCGGCATTTGGGGTGGGAAGCGACGCCAATACGCGGCGCTTAAGTTCTTTGTGTACACAGTGTTTGGTTCGGCCGTCATGCTTGTCGGCTTTCTGGCCGTTTACTTCTTGGGGGACAAGACGTTCTCCATCCCAGAACTCAGCGCGGGTGCCTCTCACGCAGTCAGCGCAACTGTTGGTGTGCAAACGGCCGTATTTGCGGCACTGCTGATTGGCTTCGCCGTGAAGTTGCCGATGTTCCCGCTGCACACATGGATGCCAGATGCCCACACCGAAGCCCCGACGGCCGCCTCGGTGCTTCTTGCATCGGTGATGTTGAAACTCGGTGGCTACGGCCTTATTCGCATTGCTCTTCCCGTTCTTCCCGAAGGTGCCAAGGTGTTTGCACCGATGCTTGGCCTGCTGGGCGTTGTCGCAATCATCTACGGCGCTCTTGGGTGTCTGGCGCAGTCAGACCTGAAGCGACTGATTGCGTTTTCGTCGCTGTCGCACATGGGATTCGTGGTGTTGGGAATTGCAACTTGCACGCCGGCGGGTCTCAACGCGGCCATTTATGCAATGTTCGCTCACGGTTTGATTACGGGTCTGTTGTTTTTTGTTGCCGGTGGTGTGCAGCACCGTTTGCACACTCGCGACCTGGCGAAGCTTGGCGGTCTTCTCAATGTGGCGCCGAGACTTTCATGGGTGCTCGGTTTTGGTGTCGTGGCTTCGCTGGGTATTCCGGGACTCGCGGGTTTTTGGGGCGAGTTCGGCGCCATTCTCGCGTCGTTCCAACCCGCTGACGGCTTGCCCGTTCATCTATTCCGCGTCTACATGGTGATCGCTGCCGTTGGAACCGTGCTGGCTGCTGCATATCTGTTGTGGATGTTCTCGCGCGTTGCATTCGGTTCGGTGGGCGAGGCATTGAAAGGCGTGCAGATCCGCGACCTCACAAAGACTGAAGCCGTTGTGTTCGTTCCGCTGATGATTGCGATTGTCGTGTTCGGGGTTGCCCCGGCGCTCATTCTCGATGTTGTAGACCCGAGCACCACCATGCTTGTTGACACGATGTTTGCGGAACAATGAGCCAGACCGTGTCGGTTGACGCCGTTGCCTTGTTGCCCGAAATTGTTTTGGCGGCTACTGCTGGTGTTGTTCTGTTGGTCGACATTTCAACTCCGAGGTTTGACAAGGCAAAGAATGTCATGGCGCTGTTTGGCGTCGTTGCGGCTACTGGTTGTCTGTTCATTGCTCAAAGCAACGGAGTCCGCTCCACGCTTGACGCAACGTTTGTGCTTGACCATTTCGCGGTCATGTCAAAGGTCGTCCTGCTGGGTGCGGTTGCCCTGACGCTTTGCATGAACACGCCAAAGTTTCACCCGGGCGAATACCTGGCCCTTGTCTTGATGGCAACGGTCGGTATGTCGGCAATTGCATCAAGCCGCGACTTGGTGACGCTCATTGTTTCGGTTGAAACCCTTGCTATTTGTACCTATTTGTTAGTTGGCTGGAACGACCGTTCGCGGTTTCGCGCCGAAGGCACTCTCAAGTACTTCTTGTTCGGAATTGTGTCGACGGCAGTCACTCTCTACGGCGCGTCACTCCTGTTTGGCATTGCCGGAGACACCTCATTCTCCGCGATTTCTCAAGCCATCGAAGCCGGCTCGCTAAGCGGGCTTGTCGTGCCTGCGGTTGTGTTGACGCTCGCGGGCATTGCGTTCAAGGTTGCGCTCGTTCCGTTTCACTTCTGGGCACCTGACGCTTACCAAGCTGCACCGGTGCCAGTCACTGTGCTTCTCGCAACCGCCTCCAAGATCGCCGGTGTTCTCGCGTTGGTCAGCTGTTGCGCGTTTGCATTCCCTGGTGCTCACGAAGTTTGGCAACCCGTTCTTGTTGTGTTCGCAATTGCCTCGGTGTTAATCGGGAACCTTGTTGCCCTTAGGCAAACAGACCTGATCCGCATGCTTGCGTGGTCGTCGGTTGGTCATGGCGGGTTCATGGTCGTTCCAATCGCCGTAGTCCGCGATCAGATAACGGACGCAGCCGTTGGAACCCTCTTGACCTATGCCGCGTTCTACGTGCTCGGCACGGTCTGTGCCTTTGGCGCCGTTCAGACGCTTACTCGTCACAGGTCCGGAGGTTTCCCCACCGAGGCGTTGCATGGCGTGTTTCGCACTCACATACTTCCCGGTGTGGCTTTGGCAATCGGGTTGTTGTCTCTAGCGGGCATTCCGCCTCTCGGTGGCTGGTACGCCAAGTTCGCAATCTTGGAAAATGTCGTTGGCGTTGGAGGAAGCCTTGCTTGGGTAATGGCTGCGGTCGTCGTGGCAATGACGGCCGTCGGCCTTGCCTACTACGCCCTTGCTATTGCGCGAATGTGGCGAAACGAGCCAGATCCCGCGCTGGCCGCCGATCATCGGGACATTGATGCAAGTTCGGCTCCAAGCAGGCATGGGTTTTTGATAGTGATGGGTTTCCTGGTTGTTGTCGCCGGCTTGGTGCCGGGGTTGATCGCGAGCGTTGGAGGCGGGCAATTCTTCGGGGTGTAGGTCAAACGGTTTGGTCGATGTTGTTGGAGTCACTCAAGGGTGAACCCATGCCGTTTTCCAAGTTTCAAGATGTCGCGCTCAACCACCCGGCTTCGGGCTATTTCTCGGGAGCCGGCTCGGTTGGCCGCACGGGCGATTTCATCACCAGTCCCGAGGTCGGCCCGCTTTTTGGTGCGATTATCGCCTCTGCGTTGGATCGTTGGTGGGACGAGCTCGGCCAGCCTCGGCCGTTCACTGTTGTTGAAGCCGGTGCTGGAATCGGCACCCTGGCCGCCACCATCGGGGCGGCCAACCCAGAATGCTTGCAGGCGCTTAACTACATCACCGTTGAAAAGAGCGAAGCCATTCGCTCCAAACAGGGCGATCGGTTGAACGTCAAGAACGTCACCAACGTCATGCGCGGAAAAGATGGTTCCTTGTCGTCGCTCGCAGTCACCGCGCTTGAAGATCTGCCAAAGCAGCGTTTTGTCGGTGTTGTGTTGGCTAATGAGTTGCTCGACAACTTGCCGGTCGACCTTGTTGTCATGGAAAACGGCATGTGGCACCAAGTCGGCGTTCAAAAGGGCGACTTCGGAGAACTCAAAGAGGTCTCCATCCCGCTCAAAGAGGGTTCGGGTTTGCTTAATGCTGCAAGGCACTTTGGCGAAGGCGCCACGGAAGGCAGTCGTCTTGCACTTCAGGGTAGTTCTCAAGATTGGCTGCGCCGCGCGCTGGGCCTAGTTGAGCGTGGCCGCGTGGTCGTCCTCGATTACGCAACAACCAGTCGCTCTATGGTCGACGCACCAATGGAGGATTGGTTGCGGACTTATCGCAATCAGCGTCCGGGTACCTCGCCGCTTGACCAGCCGGGCACTCAAGACATCACGTGCGATGTTGCAATTGACCAACTCGAACACGTTGCGCCAATTACGCACAACACCAGCCAGGCGGACTTCCTTGAGGCGCACGGCCTCAACAACT
The DNA here is from genome assembly GCA_039812705.1 of Acidimicrobiia bacterium. GTDB lineage: Bacteria > Actinomycetota > Acidimicrobiia > Acidimicrobiales > JBBSGY01 > JBDIBA01. The sequence goes on from JBDIBA010000002.1 coordinate 41,505, forward strand.
TCTTGTCAGACGCCAGAGAGGTTTGGCATGGCCGAGCCGAACTTGGTGATCTTGCAGCGGTTCGTGCGCGCGCCAGAGTGCAAGAAGGCCGGATACTCACAAGTGAGCCCGGCCTTGGTGCACATCGTGTTCTGGAATGGGTGGTGGGTTCCGACAAGCGGCCAGAACCCGACCCGCCCATTAAGCCTTGAGCGTCTTCTTTGCGCGCTCGTTGGCCTTTGCGGCTTGACCGTCTTCGATGACGTCGACAAATCCAGTGATCTTTTCGATTCGCTGTTCAAGACTTGTCTCGGCGCTGTCGTCAACGCGTTCCCACTCGCTTGCTTCGCGCGGAACCAAACGAACAAGAAGATCAAGCCCGCAGGCCTGAATAACGCGTGTGAGAACGTCGACCGAAGGCGACATGTCTGCGGATTCCCAACGAGCCACGTTGGGTTGAGCTGTAGAGATACGGTCGGCGAGTTCGGCCTGGGTGAGGCCGGCTCGGCGGCGCGCTTCGCGGATTAAATGACCACCATGCATGCGCATAAGAATACGCAGTTAGATCGATTCTTGCTAGTTCGACGCGAATTTGCAACGAAAAACCTTCCAAAATCTCACGCAGCGTGGTAGTGATTGGCTCAAATCACTCTTTTCGGAAAGAAAAACCCGGCCAGACGGCCGGGTTTTTCATGCTTCTGGTTTGGTTTTGATTGTTGGTTAGTAGGTGAATGCCTTGATTTGGCAGTTGTCGTACCAATAGCGGTTGGCGTGTGCCCTGTCGTCCATGCGCCAGGTCGCGTATACGGAGTGCTTCTTGGCGCCCGAGGTCCAATAGCCATAGCTGGTCCGGCTCCAGACGTTCTTTGGCTCTCTTCCGTCGACCTTTATGTAGTGAGGGCTGCTCTTGAGTCGACGGTCGCCGCTGTCGGTGCGGCTCTCCATGATGAAGTTGGTTGCACCGGTCCAGTCGACGCGAACGTAGCGGCTGCCGTCCGAGTACTTGGTCACCTTGATTGTTGCCTTGCCGTATGACGATTTGGCCTGCAGGCTGCAGCGATCGGTCTTGCTGCCGACGACCTTTGCTTGAGTGCCGGTGGTTGCCGCGTTAGCGCTGGCGATGCCGACCGGAGCAAGGACTGAGAGTGCAATCGCGCCGGCGATGATTGCCGTGCGCTTCTTGCCACGTGCCTTCAATGATTCGAACAATGGGGGACCTTTCGCTTTGAAACAGGGTTGGTCTTTCTAGGACAACTTAAGGGTGTAATGGAAATACTGCAGCTGAACTGAGAGTGAATTCGGCACAAACGCCCTATTGGCTACAGCTCGACGGACACGTAGCAAGTGTCGTAGTAGTTCGGTCCGTTCCCTTGGCGGTATCCCCACGTGACCGCAGCGGTGTGGCTGGAACGCTTGTTGCCAAGTGCCACGTTTCCTTGCCAGGCGTTGACCGGTTTTCCGTCAATCTCGGCCCGGTGTGGCCAAGCAACGTAGTTCTTTCCCTTGTAGGTGAACTCGGTTGTTTCGTCTGGGCTCCAGTAATGCTCGACCAGTCGCATGGTCTTGCCTCTGTAAAGCGACACTTCTAGGGCCATCACGCCGATCTTTCCAACGGTGTCGATGTAGCACTCACTGCGCTCGATGGTTGGCTCTCTTGGGCTTGCGGCGTTCGCGGACGTGATCGTCACGGGAATCAGCGTGCCGATGGCCAATGCCAGTGCAAAGAAAGTCCGCCGTGTGTGCCTTTTGGCAGTGGTGCTCAAGCGCACGGGCCGGTTGGGATCTGTCGAGTCATTTGCGAACATGTTTTCCGCCTTCGCGAGATTTTCGGTTCAGTCTCTTGCCTTGGTCAACCTAAGGCCAATGCCGCGCAGATGGGTAGACCGGTTCAACTGATTGCGGACTAGTCGCGAAAGTTTGTGAATTGAAGAGGGATGTCAAAGTCGCCCTCTTTGAGGTTGCTGATGACGGACTGCAAGTCGTCGCGTTTCTTGCCCGTGACTCTTACTTGCTCGCCTTGAGTTTGTGAGCTGACGCCCTTGAGGCTCATTTCCTTGATTGCCTTGTTGATGGCCTTGGCTTTGTCGGAGTCGATTCCGGCAACAAGCTTGATCGACTGACGCACGTGTCCTTTTGCTGCGTCCTCAACCTTTCCGGCGTCGAGTGACTTCAATGAGACCTGACGCTTCACCATCTTTTCTTGCAGCACCTGAAGCACGGCCTTGAGGCGGTCTTCGGTGCTGGACGCAAGCTTGATCTCTTCGCCGGAAAGGTCGATTGAGGATTCGGTGTCTTTGAAATCGAAGCGGGTTCCGACTTCGCGTGACGCTTGGTCAACTGCATTGCGGATTTCTTGCTGATCGATTTCGGAAACTACGTCGAAGCTAGGCATGGTCGCTGAGCGTAGCGTGCGTGCTTTCTCGATCAGTTCGTGGCAACACTGATCTCCCGGGTCTGGGATCGGGCGCTAGTGTCTTAACGACCTGGCTCGATACCCAAGCGGCCAACGGGGGCTGACTGTAAATCAGCTGGCTCTGCCTTCGGAGGTTCGAATCCTTCTCGGGCCACAGGGAAAATGTCCACGCGGCTTGCCGCGTGGACATTTTTGTTTCCGAGATATTCCTTGCCGCGCGCCACAGGAGCGTGGCTAATGTTAGGAACACCTAACATTCGGGAGCCCGGTTGAACAACTTCTTCCCAAACTTCTTAATTGGCCTGCGCGAAGGTCTTGAGGCCTCGTTGGTTGTAAGCATTCTTGCTGCATACCTAATGAAGACGAACCGCAAGTCGGCGCTGCGCTTTGTGTGGTTTGGTGCTGCTGGCGCCGTAGCCGTTTCCGCGGGCGTGGTCCTGTTTCTCAACCTCACCATGCAGGCCCTTACGTTTCAGGCTCAGGAAATTCTTGGCGGTGTCATGTCGCTGATTGCCGTGGCGTTCGTCACGTACATGATCTTTTGGATGCGCAGAACCGCACGCGCAATGAAGGCGCATCTAGAGGCACAGATGGACAACGCCTTTTCGATGGGTGCGCTGGCGATTTCCGCCATGACGTTTCTTGCGGTTGGCCGAGAGGGCATCGAGACAGCCATCTTTCTGTGGAGCACGACGCAGGCGACCGGTGGTTCGCAGGTCGGGCCCGTGTTGGGTGCGCTCTTGGGCATTGGATCTGCCGCGCTTCTTGCCTACCTGCTTTACCGGCGCGCGATTCATCTCAACTTGGCGACGTTCTTCAAGTGGACCGGTGTCGGCCTGATTCTCGTGGCTGCAGGCGTCGCTGCCTACGGTGTGCACGACCTTCAAGAAGCTGCCGTGCTTCCCGGTATCAATCAGTTGGCATTCGATTTCAGCGAGCAGCTATCGCCAACCAGTTGGTACGCGACGATTGTTGGCGCTGTTTTCAACGTCACTCCTGCCATGACGGTTCTTTCGTGTCTTGCGTGGCTGGCATACGTGGCAATTGTTATGCCGCTGTATCTGCGTCCGTCTCGCCCTCGCGCCGCGATGGCTACTTCTCAACCAAAGGTTCAAGCATGACAAAACGTTCGTTTCTCGCGGTGATCCCTGTTGCTGCAGCGTTGTTTGCCAGTGGATGCGTTTCCACGGCTGGCGGAAACAACAAGGTTGAGGCAAGCGAATCGCAGTGTAAGTCCAGCGTCTCCGAGATCGCCGCGGGTACTCACCGTTTCCAGGTGACCAACAACGGACAGAAGGTGACCGAAGTTGAGTTCTTGACTCCCGACGGTCGTGCAGTTGGCGAAATCGAAAACGTTGGCCCATCGACAACTCGCGACCTGACGGTCGACCTTGAGCCCGGCAGTTATGAAATTGCGTGTAGGCCAGAGATGAAGGGTTTTGGAGTACGCACGCCGCTGAAGGTTACGGGAACCAACACAACAGAGCCCCTCGATCCTGCACTTGCGTCTGCTGTTGCGAGCTATCGCGGTTATGTAGACGAGCAGGCAGACCTTGCGTTGACGCGCACGAAAGATTTTGCTGCGGCCGTCAAGTCGCGCGACGTTGAAAAGGCCAAGGCGCTATATCCGTCATCGCGCGAGCCGTGGGAGCGCATCGAGCCCATTGCCGAGAGCTTTGGGGACCTAGACCCGCGTGTTGACGCTCGCGAGGGCGACCTCGAAGAAGGTGTTCGTTGGACCGGTTGGCACCGCCTCGAAAAAGACCTTTGGGTGTCTGGCCTGCAGGGCGACAGCGGCGAAATCGCCGACACTTTGCTTGCAGACCTTGGCGAGCTGAAGACAAAGGTCACAGAAGTAGACCTCAAGCCAGCGCAGATTTCCGAGGGCGCACGCGCGCTGCTTGACGAGATTGCAACAGGGAAAGTGACCGGCGAAGAAGAGCGTTACTCGCACACCGACCTAGTCGACTTGAACGCAAACCTTGAGGGTTCTAAGCGCGCGATTGAATCGTTGCGTCCATACCTGGAGTCCAAGGACAAGGCGCTTCTTGAGTCCATTGACGAAAGAATGCAGTCAGCGTTTAACGAAGTTGCGCTGTACAAGTCGGGCGACAGCTTTATCAATTACGAACAGGTGAACGAAACGCAACGCAAGGCTTTGGCAACAAAGATCGAGGCATTGAGTGAACCGATCTCGAAGGTCACTGGCGTCGTTACCAACAAGTAGTTTCGAACCCATGTCGGACGTTTCGCGCCGTCGGTTCCTTGGCCTGCTTGGTGCAGGTGGTTTGGTTGGTGCGGCTGCTGGTGCCGGTGCCATGCGCATCGGCGATCGTGACGGTGTCTCGCTTGATTCCGCTGTTGCATTCGATGGGCCTTATCAGGCTGGGATCATCACGCCTGCACAGGACAGGCTGCACTTTGCGGCGTTTGATCTGACGACAACTTCACGCGACGAACTGATTGCGTTATTGAAGGACTGGACCGTTGCTGCGCGGCGCATGACAGCAGGTCTTGAAGCTGGGCCCGGGGGAGCGGTTCCGCAAAACCAAGATGTTCCTCCAGAAGACACGGGTGAGGCCCTTGGTCTTTCGCCGTCGCAGTTGACCATCACGATTGGATTCGGGCCAACTCTTTTCACAAAGGACGGTGTCGACAGGTTCGGACTTGCATCGCGGCGTCCCGCGGCGCTTGTCGACATTCCACCGTTTCCCGCCGACGATTTGAACCCCGCCATCAGCAATGGTGACCTTGCCATTCAAGCTTGTTCAAATGATCCGCAAGTCGCTGTCCATGCCGTTCGCAACCTCGCGCGAATTGGGCGTGGACGTGCCGAAGTGCGTTGGTCTCAGCTTGGTTTTGGTCGAACCTCGTCCACCAGTACCGCTCAGGCAACACCGCGCAACCTCTTTGGTTTCAAAGATGGAACGGCAAACCTCAAGCTTGAAGACCCGACTCTGTTGAGAGACTGGGTTTGGGCAAACAAAGAAGACGACGCCAACGCTGGCTGGATGCACAACGGGTCATACCTGGTCACGCGACGCATTCGTATGCATATCGAAACGTGGGACCGAGCCCCGTTGTTTGAACAGGAAATGATCGTCGGTCGTGACAAGGGTGAAGGTGCGCCGCTAACAGGTGTGAAGGAGTTCGACCTGCCGGACTTTGATGTGAAACGCGACGGTGAGTACGTCATTAGTCGCAAGTCGCACGTGCATCTTGCTCATCCAACCGTCAACGATGGTGCCGAATTGTTGCGCCGCGGATTCTCTTTTACTGACGGCACCGATGGTTTGGGCAAGCTTGACGCGGGACTGTTCTTTATTTGCTTCCAGCGCGACCCACGCAAGCAGTTCATCCCTATTCAGAAGCGTCTTGCCGCTAACGACTTGATGAATGAGTACCTAAAACACACAAGCAGTGCGGTGTTTGCATGCCCGGCGGGAACCAAGCCCGACGAATACTGGGGTCAGGCTCTTTTCAGCTAGGCCAGGTTCACAAAGCGCGTGACAATCACGGCAAAAACGAGGATGGCCAACGGATAGATGGCAATGGCCAAGACGCGTCCGGTTCGTTCGCGCAGGTTTGGGTTGGCAGCGCGCAGGACTTCTTGTTGCACGACTGCAATTGCCAGCGCAACGAATGCAAACAGTGACAACACCGACAATGCGTTGAAGCTGAAATAGTTCCAGTAGCGCATGAGGACTTCGGTATATGCACTTGTCATTTCTCGTCGTCCTCCGTTGCCTCTGTTTGATCTGACCGGCGACGCCCCCAGAGGCGCAGCAGCAAGCCAATTCCGGTCACAATTGTTAGCGGAATAGCGGCCTGAAGGACGCCGATTGAGCCGATTGTCAGAAGTATCTGAGCCACCAAAACGCTTATAGCAACGCTTGTCCCGGTGACCACGACGAACTTCACGGTCGTGTCGAATCTGCCGACCAACTGAACCAAGCCGGATCCGGGTCCAAAGCACACCAATGCAACGGCTGCCAATGAACGCAGCGGCCCTTCATTGAGAAGGCCTGTGCAGATAATCAGTCCGCAGGCAAACGTGATGATGTTGATGATTCCAAGGGATTGTTCAACAACTCGAGCCCAAAGTGAAAGCTGAATGGGCGCCTCGGTCTCGGGTTGTTGCGGCTGAGACGTCTTTGCTTGCTCGCGCTTTCGTTGACGCGCGCGTTCTTCGCGTTCCTTGGCGCGTTCCTGCTTGCGGCGTTGTTCCGACTCTTCGAACTCTTCGAGCCTTCTCGGGTCAATGTGTCTCATGGCTGACCTACCGGGACGACGATCATTCCTTGTTCGTTCTCAAATGCGATGCGCCATTGGCCGGTGTTGACCAAGGTCTGACCCAAGTCGGTGGCGTAGTGCTTCCCAAGGCCTTGCACGATGTCGCAATAGGTGTCTTGGGCGCGGCTGAGGATGAAGTAGACGGGCCGGTCGGTCTGTTGCGCGACGATTGTTTCGGCGTGCTGCAGCAGATTGTCGGGAATGCCGTCGTCAGTGATTGCGAAGTACTGCATTGTTGAAATGCGTTCGTATCGCCAAGGCAGCTGTGAGTTGACCGACAACATCCGCGCGTTGTCAGGAGCCATCTGCATGGCTTCGGTTACCAACTCGTAGTCCTTCGTGCTGAATGCCTCGAAGGCTTCGTTGCCATATCGCGTAATGAAAAATGTTGGAACCAGCGCAACCAGCAGCGCGCAGACTGCCAAACCTTTTGGCAGCTTCCATCGATCCTCGCGCGGTGCAATGAGCATTGCGGCCAGCGTTGCAGTGAATGGCAAGGCAAACAGATAGACGCGCAGCACGGCCTCGCCGCCATAAGCCTGCCCACCAAGAATCGTAAATGGTGAGAGAAATCCAACTACGCACAACACGTCTGCCTTACCTGTGCGCAAACGTCGGATGACCCCGGCTACAGCTGCCAACCAAAGCGTCCCGGCGAGCGCCAGGCGTCCATAGATGACGGGAATGTGAGCAGGGTCACCCTTTACGCGGTTGGCAACATTCTGGTTAAGCGTGGAATCCACGTTGCCTACATCGCCGAACAGTGCTTCAAGCTTGCCAACCCAAAACGGAGCGGCCGCGTAACTGATCCACACGAGCACGCCGATCAACATGAAAACAGGGAACACGCGCAGTTTCAGTCGATTGAGGATGACCGATGACGCCGTTACAACAATCACAAAGAACGGTGTCAGTTGGTGGCTGACCACCGTTGCGATGAAACAGATGACAAGTGCGCCGACAAGTGCGGCCTCTTGTTTTCCTGTCGCACGAATGCGGTCTGGAAACGCTGCGGTCAGATTGATGTTCTTGAGTCGCGTCAGCAGGTTGGGTGCGCGACTTGCTAGAAGTGGTTCGGTCAGCCCACGCAACCATGGTGGAACCAACGGAGAGTCGCTGAAGAAGACGCGAATGAGCACAGCCAGGAAGCACAACGCAAACAACATGTTGATGCCCTGTGGTGAGTAGTAGTCCTGGCCTACCCAGTTCAACAACATGAACAGCATGGTCGCGAGCCATGCGGCGCGCAGCGGGGCGCCAATGCCTCGCGCGATGACCCAAACCGGAACTGCGTACAAAAGAACTTGCACCAGCGGAGCCCAAGCAAGAAAGTCGTCTGACTGCAGCGTGCCGGCCAGTTCATTGAGCATTGCGCCAAACGCAAAGAAACCGGGCCAAACAAAGCGCGCGTCGTAATCCTCAAGAATGTGGTCGTTGCGTTGAATGTGGTCAATGAAGCCTGCATGCACCCAGCCCGTCGGCAGGCGCGCAACGCCTTCGGTGAGGCTGGCTACTCCGTAGAGCGCAAGGATCACGAGAAAGATTTGAGCCGCAAGTAACGGACGATTGAGATGTTCGCGAGTGAGGGCAATGCCAAAGGCGACGAGCATCAGTGCAATGCCTGCCAAGTACTGGAAGGGCATTCCCTCAATCAAGCCGAGCGGACCAGACTTGAGTGGGTCAACCTGATTGACCGACAAGACCGTTAACAACGCACCTGCAAGCGTCAACACAATGAGTAGTCCGGTGACAACCTTTGTCGCGTGTGTGCGGGTCAATGGTGAACTCATTGTGACCCGACGGTAGTTGAGGACGTGATCCTGATCTGGTCCGACCTGTGATCGAACCCGAAATCTTTGGATCGGACAGCTAGAGTTCGAGCCCCGACCACTTCTTGGGTTTTCGTTGGAGAGGGCCAGACTCGGCCCATCACCACCGATTGATTGGTTGATTGAGTTGAGCGATCGAAAGGACTCCAACGGGTGACCGAACCGGACGTAGGCGAAACTGCGCCCTCCGTGGACTCCACTTCGTCTCGCGATGGGGCAGTGGCCCGCAGGCGCCTATTCACCGATGCGTACGCACTCATGGCAAGCACTGGTCTGAATGCTCTAGCCGGGGTGGTCACCTATCTACTTTCGGCGCGTCTTTTCCCAGATCAAGTGGTCGGAGCCGCTGCGGGAATGACGGCAGCCATGCTGCTCATCTCTGGAATCGGCCAGCTAGATCTAACCAATGCGCTTCACCGCTATTTGCCGACTGCTGCTTCCCGCGCCAAGCGCGTAATCCTTGGTAGTTATGGCGCTGCTGCCCTGGCCAGCCTGGTTTTGGCCGCGGGGTATGTCCTTGTCTTCGGTTCGCTGATCAAGACCGAGACCGAAGGCGCGATCATCTGGTTCACCGCGGCCGTTGTCATCTGGACCCTGTTCAACCTGCAGGACCAGGTGTTTTTTGGCCTTGGCGCGGCTTGGGCAGTGCCTGTGGACAACACCATCCACGGCCTAGCTCGCATTGGATTACTCCTACTGGCCGTGGGTGGGGGGTCCTTTGCGATCTTTGCCACTTGGGTTGTTCCCGCTGCCGTCCTCATCGTGGCGGGGTCGGTTCTCATCTGGTTCAAGTTGTTGCCGGACTATCTCAAGCGCAATCGAAAGCGTCAGAGTGACTACAGCCTGGGTAGTTATTCACGCTTCGCGGCCGGTGGTTACATCGGTGGCATCAGCGCACTCGTTCTGGGCAATTTGTTACCACTGTTAGTGGTTGCGCACCTTGGCGTGGCCGCGAACGCCTACTTCTATATGGCGTGGACAGTGGCTTCCACGGTCGACTTGCTGGTGTTCAACTTTGGCGCGTCGCTGGTTGTGCAGGGTGCAACAAATGCCGAACACATTCCGTACCTCATCAAATCTGCATTGAAGAAACAGGCCGCCTTATTCATTGCTCCATTGATTCTCCTTGCTGCCCTTTCCTACGTCGTTCTCGACTTGGCTTTTGGGCGCAATTACGCAGATGCTGCTTGGTTGATGCTGACGCTTCTCGCAGTTGGCTTGATCCCCAGGTTGCTCTGGGGGGTCTACCTTCCCGCCGTGCGCCTGGCTGGAAACGTCAAGGCGATTGTCATCAGCCAAACTCTGACGAACGTGTCCGTTCTTGCCGCGTCCATTGCCGGGCTTTACTTGGGCGGGTTGACCGGCATCGGCATTGGTTACTTGATTGCCCAGGTGGTGATTGCGGCTGTTTGCGGACCAAAGCTTCGGGCGATGCTGAAGAATGGTTTTTCCGTCAAGCGTATTGACGATGTATCCGTGACTGGACACATGTGATGTTGATGCCAATACCGCGCGAGCGAGGAGACAGCTGATGGATGACAAGTTTGAGAGCCGATCGGGCACGAAGCTCCAAATGCTTGTTGCCAGTTTGCGTGAAGACATTCCCATTTCATTCCATGGGTTGTTTGTGAACCGCATTGCAGCGTCGATTGTCATGCCTCGCGTTCTTCGATACGCCATCTATCGCGCGGCGGGCATGCGCTTGCAGTCGGCGAACATTTTTTATGGCGCTCAGTTCGCGGCGCGGCGCGTCACGTTGGGTCAGCGCACTTTTGTCAACACCAACGTCAAGTTTGAAGACGTTGCACCCATTGAGATCGGTGACGATTGTCAGATTGGCATGGAAGTGATGTTTGTCACTTCTCATCACGACTTTCGTGACGGACGCATTTCCAAGGTTCCCGAGCCACGCAAGATTGTTGTTGGAGACCGCTGTTGGATTGGCGCGCGGGCAACGATTCTGCCCGGTGTCGAGATTGCCAGTGACTGTGTAATTGCAGCTGGTGCTGTCGTTACGCGCAGCGTTTCCGAAGCGGGTGTCTATGCAGGTGTTCCTGCGCGCAAGATCCGCGACTTGAAACCGCACAATTGATTTGAGAAAACATGGTGCATGTCTAAGGCGGACATGTAAGGATCAGCGCAAGTCGACTCGCACAAAGGGTTTTCATGTCAACTACTGATTCTACGGCGGTTCACGTCGAGACCAACCAGCCCGCCGTACGCGCTGTGAATGTTAAGCGAACGTACGGTAACGGTGACGCTGCAGTTCAAGCGCTCGATGACGTTTCGGTCGAGTTTGAACAAGGCAAGTTCACCGCAATAATGGGCCCTTCCGGTTCCGGAAAGTCCACCCTCATGCACGTGATGGCCGGTCTGGACAAGATCACCGCCGGTGAATTGTTCATTGGGGACACTCAAATCACAAGCCTTAAGGAAAAGCAGCTGACGGCTATTCGTCGCGATCGCATCGGCTTTGTTTTTCAGACCTTCAACCTCATTCCAACGCTGACCGCGCAGGAAAACATCGAGCTACCCATCAAGCTGGCGGGCAAGAAAACGGACAGCGCCTGGTTCGACACCGTTATCAAGATGGTTGACCTGCGTAATCGCCTGTCTCACAAGCCCAGCGAACTGTCTGGTGGTCAACAACAGCGTGTTGCCGTTGCACGCGCACTTGTGTCCAAGCCACAGATCATTTTTGCCGACGAGCCAACTGGAAACCTTGACTCTCGCTCAGGAACAGAAGTGTTGAAGTTCCTGCGTGAGGCCGTCGACACGCACGGTCAAACCATCGTCATGGTTACTCACGATGCCAACGCAGCTAGTTATGCAGACCGCGCCGTGTTCTTGAGCGACGGCAAGGTTGTCGACGACATTGACAAGCCAACGCGAGAATCCTTGGTTGCGAAGTTTGCGGGACCTGATGGAACAACTGCCTGATGTTTCGCCTAACTCTTAAAAACTTGTTTGCGCGCAAGCTGCGCGCACTTAGCACTGCAACTGCGGTTCTTTTAGGTGTTGCATTCATTGTTGGTTCGCTTGGCCTCGGCAACATCATCAACAAGACGTTTGACTCTGTTTTTGACGGTGTGTACGAAGGCGTGGACGTCGTTGTGCGTGGCGAGGAAAAGACGATTGAGCTTTACGAAGGCTTTACCGAACGCCAATCGCTCGACACAGCTGTTGTTCAGCGAATCGAAGCGCTGCCCGAGGTCAAGCGTGTTGAGCGCAATTACGTAGTTTCAGCTCGACTCGTCGGATCCGACGGCAAAGTTGTCGGCGGTGGCGCCGGCCCTCCTGCTCTAGGTCGCAACTGGACAGACGAGATGAACCCTTTCAAGATTTCAGAGGGTCGCGTGCCTCAGTCCGATGACGAGTTCGTGGCCGATGCCGGAACCGTCGACATGGCAAATGCAAAGGTTGGGCAGACCTACACCATCCTGACCGACAAGGCTCCAATTCAGGCGAAGCTCGTCGGTGTTGTCAAGTTTGGTGATCTTGAAAGTGCGGGTGGCGAAAGTGACTTGTTGTTCACGACGGCCCGAGCCATTTCGCTCAATCAGGACGGCGACAAGCCTGCGGAGGTGACTATTGCTGCAAAGGACGCCGATGCATCCGACGCAGTGTTGCGAGACAAGGTTCGTACTGCAGCTGCCAACCCAGCGTTGTTGATTGAGACCGCCGCGAAGGTCGCAGAGGACGACAGCTCTGAATTGAAGAAGAACCTGTCGTTCATTTCAATGATTCCGCTTATCTTCGGAATCATCTCGGTTGTTGTTGCTGCATTCATCATCAACAACACCTTTGCCATTCTCTTGGCACAACGAACCCGTGAAATGGCGCTGTTGCGCGCGGTTGGTGCGCGTCGTCGTCAGGTGTTGGCTTCAGTTGTTTTCGAGTCGTTCATCATCGGACTCATCTCATCGGTCCTTGGCATCATCCTCGGACTCTTCGTTGCGAAAGGTCTCGCGGCGCTGTTGAACAAGTTCGTGGCAGATTTCCCAAGTACTGGTTTGCCATTGACCGTGCAAATGGTGGTCGTCGGTCTACTCGTAGGTGTTCTGGTCACGATGTTGGCTGCGTTCTTGCCTGCGTGGAGGGCTTCTCGAGTCCCGCCGTTGGCTGCGTTGCGCGATGTCGCTGTCGACAAGACATCAAGTTCAATCGTGCGCGCCATCTTCGGTCTGCTGGCACTCGTGCTTGCGGTCGTAACCAGTGTCATGGCATTCAACGTCGAAGAACGCCAGATTGTTTGGGTTGGCTTGGGTTCGTTGTTCGCCGTCCTGGCCGCCTACATTCTCGGCCCCTTCTATGCGCGTTGGCTCGGGTCGGCACTTGGTTGGCTCCCGGCGGTTATTCGGGGCGTTCCAGGTTCCTTGGCGCGCAAGAACTCGGTGCGTAACCCTCGGCGTGCTGCATCAACTGCGTCGGCATTGTTGATCGGTGTGACTTTGGTCACTGCAACCTTTGTGTTTGTTTCGTCATTCGAGGCGTTCATCAAAAAGACAGTTGACCGTACGGTTAGCGGTGACTTTGTTCTCATGCAGATGACTGGCGAAGGAACATTTGACGGCGCAATTGCTGAGCAGTTGAAAGGCAAGAGCGAACTCAAGAGCGTCGTTGGATTTGGTGCGTTGGCTGTTCAGCTCAAGCTTCCTAACGGGTCCACCGCAAACTACCCATACGCAACAGCAGTCGCCCCCGCAGATGCCGAGCGCTTGATGGAGATCAAGATGACGTCAGGAAAGTTCACGGACATCAACGGCAACGCATTTGGCGTCACAAAGAAGGTTGCCGAAGATAAGGGCTTGAAGTTGGGCGACAGCATCCAAGTGTTGGACAACTCCGGAAGATCCGTAGCGATGAAGCTCGGCGCGATTTACGACGGGACCGAACTCCTTGGTCCGATCACCTTGAACAAGGAGTTTGCAAAGACCGCGTTCGGTGTCGACCGGGACAACATGGTGTTGGTCGCAAAGAAGGACGACGTTTCGGTTCCTACTGCAACGGCGGCAATCGAATCCGTAACCGACCCGTACGTAGAGGTTCAGGTGCAGGACAAGGCTCAATTGCGCAAGGCAATCACCAGCCAAGTAAACATCTTTTTGAATGTCATTCTTGGCTTGTTGTCATTGGCGATCATCATCGCGCTGTTTGGAATTGCCAACACTCTTGCGTTGGCAGTATTCGAACGTAAGCACGAAATTGGTTTGCTCCGCGCAGTTGGAATGTCACGCTCGCAAACTCGTTCGATGATTCGCTGGGAGGCCATTGTCATCTCCCTCATTGGAACGGTCGTCGGGTTGTTGCTCGGCGTATTGATCGGCTTGATGCTTGTGAGGTCTCTCAAGGACGAAGGCTTCACCGAGCTGTCAGTTCCTTACATGTCGCTCTTGTGGGTGACCATCGGCGCAATGGTTGCGGGCTTTATTGCGGCGGTTCTGCCGGCTCGTCGTGCGGGCCGCACCGACGTGTTGCAAGCAATCGCGTCCGATTGATAGTTGGAAGTCGAGCTTTACCTGCAACCGGCCTCGGCTTACGCGGGTAAAGCTCACTTCCAGTGACTGCAGCTTGGTCTTTGACTATGCTGCGGCGCGCTGCCCTCTTAGCTCAGTGGTAGAGCACCTCCATGGTAAGGAGGGGGTCCCGGGTTCAATCCCCGGAGAGGGCTCTCCGGTTTCGTCTGGCTGTGTTGGCTTTGTCCTTGCGGGCCATGTGTCCGCGGCGTCCGCGCCGGCCTTGCCAGACAAAACCGTTCCGGTCGTCCAACCCTGGCTGTGTTGGCTTTGTCCTTGCGGGCCATGTGTCCGCGGCGTCCGCGCCGGCCTTGCCAGACAAAACCGTTCTTCGCGTTCAACGTCGCGCGTCGACTAGATCGACTAGAAATAGTGGCCGCGGCGGCGTAGCTCAGTTGGTAAGAGCGCTCGGCTCATAATCGAGAGGTCGGCGGTTCGAGCCCGCCCGCCGCTACGCAGTAACTATTAACGCCTCTAAGGGAGCAGAAAGACAATGGCAAAGAAAGCCTTCGAGCGCACCAAGACGCACCTCAACGTTGGAACCATGGGTCACATTGACCACGGCAAGACAACTCTGACTGCTGCAATCACCAAGGTGCTGCACGACAAGGTTCCTGGTAACGACTTCACCGACTTTGCCAACATCGACAAAGCTCCTGAAGAGCGTCAACGAGGCATCACAATCTCAATTGCTCACGTTGAATACCAGACAGAGAACCGCCACTATGCACACGTCGACATGCCTGGTCACGCCGACTACGTGAAGAACATGATCACCGGTGCTGCTCAAGTAGACGGTGCCATCTTGGTTGTTAGTGCAGCAGACGGTCCTATGCCTCAGACAAGAGAACACGTTCTTCTTGCTCGCCAGGTTGGTGTTCCATACATCGTTGTCGCTCTCAACAAAGCAGACATGGTCGACGACGAAGAACTCCTTGACCTAGTCGAACTAGAAGTTCGTGAACTTCTCAACGAAAACGAGTTCCCTGGAGACGACACTCCAATTACTCGTGTATCTGCTCTTAAGGCTCTCGAAGGAGACGAAGAGTGGGCAAACAAGATCATGGAACTCATGACAAGTGTTGACGAGTACATCCCAGAACCATCTCGTGACACAGACAACCCATTCAGAATGCCTATCGAAGACGTCTTCACCATTCAGGGTCGTGGAACCGTTGTAACCGGTGCCATTGAACAAGGCGTTGTCAAGACAGGTGACGAAATCGAAATCGTTGGTCTTCGCAACACCCAAAAGACCACCTGCACCGGTGTTGAAATGTTCCGCAAGAGCCTCGACGAAGGTCGTGCTGGAGAAAACGTTGGTGTTCTCCTTCGTGGAACCAAGAAAGACGAAGTTGAACGAGGACAAGTTCTCTGCAAGCCAGGAAGCATTACTCCTCACACAGACTTCCAAGCTCAGGTCTATGTCCTAAGCAAGGAAGAAGGAGGCCGTCACAAGCCTTTCTTCAACAACTACCGCCCTCAGTTCTACTTCCGCACAACTGACGTCACCGGAATGATCAAGCTTCCAGAAGGAACAGAAATGGTCATGCCTGGCGACAACATCGAAATGACAGTTGAGCTCGGCAAGCCAATTGCCATGGAAGAAGGCCTCCGCTTCGCTATCCGCGAAGGTGGCCGCACTGTTGGTGCTGGTCGAGTCACCAAGATCATCAAGTAATGCGGCTCAAGACACTTAATCCTCGCGCCCGGCCCTCGGCAGTCGGAGCCCCTGTCGGGTCTCCTCCTCTCGGGCCGATCGGCGCAGCGGATGAAGTGTCTTGGCCTTAGCATTTAAGAGCGCTTGGCCCCAGGTCTGGTTTCGCTCGAATAGGGCTTGGCACTTCGTGTTCAGGTCCAGGCGTTTGTTGTTTCAGGGCCTTTTCGTCGTGTCTTGACCTTTCATACGCCGAAAGATCAGGGCGCATCCGTGTTTTGGCGGCGAGAATCTTGCAGGAAACGCCCCAAAAGCTCGCCGTTCTGCAAGAAAAACCGATACCGAAGCCCGCCGAAGCCCGCGAAACCCGCGGTAAGTCGTGCCGGACGAGAGAGACGGGCGCGAACGCGTGGGACGGCGAATCGCTGTAGAGTCTTGGCCCAAGGTCTCGTGGTTGGAAATTTCGCAGGAGAGAAGCAATGGCAAAGAACGAAAAGCGCATCAACGTCACACTCGCGTGTGAACAATGCAAGCGACGTAACTACATCACCAAGAAGAACAAGATCAACGATCGCGAACGCATCGAAATGAAGAAGTTCTGCAAGTGGGACCGCGCACACACCATGCACAAGGAAACGCGCTGAGCACTTCCTTCCAGCCTGCACCTACACGCGAACGCCCGCTCGCCCCGGCCCCATTGCCGGTGTTGGCGGGTGTTTTTGTTGCATCTCTGCCCGCGTCTCTGCTCATTTCTGAAGCACTCGACAACGATTGGCTGCGGATATTTCTGTTCCTTGGTCTGATGGGGGCTTGCGCAGTAGCCCTCAACAAGGCTGGGCGCCAAGCCGCCGAACAAGATCCTCACCCGCTGTGGTTTGATCAGCGGCTCCCAACCGAAAAGTCCTTTCTGCGAGTCGCGCTCATCAGCCTCACCTTGATTGCCATCACCGTGACGGCAATCGTCACGGCAAAGCCGGATTCCTTCGGGTCGCCGTTTCCATACATGGCTGCGGCATCGTTCCTTTACCTCGTCGTTCCTCAGCTCATTGCACGCGATGTGCGGCGCAAGTACGACCGCCGACAGTCCTCGCACCACGTTCCGTAACCTTTTTCTGTCGTGTGGGGTCGTAATAGCGGTCAGACGAACCAGATCGATGAGCTGGCAAAGCGGGCGTCGAAGGGCGACCGCAAAGCTTTCGACGAACTGGTCAGGCTGACGTATTCCGACGCTTTCACACTGGCCATGAGACTCACCAACAACACCGAAGACGCAGCCGACGCAACCCAAGAGGCATACGTCCGCATTCAACGCTCCATAACCAAGTTTCGGGGCGACTCCGCATTCGGGACTTGGATGTACAGAGTGGTCGCGAATTGCGCCGCTAACCAGTTGGCTCGGCGCAACAAGCACAGTCATGACGAACTGGATGCCCACGATGTGGTCGACGTTCGTTCGACGACCGCCACACAGCAGCCGTTGTCGGTTGATCGAGACCAACTTGCCGAAGCGCTTAAGGAGTTGCCAGACCCGCTGCGCGCAGTGATTGTCCTGCGTGACTTGTACGACATGACACACCGAGACATTGCAGTCGAGCTCGGAATCAACGAAGCAACCGCAAAAGTGCGACTACATCGTGCAAGGAAAAGCCTCGCCGCCAAGCTGTCCAAGCTTCGCGATCCTGTCGATTCAGACGTCGGGTCAAGTGAAGAACGAAAGGAGCAGGGCCATGTTTAGGGGTTCCCACGCTCGCGTTCAAGATGCATTGGCGCTGTTGGTCGACGGTTCCGTGCAGCCAAGACCCAGAGACCAGCGTCACTTGGCGAGATGCTCGACGTGTCGAAATCAGCTGGCGTATTTCGAAGCAATCCGCACGGCGGCAGGGGAGCTGCAAACCCGTCAGCTGCAGCCACCCGTTGGCCTGCTTTCAGAGGTCATGCGTTCGCTCGATGAAAACGGTGTGAGAAGCCAGCGAACAAAGCCATTTGGTGTAGCAGCAGCACTCGGTGGGACTGTGCTGGCGGCCTGTGGCCTGGTCATTTTTGGAAAGAACCGCAATGCAATGTGCGCCATGACAACGCGCTGGCGTCCTTCTTGACGCTGCATTGGATGCACGGTCAACGCAACGAGCAGGCCGATGCTCGACCCGCGCACCATTGCCAATGCTACGGTTGGCGCGCGTTAGCCCCTAAATAGGGCAGTAGCTCAATTGGCAGAGCACTGGTCTCCAAAACCAGCGGTTGGGGGTTCGAGTCCCTCCTGCCCTGCTCAACCGTTGGCACGTGTAGTAGCGAACGAGCAGAGGTCAAAGTGTCCCAATACAACGTCGATAGTCATTTACTCCGCTCGCAAGACGTGAGTGACGAACGCCCCGGCCGCAGAGACCCGAATGTCCAAGAGCGCCGATCCTTCATTAAGTACCTGCAATCCATTTGGCCAGAGCTCAAGAAAGTTCGTTGGCCATCGCGCAAGGAAACCTTCAACTACTCCCTCGTCGTGCTTTTGACGTTGCTCCTGATGTTGGGGATTATCCTGTTGCTCGACAGCGCGTTCTCCAAGGGCGCAATCTTCTTCTTCAAGTAGGCAATTCATATTCATGAGTGACATTTCTCCAACCGATTCCGAAACCCAGGTAGACCAGGAAACCGCCGTCGATACCGATGCGCCGGTTGAGGTACTTGAGGTTGAAGAGGCACCGGCTCCAAAGAAAAAGGCGCAGAGCCCTTACGACCGACCCGGTCAGTGGTACGTCGTGCACACATATGCCGGCTACGAGCAGAAGGTGCGCGGCAACCTAGAGAACCGCATTGCATCCATGAACATGGAAGACCAGATTTTCGAGACGGTCATTCCAATGGAAGACGTCACAGAGTTCAAGAATGGCAAGAAGGTCACCGTCTCCAAGAAGGTGTTCCCTGGCTATCTGATGGTCCGCATGATCCTCGATGACGACTCGTGGGCAGTTGTGCGCAACACCCCAGCCGTTACGGGCTTCGTCGGCACGGGTGCCACCCCAACGCCGCTTTCGCGTAAGGAAGTCGAGAACATTCTTCGCGTCGAAGAAGAAGAGGGCGAGGAAACCCAGGCCGCGTCGGCGCAGCCCAAGCGCAGCCGTCCGCAGCTCGAGTACGAGCTCGGCGAAAGCGTTCGGGTCAAAGAAGGTCCGTTCGCAGACTTTTCAGGCGAAATTTCTGAAATCAACGAAGACCAGCTCAAAGTCAAGGTCTTGGTCAACATTTTCGGTCGCGAAACCCCGGTTGAACTCGAGTTCAGCCAAGTCGCGAAACTTTAAGGCAGTTTTCCGGCCTATCATCGGCCGTCCGCAATTCGAGGAACTCTCATGGCAAAGAAGCGCGTAACCGCGATCGTGAAAATTCAGCTCCCTGCAGGCGCAGCAACCCCAGCGCCTCCAGTTGGTACGGCACTTGGTCCACACGGTGTGCAGACCATGGCGTTTTGTCAGCAGTACAACGCGGCCACAGAAAACCAACGTGGCCAGGTCGTCCCTGTCGAAATCACCATTTACGACGACCGTTCGTTTACGTTCGTCCTCAAGACGCCTCCAACCACAAAGCTCATCCTCACGGCTGCAAAGCTGCAAAAGGGTGCAACCGCGGTTGGCAAGGAAACCGCTGGCTCCATCACCGATGCTCAACTCACCGAGATTGCGCAGATGAAGATGCCAGACCTCAACGCCTTGGACATCGACGCGGCTAAGGCTCAGGTTGCCGGCACCGCGCGCAGCATGGGCATCAAGGTCGACGGCTAACAGTCGCAAATCACGCAATCCAAAACTGACCGGCAGGGGAGCACCTCGCCCCGGGTCATCACAAACATTTGAGGGACCGAAAGGGAAACAACATGGCCAAGCACGGCAAGAAGTACGTCGATTCCGTGAAGCGTTTCGATCGCGAGCGTTTTCACTCCACGCCAGAGGCAATCTCCATCGTCAAGTCCCTGGCCAAGGCCAAGTTTGACGAAACCATCGAGCTGGCAGTTCGCCTTAGCGTCGACCCCCGCAAGGCTGACCAAATTGTGCGTGGCACGGTTGGCCTACCCGCAGGAACCGGTCGCGTAGTCCGCGTTGCTGTTTTCGCTTCCGCTGATCACGCCGCTGCGGCTCGCGAAGCCGGAGCAGACGTAGTCGGCGCCGAAGACCTGGTCGAAAAGGTAAGCGGCGGTTTCTTGGACTTTGACTTGGCCATCGCAACCCCCGACATGATGGGTCAAGTTGGTCGTCTTGGTCGTGTCCTCGGTCCGCGCGGCCTCATGCCAAACCCCAAGACGGGCACAGTCACCACCGACGTTGCTGCCGCAGTCACCGCGTTCAAGGGCGGTCGGGTTGAGTACCGCACCGACAAGGTTGGAAATGTCCACGTCCCAATCGGCAAGGCTTCATTCACCGAGACCGACTTGCTTCGTAACGCTCGCGCGCTCATCGAAGAACTCATCAAGGCCAAGCCAGCAGCAGCCAAAGGCAAGTACGTCAAGAGCGTCACGGTGTCTTCAACAATGAGCCCCGGTGTCCGCATCGACTCCAACAACCTTCGCATTACAGATGAGGAAATCGCGGCAGTCTCATAGCTGCTAGTTTCTCGCCCACAAGTTCTTCGCCGAAGACCTCGGGTTTCTGTGGAATCGGTCACAGATCCAATGGAACAAGTCCTCACTTGGTCCGCCCGGAGAGGTGTTGCAGGGTAAATGCATCTTCAAGTCATGCATTTCCGTGCTCCTTCGGCGTTGTGCAAACGCTAATCAGTAAGGAAATCGCATGGAAAACCCAAGGCCGGAAAAGGTGGCCGTTGTAGACGAGGTGCGCGGCAAGTTCGCCGACTCCGATGCTGCACTGCTCACCGAATACCGCGGACTTACCGTTAAAGACCTTGCAGACTTGCGTTCGTCAATCCGCGAAAACGGTGGCGAGTACAAGGTCTACAAGAACACCCTTGTGCGCTTTGCAGTTCGTGAGCTGAACCTCAACGACCTCGAAGACCAATTGACCGGCCCGACCGCCATTGCGTTCGTCAAGGGCGATGCCGCAGCAGTGGCAAAGTCACTGCGCGACTTTGCCAAGACGAACCAAAACCTTGTCGTTAAGGGCGCTGTTCTTGGAGACAAGGCGCTAACGGCCAAGGAAGCAACAGCACTTGCAGACCTGCCTTCGCGCGAGGTTCTGCTGGCCCAAATCGCTGGATTGCTCGCAGCACCTATGAGCGGCTTCGCCAGCTTGCTGCAAGCACTTCCACGCAATTTCGCTTACGGCCTCAAGGCCCTCGTCGACCAGGGTGGCGCAAGCACTGCTCCAGCCGCGGAAGCGAAGAGCGAAGAGACCGGCGAAAGCCAAGCCGACAACGAAGAATCGAAATAACAGGAGACCAACATGGCAACCCAAACCAAAGAAGACATTCTCGAAGCCATTTCGAACATGAGCGTGCTCGAGCTAAGCGAGCTGCTTAAGGACTTCGAAGAGAAGTTCGGCGTCAGCGCAGCAGCACCTGCTGCAGTCGCAGCAGCTGCACCTGCAGGCGGCGGTGGCGGCGACGCTGCTGCTGAAGAGCAGGACGAGTTCGACGTCATCCTTGCTAACGCAGGTGACAAGAAGATCCAGGTCATCAAGGAAGTCCGCGGCCTCACAAGCCTCGGCCTCAAGGAAGCCAAGGACCTGGTTGATGGTGCTCCCAAGCCCATCCTCGAAAAGGTGTCTAAAGAAGACGCCGAGAAGGCAAAGGCAGCCCTTGAGGGTGCCGGCGCCACTGTAGAACTCAAGTAATTGCACTTGGCAGCCATCTGCCCGGGCTCCTTTAGGTCCGGGTAGATGGCTGGTTTGGGCTAATTCGCCGCGCGAATTTCTTCCGCCCAGCTTTCATATTCGACGGTCTTGTTTTTCCGGGCGGTTTTACGTATCCTTCCCGCCGCTTGCAGAGCCGGGCTTGTCGACCTATATTCATCCGTTGCCGTGGATTGTCGCCCTACGCCGCCCTCATTTTGTGCTCAATTTGGTGCTTTCCATGGCTTGCTGCCCGTAGCTCTGCCTTGTCAGGAGTAGGCCCTTGTCGTCTCGTTCCAACACAAAGGAACGTTCCTCTGTTAGGGAGCGGTTCTCCTTCAGCACTGTTGAAGAAGTACTTCCGCTTCCAGATCTAATTTCAATCCAACGCGATTCTTTCCGCTGGTTCTTGGACGAAGGTCTCGCAGAGGCGTTTCGTGACATCAGCCCCATCGAAGACTTCACAGGTCAACTAAGGCTCGAACTCGAATTCGATCCAAACGACCCAGATCTTCGTCCACCGCCCAAGTTCACGGTGGAGGAGTGCAAGGAAAGGGACATGACGTACGCAGCGCCAATTTTTGTGCGCTCACGTTTCATGAACGCCAGCACGGGTGAAATCAAGGAACAGACCGTGTTCATGGGCGACTTCCCGATCATGACCGAGAAGGGCACATTCATTGTTAACGGCACTGAGCGCGTCGTTGTTTCGCAGCTCGTGCGTTCTCCTGGTGTCATCTTCCAGCCTGGTCGCGATGCCAAGACCGTCGTAACCGGAACCGTTCACCCTTACCGTGGTGAGTGGGTTGAGTTTGACGTCGAAGCCAAGCCTGGCAAGGACATCACCGCTGGTGCACGTGTTGCACGCAAGCGTCGTCTCAGTGTTTTCACAATGCTGCGTGCCCTTGGTTACGAAGACCCGGCCTTCCTAGAGCGTTTTGTTCGTCACTTCGATTTCCTCCAGGCTCAGTGGGAAAAGGACAAGGACATTGCGCCTACGCGCGAAGAGGCACTGCTTGAGATCTATAAGCGTGCACGTCCGGGTGAGCCACCGAACCTTGAGTCCGCGCGCGTTTACCTAGAAAATGCGTTCTTCAATCCCAAGCGCTACGACCTCACTCGCGTGGGTCGCTACAAGCTCGACCGCCGTCTCAGCCCGGAAATGGAAAAGCTCGAGAAGATTCTTGGCGTTGAACTCGAACGTCCTGAAGAGGGCCAGGGCACGCTGTCGCCTGCCGAAATGCTCGCAGCTTGTTCATACATGTTGCACTTGGCCAACGGTGAGCCTGGCTACCGCTTGGACGACCAAGACCACTTTGCCAACCGCCGTATTCGCGTTGGTGGCGAACTCATTCAGAACCAGGTGCGTGTCGGTCTCAGCCGCATGGAGCGCGTTGTTCGCGAGCGCATGACGACTCAAGACGTCGAGGCCATTACGCCGCAAACGTTGATCAACATCCGTCCCGTGGTTGCAAGTATTAAGGAGTTCTTCGGAACCTCACAGCTGTCGCAGTTCATGGACCAGCACAACCCGTTGGCCGGTCTTGCGCACAAGCGTCGTTTGAACGCCATGGGCCCCGGTGGTCTGTCGCGTGAGCGTGCAGGCTTCGAAGTCCGAGACGTTCACAGCTCCCACTACGGCCGCATGTGCCCAATTGAAACGCCAGAAGGCCCCAACATTGGTCTTATTGGCCACTTGGCTTCATACGGACGCATCAACCAGTTCGGCTTCATCGAGACCCCATACCGCAAGGTGGTTGACGGTCGCGTTACCGACGAAGTCCTCTACCTTGCAGCAGACGAAGAAGAGGAATACGTCATTGCTCAGGCCAACGCGCTGTTGGGTGACGACGGTCGTTTCGTAGAAGACCGCGTGCTTGTTCGCCGTCCGCCTGTCGGAGCCGGTGTTCGCGTCGGAGCGTCTGCAACTTCATACGGTTCAACTTCCGAAGTCGACTTTGTGCCAGCAGCAGAAGTCGACCTGATGGACGTTTCGCCGAAGCAGGTTCTGTCGCTGTCAACCGCTCTCATTCCTTTTGTTGAGCACGACGACGCAAACCGCGCGCTCATGGGCGCGAACATGCAGAAGCAAGCTGTTCCGCTCATCCGTCCTGAGGCTCCGTACGTTGGTACTGGTGTCGAAGGCCGCGCAGCCATCGACGCTGGTGACGTCACAATCGCCGAAGGCGACGGTCTCATCAGTGAAATCAACGGCGACACCATCACCATTGAGTACAAGCCAGGTCAGAAAGACCGTTTAGGCAATGCGCTTGGTCGCAAGGTCGTGCGTTTGCACAAGTTCCGTCGTTCAAACCAGAACAGCTGCATCAACCAACGCGTTGTTGTTCAAGAAGGCGACCAGGTCAAGGCCGGTCAAGTTCTTGCTGACGGTCCTTCAACGGACCGTGGCGAGCTCGCGCTCGGCAAGAACCTGCTCGTGGCACTTATGCCGTGGGAGGGTTACAACTACGAAGACGCCATCATCTTGTCGGAGCGGTTGGTCCGCGACGACGTGTTGACGTCAATCCACATTCACGAGCACGAAATCGACGCACGCGATACCAAGTTGGGTGCGGAAGAAATCACGCGAGACATCCCGAACCTCAGCGAAGAGATTCTTCGCGACCTCGACGAGCGCGGAATCATCCGCATTGGTGCCGAGGTTGGTCCGGGTGACGTTCTTGTTGGAAAGGTCACACCTAAGGGTGAAACCGAACTGACTCCTGAAGAACGCCTGCTTCGTGCAATCTTCGGTGAAAAGGCTCGCGAAGTCCGTGACACCTCGCTGAAGGTTCCTCACGGTGAAGAAGGCAAGGTCATCGATGTCCGAGTCTTTGATCGTGAAGACAGTCACGAACTACCACCTGGTGTCAACCAGTTGGTCCGCGTTTACATTGCTCAACGACGCAAGATCAGCGAGGGCGACAAGCTCGCCGGCCGCCACGGAAACAAGGGTGTTATCTCCAAGATCCTTCCGGTCGAGGACATGCCATTTACGGCAGACGGTACGCCGGTCGACATCATCTTGAACCCCCACGGTGTTCCTTCTCGAATGAACATTGGTCAGGTTCTTGAGTCGCACCTTGGTTACGCGGCTCGTTGGGGCTGGGAAGGTGGCGCAGACCAAGACGCACCTGTGCGCGGAACAGAGTCAAAGACTCGTCCTCACACAGATCCTGCGGTGTGGATTTCCACGCCGGTCTTCGACGGCGCTCACTTTGATGGCGAAAGCGACAACGGCAAGCCAACCATTCAGCAGATCTTCAAGAGCCTTAACCCTGAATCCGCAGATGGCGATCGCTTGATTGGCGTCGACGGAAAGATGGACCTCTTCAACGGTCGAACAGGCGAGAAGTACGACCACCCAATTTCGGTTGGTTACATGTACATCTTGAAGCTTGCTCACTTGGTTGACGACAAGATCCACGCCCGTTCAACCGGTCCGTACTCGATGATCACTCAGCAGCCACTTGGTGGTAAGGCACAGTTCGGTGGTCAGCGTTTCGGTGAAATGGAAGTTTGGGCCCTTGAGGCTTACGGCGCGGCTTACGCACTGCAAGAACTCTTGACCATCAAGTCCGACGACGTGCTTGGTCGCGTCAAGGTTTACGAGGCAATCGTCAAGGGCGAAAACATTCCAGAGCCGGGCATCCCCGAGTCGTTCAAGGTTCTCATCAAGGAAATGCAGTCTCTCTGCCTCAACGTCGAAGTGCTTGCAAGCAGCGGCGAAGAGATTGAGATGCGTGAACTAGATGAAGACATCTTCCGCACGGCCGAGGAGTTGGGCATCGACATCAGTCGTCCCGAACGCGGTACCGATGACGAAGAGTCCCGTCGCGCTAATTAGGCGCGGCGGTGCTCGACAGCCACATTTTTGAAATAAGTACAGATAAACGCACGAAAACTAAGAGATCGCGGCAGTTTCCTGCAGGACTGTCGCGTTTGGAGCCCCAATGCTTGATGTGAATGACTTTGACCAGTTGCGAATTGGACTCGCAACGGCAGATGCAATTCGTTCCTGGTCCAACGGTGAAGTTAAGAAGCCCGAGACCATCAACTACCGCACACTTCGTCCTGAAAAGGACGGTCTTTTCTGCGAAAAGATCTTTGGTCCGACAAAGGACTGGGAGTGCTACTGCGGTAAGTACAAGCGCGTCCGTTTTCGCGGAATCATCTGTGAGCGTTGTGGCGTTGAGGTCACTCGCTCAAAGGTTCGTCGTGAGCGTGTAGGACACATCGAACTGGCTGCCGCCGTTTGTCACATCTGGTATCTGCGTGGGACGCGCTCCTGGCTTGCCTACCTTTTGATGGGCACAACTGCCAAGGAAGAACTCAAGGCAAAGCAGCTCGAAAAGGTCGTTTACTTCGCTGCAAACCTGGTCACCTATGTTGACGAAGACCGACGCCACACAGACCTTGAGAGTCTCGAAAACGAGATGCTCGAAGAGCGCACGGCAATCGAGCGCGACCGCGATCTTGAGATCGACCGTCGTTTCAAGTCATTGGAAGAAGAAGTTGCAGAACTCGAAAAGAGCGGTGCCAAGGATTCCGAAGTTCGCGCCAAGCAGAAGCTTGCCGACAAGGAAATCGCTGGCATTCGTGATCGCGGAGACGCCGAGCTCGAGCTGCTGCAACGCGCATTCGACGAGTTTCGTGGCCTGCACGGACGTCAGGTAATTGAAGACGAACTGCTGTGGCGCGAACTGAAGGACCGTTACGGCGACTACTTCGAAGGTGGCATGGGTGCAGAGGCAATTGCAGACCTCATCGACCGTCTCGACCTTGATGAAGAAGAAGTCAAGCTGCGCGAGCAGATTGACCCCGCCGAAGGCGTTCGTCCACTTTCTGTTCAGCGCAAGCAAAAGGCAATCAAGCGCCTCAAGATTGTTTCGGCTTTCAACCGTCGTGACGAGAACGGCAACCGCGTAAATAACCCACGCGCAATGATTCTCGACGCGGTTCCGGTCATCCCACCAGACCTCCGTCCAATGGTTCAGCTTGATGGTGGTCGTTTTGCAACGTCCGACCTCAACGACTTGTACCGCCGTGTGATCAACCGCAACAACCGTCTTAAGCGACTCATCGATCTCGGCGCGCCTGAGATCATCGTCAACAACGAAAAGCGCATGCTTCAAGAAGCAGTCGACGCTCTTTTCGACAACGGTCGTCGTGGTCGTCCGGTTTCGGGTCCCGGTAACCGCCCGCTCAAGTCTTTGTCGGACATGTTGAAGGGCAAGCAGGGACGTTTCCGTCAAAACCTGCTCGGTAAGCGCGTTGACTATTCCGGTCGTTCCGTAATTGTTGTGGGCCCAACGCTGAAGCTTCACCAGTGTGGTTTGCCCAAGCAAATGGCGCTAGAGCTGTTCAAGCCGTTTGTCATGAAGCGACTCGTCGACACCGAGATGGCGCAGAACATCAAGTCCGCGAAGCGGATGGTTGAGCGTCGTCGCCCTCAGGTGTGGAACATCCTTGAAGAAGTAATCAAGGAACACCCGGTCCTATTGAACCGTGCTCCAACGCTTCACCGTTTGGGTATCCAGGCATTTGAGCCAAAGCTCATCGAAGGCAAGGCAATTCAGCTGCACCCGCTCGTATGTACAGCGTTTAACGCTGACTTCGACGGTGACCAGATGGCTGTTCACCTTCCGCTGAGCGCCGAGGCGCAGGCCGAAGCCCGCATCCTCATGTTGTCGACAAACAACATCTTGTCCCCTGCAACAGGTCGACCAATCACCATCCCGACGATTGACCAAGTGTTTGGTGCTTACTACCTCACGCTTTCAGACCCTGAAGGCAAGGGGAGTGGACGTGCGTTTCGTCGACTTGATGACGTCGAGCGTGCGTACGAGTCCGGCGAAGTTGACCTGCATGCGAACATCGAGTTCCGCACGCCACACTTGCGCAAGGATGACGGCACTTACGAAAAGACCACACCAGGGCGCGTTTTCTTCAACAACGCGTTGCCCGAAGACTTCCCGTACGTAAACGAAGTTGTCGGCAAGCGTGCTCGCGCCGTTGGTTCGGTTGTCGAAGAGCTTGCAGGAAACTATCCACGCATTGTGGTTGCGCAGTCGCTGGACAACATCAAGGACGTTTGTTTCCGCTACGCAACTCAGTCGGGTGTCACCATGGCAATCGACGATGTGAAGACCCCTCCTTCAAAGCAAGAGATCCTCGACCGGTACGAAGGCGAAGCCGAAAAGGCCGAACAGCAGTACAAGCGCGGAATCATCACCGATGACGAGCGTCGTCAGAAGGAAGTCGAAATCTGGACGGCTGCAAACTCTGAAGTTGGTCGCGCAATGGACAAGGCGCTTGCGGTCGCAGGCTTCAACCCATTGGGCATGATGGCTGACTCTGGTGCTCGTGGTAACCCACAGCAGATTCGTCAGATCGCCGGTATGAAGGGCTTGGTCTCAAACCCGCGTGGTGAGCTAATTCCGCGTCCAATCAAGTCTTCGTTCCGCGAAGGTTTGTCGGTCCTCGAGTACTTCATCTCAACCCACGGTGCTCGTAAGGGTCTTGCAGACACCGCTTTGCGTACAGCTGACTCCGGTTACCTCACGCGTCGTCTTGTTGACGTTGCCCAAGAGCTCATCGTTCGCGAAGAGGACTGTGGAACGTCGCGTGGTGTTTGGTTCGAGAACATTCTTCCGGACACCGCTGGCAAGCGTCACTACCTGCAGACACGTATTTGGGGACGCACGCTTGTTGAAGAAGCCGCTGGGCTTCCAGTCGGTGCTGTCATTGGCGACGACGAACTTGCTCGGCTGCGCGATAGCGAATCGGTCAACCGCGTTCGTTGCCGCACGGTTCTCACCTGTGACTCGCAGTTTGGCGTGTGTGCAGCTTGTTACGGCAAGTCTCTTGCAACTGGTGGGCCCATTGAACTTGGTGAGGCAGTCGGAGTCATTGCTGCACAGTCAATTGGTGAGCCTGGTACGCAGCTAACAATGCGTACTTTCCACACCGGTGGTGTTGCAGGTGAAGACATCACGCACGGTTTGCCGCGTGTTGTTGAACTCTTTGAAGCACGCACGCCAAAGGGTGCCGCTTTGCTTGCGCGTACCAATGGCCTTGTGCGTGTCACTGAAGAAGACAACTTGCGTCAAGTCACATTGATTGCGGACGACGGCACCGAAGACGTTTACCCGGTTACCGCTCGCGCTCACCTCGAAGTCCGTGACGGTCAAGAAGTAAAGGCCGGCGACGCGTTCGTCGAAGGTCCGAAAGATCCCAAGGAACTGCTCGACATCAAGGGTATTCGCGAAACCCAGCGTTACCTCGTCGAGGAAGTCCAAAAGGTGTACCGCGACCAGGGTGTATCCATCCACGACAAGCACATCGAGTTGATTGTCCGTCAGATGCTGCGACGCATTTCGGTTGCAGAGCCTGGTGACTCAACATTCTTGCCAGGGGAGCGCATTGACTCCAAGGTCTATGCAGACTCGAACAAGGAACTTGTCCAAGATGGCAAGCGTCCGGCCGAGGGTCGTCCTGAGTTGATGGGTATTACCAAGGCGTCTTTGGCAACAGACTCGTGGCTCTCAGCCGCGTCGTTCCAGGAGACAACGCGTGTTCTCACCGAGGCTGCAATCGAGTCGAAGTCAGACTCGCTACTTGGCCTCAAAGAAAACATCATCATTGGAAAGCTCATCCCCGCAGGTACGGGAATGCCCGCTTACCGCAACATTGCAATCGACGCACCAGATGCAGAAGCGTTGCCGCACTGGGGTGGCGAAGAAGCCGATGCCGACGACCTTGCCGCATGGTTGGCAGGTATCGGTGCGGGTGCTGCCAGCGATGGTGCCGGAGAAGCTTCCTGACCTTTGTGTCAACAGATAAGTAAAGAACAAAGCCCCGGCCGCATCAGCCGGGGCTTTGTTCTTTGTTGCACAAAATTTGCAGAGGTGTAGCGTCTCTGGTTCTCGGCACGGTGGAGGCAATAAATGACAACAGTTAAAGCACGTGCAACGGTGGGCCCACGAGAGCCTTTCAAACTTGTCGACATTGAACGAAGAGAACTTCAACCAAACGACATCACAATCGATGTCCAGTTCGCGGGCATTTGTCACTCAGACATTCACACAGCTCGCAACGAATGGGGCGAGGCTCTGTTTCCATTGGTTCCCGGTCATGAAATAGCCGGAGTCGTTTCTTCAGTCGGCAACGCGGTAACCGCGTTCAAGGTCGGCGACCGCGCAGGCGTTGGCTGTTTTGTTGACACCTGTCGCGAGTGTGACAACTGCAAAGCTGGCGATGATCACAACTGCGAACGCGGAATAACTGGCACGTACAACGCTGTCGACAAGTACGGAAAGCCAACTGCGGGCGGTTACAGCGAGCAGATCGTCATCGACGAGAACTATGCGCTGCGTATTCCAGAGGGCATCGACATGGCGCAGGCCGCTCCGCTGATGTGCGCCGGTATCACTTTGTATTCGCCACTCAAACGTTGGGGAGCGGGACCGGGCAAGAAGGTTGCTATCGTGGGCATGGGCGGCTTGGGCCACATGGGTGTCAAGATTGCGAACGCCATGGGCGCCGAAGTCACGGTCCTCAGCCAGTCTTTGAAGAAGCAGGAAGACGGCATGCGTTTGGGTGCAGAGCACTACTACGCGACGAGTGATGAAGGGACTTTCGAGAACCTGTCCCGTTCGTTCGACCTCATCATCTCTACCGTCTCGGCAAACGTGGACTTCACCCAGTATCTCGGCCTTGTTAGGGCCGGCGGGGCGCTGGTTCTCGTTGGCCTTCCGGACAAGGAGATTTCGGTTGCGCCGTTTGCGCTTGTTGGCCCAGAAGTAAGTCTCGCGGGTTCGCACATCGGCAGCATCAAGATGACCCAAGAAATGCTTGATTTTTGTGGCGAGCACAATCTTGGTGCTGAGGTAGAAGTGATTAGCGGAAGTCAGATTGACGAGGCCTACGACAGAGTCGTGGGGAGCGACGTCCGCTACAGATTCGTCATTGACATCGCAAAACTTGGTGACTGACACGGTCGGTTCGAACCCAGTTGCGCAATTAATTGACGCTGTTAGGTTGCCCGTGACTGCCCCGCCTAGGAAAATGCTCACTGCGGGGCTGAAAAGGAAACCAGCATGCTCAAATTGTTTCGCAACACAACTGGAATTCGATCCGAACACTGCTACGCGGCGGGAATTGGCTCAATCCTGCTGACCTTCGCTAGCTGGGGAGTTTCCATGCTTCGCCCGAGCGATTCCAAGGCACAGGCCGATCGGTGGGGGATTTTCGTCGGACAGTGGGCACCTACGTTCATTGCTTTGGGTTTGGCGCTCAAGCAAGAAGAGATGGAAGAAGAAGTACTCGACGCCTAAATGGCGCGTCCGTTGCAGGCGGGCGTAACGGGGTTGCTTCAAGTTTGGGCCGGCTGCACAATTTCGTGCGTCGGCCCTCACAAAGCTGCGCTACGCTACCCCGTCGTTGTTGTCCCGTGGCAGGAGTTTGTTCCAGCTGCTTTTAGACAACGTTTAAGTCTTAGAAAAGCGAACAAAGCAAAGAGGTTTCGTGCCCACAATCGAGCAACTGGTCCGCAAGGGCCGCAAGGCCAAGAAAGGCAAGACCAGCACCCCTGCATTGAAGGGCTCGCCTCAGCGTCGTGGTGTTTGTGTCCGCGTTTACACCCACACGCCAAAGAAGCCGAACTCGGCTCTTCGCAAGGTTGCTCGCGTTCGCTTGACCACAGGCATCGAAGTGGGTGCCTACATCCCAGGCGTCGGCCACACTTTGCAGGAGCACTCCATTGTGTTGGTTCGCGGCGGTCGTGTTCGTGACCTCCCTGGTTTCCGTTACAAGATCGTTCGCGGCGCGCTTGACGCATCAGGTGTGCGCGACCGCAAGCAGGCACGCAGCCAATACGGCGCAAAGAAGGAGAGCTAACAAGTGCCCCGTAAAGGCCCCGCACCCCGTCGTGATCTTCAACCAGATCCCGTTTACAAGAGCCAGCTAGTCACCCAAATCGTCAACAAGGTTCTCAGTCGCGGCAAGCGCAGCCTTGCCGAGCGCATTGTCTACGAGGCACTCGAAACCGTTGCCGAAAAGACCGGTTCCGATCCACTCTCAATCCTCAAGCGCGCCATCGAGAACGTTCGCCCGCAGCTTGAAGTAAAGAGCCGCCGCGTTGGTGGAGCCACCTACCAGGTTCCAGTCGAGGTCCGTCCTCGCCGTGCGACGACGCTTTCGGTCCGTTGGTTGGTTGGTTTTGCTCGTAACCGCCGCGAAAAGACCATGGCAAACCGCCTAGCAATGGAGATCCTCGATGCATCGAACGGCGTTGGCCTTGCTGTCAAGCGTCGCGACGACATGCACAAGATGGCGGACTCCAACCGCGCATTTGCCCACTACCGCTGGTAGGGGATTTGACCTATTCGGGAGGTTCGAAGCATCTCGGCCTCCCCATCTGGTCCCCGCGAGGACCAGCCTGGCCTCCATCTTTGGTGGCTTCTCATTTCCGTGCTCAGGCGCGGAAATGATTGTTTAGTATTCGATTTCTGTGATCTATCGGGTGTGAAGCCCGGAAGGAAAATTCATGTCTGAGGCGCGCAAGACTCCGCTCGACAAAATTCGCAACATCGGCATCATGGCCCACATCGATGCCGGTAAGACGACCACCACCGAGCGCATCCTTTATTACACCGGTAAGAACTACAAGATCGGTGAAGTTCACGAGGGTGGCGCAACCATGGACTGGATGGTCCAGGAACAAGAGCGCGGCATCACCATTACGTCTGCTGCAACGACCTGTGCATGGAACGGTCACACCATCAACATCATCGACACACCAGGCCACGTTGACTTCACCGTTGAGGTCGAGCGTTCGTTGCGTGTGCTTGACGGTGCGGTTGCAGTCTTCGACGGTGTGGCCGGTGTTGAGCCGCAGACTGAAACCGTTTGGCGCCAAGCTGACAAGTACAACGTCCCTCGCATGTGTTTCGTCAACAAGATGGACCGCACTGGTGCTGACTTTTATCGCTGCGTTGACATGATCAAGGACCGTCTCGACGCGACAGTTGCCGTGTTGCAGATTCCGATCGGTGCCGAAGCAGAGTTTGCAGGCATGATCGACCTCATCAACATGAAGGCGCTCGTGTGGGACGAGTCCTCAAAGAACGGTGAGGCTTGGAATATCCAAGACATTCCAGAAAACCTGGCTGACGAAGCAGAGACCTGGCGCCACGAACTGCTCGACGTTCTCACGCAGTTTGACGATGACCTAACCGAGAAGTTCCTCGGCGAGGAAGAAATCACATCCGACGACATTCGTCGCGTGATTCGCACGGCAACGCTGGCCAGCAACATCGTTCCTGTCTTGTGTGGCTCTGCATTCAAGAACAAGGGCGTGCAGCCAATGCTCGACGCCGTTGTTGACTTCTTGCCAAGCCCGCTCGACCTTCCACCTACCAAGGGCCTCGACACCAAGGGTATTGAAGAGCTTGAGCGCGAGGTCAGTGACTCCGCTCCGTTCAGCGCGCTTGCCTTCAAGATCATGAGCGACCCCCATGTTGGAAAGCTGACTTACTTCCGCGTGTATTCGGGCAAGCTCGACAAGGGTGACACTGTCGTCAACACAACCAAGGAAGGCCGCAAGGAGCGCATTGGCCGCATCCTTCAGATGCACGCCAACAGCCGTGAAGACCGCGAAACGGTTTACACGGGCGACATCGTTGCAACCGTTGGTCTCAAGAACACCACCACGGGTGACACGCTGAGCGCGCCCGAGGCTCCAATTGTTCTTGAAAACCTGGACTTTCCAGAGCCCGTTATCCACGTTGCCGTGGAGCCTAAGAACAAAGACGCTCAAGACAAGCTCAGCCGCGCGCTTCAAGCCTTGTCTGACGAAGACCCAACGTTCCAGGTTCACACCGACGAAGAAACCGGTCAGACCGTCATTGGCGGTATGGGCGAATTGCACCTCGAAGTCCTCGTCGACCGCATGCTCCGCGAATTCAAGGTTGATGCAAACGTTGGTAAGCCACAGGTTGCTTACCGCGAGACCATCAAGAACCCGGTTGAAAAGGTCGAGATGAAGTACGTCCGTCAGTCGGGTGGTAAGGGTCAGTACGGACACGTTGTTCTTACGCTGGAGCCGACCGGTCCTGGCGGCGGTTACGAATTCGTCGACAAGATCACCGGTGGTGTTATTCCTAAGGAATACATCCCTAGCGTTGACTCAGGTATCCAAGAAGCCATGGCCGGCGGTGTTGTTGCCGGTTATCCAATGGTTGACGTTCGCGCGACTCTTACCTTTGGTTCGTACCACGACGTTGACTCGTCAGAAATGGCGTTCAAGATTGCTGGTTCAATGGCGTTCAAGGACGGCGCCAAGAAGGCAAACCCAATCCTTCTAGAGCCAATTGAAATGGTCGAAGTCGTAACCCCAGAGGACTACATGGGTGACGTCATCGGAGACCTTTCGTCTCGTCGCGGAAAGGTCGAAGGAATGGAGCAGCGTGGCAATGGCCATGTAGTTAGGGCTCAGGTTCCGCTCGCTGAAATGTTCGGCTACGCTACCGACCTGCGTTCGCGCACTCAAGGGCGTGCCGTGTACAGCATGCAGTTCCACTCCTACCAAGAGGTTCCGGCCTCAATCGCCACCGAAATCGTTACGCGGGTTCGCGGCGAGTAAGTTCTACAGACTCAAACCAGAGTCACAGTTTCACTTTCACCTTCAACACACTTAACGCCTCTAAGGGAGCAGAAAGACAATGGCAAAGAAAGCCTTCGAGCGCACCAAGACGCACCTCAACGTTGGAACCATGGGTCACATTGACCACGGCAAGACAACTCTGACTGCTGCAATCACCAAGGTGCTGCACGACAAGGTTCCTGGTAACGACTTCACCGACTTTGCCAACATCGACAAAGCTCCTGAAGAGCGTCAACGAGGCATCACAATCTCAATTGCTCACGTTGAATACCAGACAGAGAACCGCCACTATGCACACGTCGACATGCCTGGTCACGCCGACTACGTGAAGAACATGATCACCGGTGCTGCTCAAGTAGACGGTGCCATCTTGGTTGTTAGTGCAGCAGACGGTCCTATGCCTCAGACAAGAGAACACGTTCTTCTTGCTCGCCAGGTTGGTGTTCCATACATCGTTGTCGCTCTCAACAAAGCAGACATGGTCGACGACGAAGAACTCCTTGACCTAGTCGAACTAGAAGTTCGTGAACTTCTCAACGAAAACGAGTTCCCTGGAGACGACACTCCAATTACTCGTGTATCTGCTCTTAAGGCTCTCGAAGGAGACGAAGAGTGGGCAAACAAGATCATGGAACTCATGACAAGTGTTGACGAGTACATCCCAGAACCATCTCGTGACACAGACAACCCATTCAGAATGCCTATCGAAGACGTCTTCACCATTCAGGGTCGTGGAACCGTTGTAACCGGTGCCATTGAACAAGGCGTTGTCAAGACAGGTGACGAAATCGAAATCGTTGGTCTTCGCAACACCCAAAAGACCACCTGCACCGGTGTTGAAATGTTCCGCAAGAGCCTCGACGAAGGTCGTGCTGGAGAAAACGTTGGTGTTCTCCTTCGTGGAACCAAGAAAGACGAAGTTGAACGAGGACAAGTTCTCTGCAAGCCAGGAAGCATTACTCCTCACACAGACTTCCAAGCTCAGGTCTATGTCCTAAGCAAGGAAGAAGGAGGCCGTCACAAGCCTTTCTTCAACAACTACCGCCCTCAGTTCTACTTCCGCACAACTGACGTCACCGGAATGATCAAGCTTCCAGAAGGAACAGAAATGGTCATGCCTGGCGACAACATCGAAATGACAGTTGAGCTCGGCAAGCCAATTGCCATGGAAGAAGGCCTCCGCTTCGCTATCCGCGAAGGTGGCCGCACTGTTGGTGCTGGTCGAGTCACCAAGATCATCAAGTAATGCGGCTCAAGACACTTAATCCTCGCGCCCGGCCCTCGGCAGTCGGAGCCCCTGTCGGGTCTCCTCCTCTCGGGCCGATCGGCGCAGCGGATGAAGTGTCTTGGCCTTAGCATTTAAGAGCGCTTGGCCCCAGGTCTGGTTTCGCTCGAATAGGGCTTGGCACTTCGTGTTCAGGTCTATAGCGTTTAGGGCAGTTCGGCTTTCAGTTAGTCAGAGGCCTCGAGGTTTTTAGGAAAGTGGTTAGGTAAATGGCCGGTAGGCAGAAGATTCGAATTCGATTGAAGTCGTTTGATCACGACATCTTGGATCAGTCATCGAAGAAGATCCTCGAGACAGTTGTTCGTACGTCGGCGACTGTGCGCGGTCCTGTTCCGTTGCCTACCGAGAGTCACCGCTACACGGTTATTCGCTCTCCGCACAAGTACAAGGACAGCCGCGAACACTTCGGTATGCGCATTCACAAGCGCCTCTTGGACATCGTGGATCACACGCCAAAGACGGTTGACGCTCTTCAGCGCCTCGACCTACCTGCCGGCGTAGACATCGAGATCAAGATCCAGGCCTAACCAGCCCGGCAACTAGTCGCAAACAGAAAGGGCGCCCCTGGGGCGCCCTTTCTGTTTCTCCACCCTTCGCACCTCTGCGCCCC
>JBDIBA010000003.1:0-76477 GCA_039812705.1 Acidimicrobiia bacterium
TCGACGGGCTTCTGAAGACGACTGTCGCTGGGGTCGACCAGGGAATGCATCGGCTCTAGGACTGTGCTCATTGAAAAACCCACACTTCGATGTTGGAACGCTGGATGTGTTGGACCAGTTGGCGGTCCTTGGAGAGGCGGTCTGTGACCTGCTGGACACGCTGACGACTGATGTCCTTCTCAGCAAAGGCAAGGCTGTCAACGATGTAGATGCGACCCGGAGTCTTCGTTGTCTGAATGCCGGCAACAAGCGGATAAGACTTGAAGTCGTCTGCGTAATAGTGAATGGTCGGGTGCAAATAGAACGGCTCGTAGAACATCACGTCACCGGGCTGGTGCTGATTGTTCACTTCAGTCAACGCTGATTTGAAGTCAAACAAACGCGCGTTTCCACCGTCTGCTTGCTCGTCGTAAAGCGCGGCACCCAGGATCAGCGTGATCACAAGCGCAACGGCAACAATTGCCTTGGTCTGCTTGGCCACCATCGTTGCGGCGCGAGACACCAACAAGATGATTGCCGGAACCGCACCGGCGAAGTAGCGCAACTCAAAAACGTCGTTGCGCGAAAGGCCGACAACAAAGAGAACAGCTAGCGGAAAGAACACGAGTGCAGTCAGCAGTGCCGATGCACGTGTGCGACCGCGACCAAGCGTCAGCAGCGCAGCAAGCATGGCAAGAGGCCACAGCGCGTTGATCTTCGTCATGGTCTCGGTGGAGTGGTAACCCAGGATTGACGAAGCAAGGTTGGAGATGGCCGTGTAGACGGGCGAACCGGTGTCTGCGGCGCCATTAGCAGCGACTGTTGTCGTGTCACGAATGCCGTAGTTGGCCATCTGACCGCTAGCGATGTACGCAAGCGGCGCAATGAAGATGAGGATTGCAAAGGTTGAACGCAACCACGCGCCGAACAACGCACGGCCCTCGGCAGTCTTGCGACCCCGCCAGATCAAGTAGAGGAACGCGCCTTGTTGAACAATGACGTGCAACGCAGAGAAGTAGTGCGTCCAAAGCAGCGCAGCGGTTGCGGCGGTGTAAGCAACCCATGCCCACTTGCTGCCCGTGCGAACGGCACGGATTTGGGCCCAAATGGCAACGGCCGCAAAGAGCATGAACATCGGGTACATGCGTGCTTCTTGGGAGTACCAAACAGCGGCAGGTGCAAGCGTTGCAATCAGCGCAGCTACAAGGCCAACGCGGCGACCGAAGATGTCGCGACCAGCGCCGTACATAACCGGAACCAACAGAGAGCCAAAGACCAGCGACGGCAAGCGCACGGCAAACTCGGAAAGACCAAAGGCGCGAATGTCTAGCCACATGACTGTTTGGAACAGCGGCGGGTGGACGTCTGACTGGCGCATGTAAGACAACATGCGGCCAAAGCCCATCTTTGCCTGCGCAACGGTTGTTGCTTCGTCGAGCCAAAGACCACGGCTGACCCACATGCGGAGCCCAACAGCGATCGCCGTCAACAAGACAACAAAGATCACGTCGCGGTGACGATAAAGAATGCCTTCAGCACGCCAGAGCGCGCGTTTTGGTGCAGACACCCCTTCCCAAACGGGAGGTGGGGTGGAGGGAAGTTGCAAAGTACTGCTCATGAACGCCAGGGGTTTGGATATAGGGGAAGTGAATCGAGGGATGCGGCCTCGTGACCCACCCCTTCAGTAAGCAACAAACGGACCAGTGAAAGCGAACCCTTGGCACGATCAATTTGCTCGCGCACAACCGCTGGGGTTGCGGGCTCGCTGCCAAGTGCATCAAAAAGGGCTGCCGACATGGCGGCGGGCTCGGATTCAGAGGAGAAAGTGGGTACATCGAGCTGCGCGCTGAAACGGTGCACGTCATCGCTGTCAGAGAGGCTGACCGCGCGTGAACCGGCAACGGCGGCCGCCATTAGAGCGTGACGACGCGTGGCAACGACCATGCGACTTGACGAGTAGAGCTCGCGGGCTTCACGAAGAGTTGCCGGAGATTCGACGACCGTTGCGCGACCACCAAGGCGTGCCGACACCTTC
Organism: Acidimicrobiia bacterium; assembly: GCA_039812705.1. Lineage (GTDB taxonomy): Bacteria > Actinomycetota > Acidimicrobiia > Acidimicrobiales > JBBSGY01 > JBDIBA01. The sequence goes on from JBDIBA010000003.1 coordinate 2,015, forward strand.
TTGGCAAGCAGTTCGTTACCCACCCCATAGTCAGGGGTTTCCCACGGTTGCAGGATGATCTCTACGCCGGAATCAGCCAACGGGCCAAGCGTCTTACCAAGCGTCTCTTCGAGTCGCGAGGCTCGGGATTCCGAAGTCTTGGAATCGCCATCGGTGAGGTCAATGGCAACGACCATCTGGTCGGCGGGCTCACGCGCTGCATAGAGCTCGTCTAGCTGCGCCCAAGCAGGGTCTGCGCCAATGCGAAATGGGGGCTCTACACCCGCGTCGATGAGAGCGTCTGCCGAGGCTTCGTCACGGAGCAAAACAAGGTCTGCGTGAGTCACGACAAAGCGAGCCAGGAAACGGCTGCGACGGGTAGAGAGGTTCGAAACGCTTAAGCCAACTAAAGCAAATGGCTTGCCAGCCAGGCGCGCACGCAAGGAAAGGCGAGCAAGACGACCCAACTTTGCGGTCTTTGAGAACTCTGGGTTGACAACAATGAAGGCTTCGGACTGGGCAAAGGACTTGCGAACAGCACGGCGGTCGTCAAGGTCGGTTTCAGACTGACCAATGTTGGCGAACTTGGCCTGGAGCGTTGAGACGCTTGCCGAGACCGTGGGGTCTGACATTGGCTGGTGAGTCAGCACAGCAGCGTTGAGAGTCTTTGCAGACTGCTCATTCTGCTCATGTTCGAAAAGCGCTAGCTCACTCATTGCTTGTTTCCTCGGTTCTTGGACACAAATGGAGTTGGCTGCGACTCAACGAGCTGTGATGCGCGGTTGAGGCCGTAGTCAGGGGTTAACAAGCTCGTAGGAGCTGCGGGTTGGGTAGTTGGGGCCTGGGTGGTCAACGGTGCTGCCGTTGCCGGCGGGGCCGTCACAGGAGCAGGCTGCGGCGCGGGTGCGGGTGCGGGTGCCGGTGTAGCGGGAGGCGCAGCCGGGGCGGCAGGTGCCGGAGCGGCGGGCGCAGCGGGCGCGGCGCTGGTTGTGGTTTCAGGAACAGTGGTTGTGGACCCTGCGGGGGCTTCGGCAGGCGGAACCTCTTCGGTGAGTCCAGGAACGGGAATCGCTGTTGATGCAGGCGGGGTGCCGTCGAGTGCGGGCAGCGGGATGTCCGCGGTCTTGGAGGTGACAACCAGCTGCTTGGGCAGTGCCAGTGGACTGTCAATGGTGGTTGTAAATGGCTTCGATGCCATCGAGACAACCGAGGCGGAAACCAAGCCGGCAACTGCGATCAATCCGGTCCACGCGATCGCTTCGATGAGCCTTTTCCGCTTTGCAGATGAGTTGGACGAGGGAAGTTGCGTCAAAGGGTTTCTCGATCGGGAGTGCAGCGAGTTTCACGCCGGGGCATGTTCGACATGTGACATTACAGTTACGTGACGGGGATTCACAATTCATTTTAGAAGAAGTTCAGACGCCCGTCAGCTAAAGGACACATAGGCCCTGACCAGGGTTTTTGTCACTACGTTGCGTGATGCAAAATGCCTACATCGCCCACTCTTGGTCAACGTGATCGCAACATTTCCGTAAAGGTCGCTGCGCGATGCAGCAGCGCATATCGCACACTAAGTACGGACTTGGGTTAATTTTTCTCACGCTATGTGGTTTTTCTGCCGATTTAATCAACATGAGTTGGGGCGCTCTTGCAGTGGCAGGGAAAAGACTGATGATGGGTGTCTTCGTGGCATCCCTCGCGTTAACCGGACCGCTTGGAAGCGAACCCGCATCCGCTGCCGAAAACGTCGCGGTTGCGAACTCAAGCGACAACCGGGGCTACTGGACGGTCGACCAATCCGGTGTGGTCACCCCCAAGAACGGCGCGCTGGGCTTTGGTGACTTACGAGGCCGCAGGCTGAACGCGCCCGTCGTTGCCATGACGCCCACTCCGTCCAACCTTGGCTACTGGCTGGTCGCGTCTGATGGTGGAATCTTCAGCTTCGGCGATGCTCAGTTCTTCGGATCGACCGGGGCAATGCGCCTCAACAGACCCGTTGTCGGTATCGCATCAACACGATCCGGAAACGGCTACTGGCTGGTCGCGTCTGATGGTGGAATCTTCAGCTTCGGCGATGCTCAGTTCTTCGGATCGACCGGGGCCATGACACTCAACCAACCCGTGGTTGGAATGTCATCAACCAGAGATGGCTCTGGTTATTGGATGGTCGCGGCCGACGGCGGAATCTTCAGCTTCGGCAGTGCCGGATTCTTTGGATCAACCGGGGCAATGCGTCTTAACCAACCCGTGGTTGGTATGTCGACCACTACGACCAGCAAGGGCTACTGGCTAGTTGGTGCCGACGGTGGTGTTTTCACTTTTGGTGATGCGAAGTTCTTCGGATCTGCACTTGGACGGTCGCGCGCGTTTGGCCTGGCACCGACAAGCGACGGCGGTTACGCGGTGCTTTTGAGCGACGGCTCAATTGCCGTTCGCAACCAGTCGACGCTGCCGTTGCCACTTCCTGTCCTCAAACCTCCCGTGTCACCCCCAACAAGCACTCCCCCAACAACCACGCCTGTGACGACCCCTCCGACAGTTGAACCGACCCCGGCAGTTGGCGGCGCGGGCAGCAACCCCTTCGCGAGAAAGAACCTCTGGGTAGACCCAAACAACCCGGCGCGCACTCAAGCCAATGCATGGCAAGCAAGCCGACCTGGCGATGCAGCCGTCATGGCTCGCATTGGCAACATGGCAGCCGCATCGTGGATTGGCGAGTGGAGCGGCGACACAACGTCGGCCGTCTCATCGGTCGTGAACTCCGCGCGCTCATCAAGCTCAATGGCCGTGCTTGTCGCGTACAACATCCCTAAACGCGACTGTGGTCAGTGGTCAGCAGGAGGAGCGGCTCAAGAAGGTGATTACCGGAACTGGATCGACCGCTTCGCGAACGGCCTTGGCGCGGCACCGACCGCTGTCATCTTGGAACCCGACGCGCTTGCACAGCTCGACTGCCTTGACGGCGGCAGCAAGGTCAGCCGCTTGGCGCTTCTCAACTACGCCGTTGAACGCCTTGGCTCGCGACCAAACACTTACGTGTACATCGATGCCGGTCACTCGTCATGGCATTCGAGCATAGAAATGGCCGCTCGACTTCGCGCAGCCGGTGTCAACAACGCCCGCGGATTCGCGCTCAACGTGTCCAACTTTCGTTCCACGTCTGAGAGCACCACGTACGGCAACGACATCTCCTCACGTCTTGGCAACAAGGGCTTTGTCGTCGACACCAGTCGCAACGGTGCGGGCTCCAATGGTGAATGGTGCAATCCAAGTGGGCGTGCGTTGGGCGATGCGCCGAGCGCGCGCAGCAACGGAAACCTTGACGCAACACTTTGGATCAAGCGGCCGGGCGAAAGTGACGGCAGTTGCAACGGCGGTCCAAGCGCAGGAGCGTGGTGGGCTGACTACGCGCTACAGCTTGCACGCAAAGCCGGTTGGTAAGGGACATCGACGTTAGGCTCACTTCGTGCAAGCCAATATCGCAGAGTCGACAGATGACCCGCGACAACGCTCTGCTTCAAACACCAATCAACGTCTTGGATTAGCAGCGGCCCTCACACTCGGCGCCGCGCTGTTCAGCGCGTTCATCATCAACTCGCTTGGAACAGTGGCGGGACGTCGCACGTTCGTGCTGTTCGACGACGCAATGATCTCGATGCGTTACGCACGCAACCTTGCTGATGGACATGGACTGGTGTGGGACCCCGGCGGCGAAGCAGTCGAGGGTTACACAAACCTGTTGTGGACACTTTGGATGTCGCTGCTGCACGTTGTCCTTCCCGACCGCCTCATTGGCGGTGCGGTGATTCTCACTAGCGCCGCATTGCTCCTCGTTGGCGTCTGGCTGTCGTTCAAACTTGCGCGCAAGCTTGCTCCCAGAAGCACTTTTTCGCCTGTAGTCGCAGCTTTTTTGACTGCAGTTTGTTATCCACTTGCTTTTTGGGCGCTGCGCGGAATGGAAGTTGGTCTGATCAGTGTCATCTTCACCTCCACTGTCTTGATTGCTTGCGACCTATCGGAATCTCCTTCACGCAACAGGCTCATCGCGCTCGGAGTTGCGGTGTCATTGGGTTTACTAACTCGCCCAGACACGGTTGTTGTTGCCATCACAACTCTCTTGGTGCTTTTGGTTCTGCTCGACAACGGACGACGTAAGGGAATCGTTATCTATGCAGTTGTTCCGCTCGTCATTACATCTATTGGCTTGAGCTTGTTTCGTATCGGCTACTACGACGCACTACTTCCGAATACCTACACGTTGAAAGTCGAAGGGATTGCCTTATTCGACCGACTGCAACGCGGTGGATTGACACTGGCCGACCTTTTTACAAGAGGCGGAATCGGCATCGTTCTTGCTTTCGCGTTCATTGGGTTTATGCGGAGCTGGACGACCCGCCGGCGCCAAGCAGTGTTGGCCGCGTCGGCGGTAATCGCGATGTGCGCTTACTCAATCTACGTCGGCGGCGATGCCTGGGAGCACTACAGATTCGCTAATCGATATGTCAGCGCCGTGCTTCCCACACTGTTTGCACTTGCAGGCGTGGGACTTGGTGCGCTGTTTGAACACAGAGACTTGCAGTCCAACAATCTCGCTCGATCAGCAGCCTTTGTGATTGCGACTACTGCCGGTACCACCGTTGCATGTGTCGGACTAGTTCGCGTCATCGATTCATTGGGACTGTCAAACGAGGCGCAGAACAAGTACCTCATCGCAGGCGTCATTGCGGTTGTGGCTTCACTTCTGCTCGCCGCTGCGTTCCGTGCAAATCGTTCAGCACTTCAAGCAGCTGGAATAGTCGCGGTTCTAGGCACTGCGATAGCAACCAACGGACATAACGTCTCGAACTGGAATAACGATGTCGTCGCAAGTGGCGAAGGTGACTACAACTGGGCCAACTACGGAGTAGCACTGCGCGAGTTCACGACGCCTCAAGCCACTATTTTCGTGACTTCGGCCGGCAACATCTCATACTTTCTTGACCCCAAACAACGGGTTATAGATGGACTCGGAAAAATGGACCCGGTGATTGCGCACGAAGCCCCTCGAAGCCCAGAGTCTCCACCAGGTCATCAAAAGTGGAACTACGAAAGGTCCATTCGAGACTTGCGACCCGACGTTGTGACCCAATTGTTTCGAGCAACCGAACACGATCGGGACATGATTGTTTCTTGGGGTTACGAACCTGTCGGAGATTCCTATGTTCGTAAGGACAGTCGCGAAGTGAACCGCGACGGTCTCAAGCAGTGGCTTGCCAATCATCCGCATTGAGCAGAATCTGTTCTGATTGTTTGCAAGTGCAAACCCGGTTGACCAGCATCGCGAGAGTTACACTCGCGCAATGCAAGGTAACAACGACGGGATAGCGGCCGATTCGCAACAACAGCGGCACGCGACCAAAACGCAACTAGCCGGATTGGGCGCCGCGCTTGCAGCAGCAACAACCCTCTACGCAGTGTTCATCAATCACTCACTCGGCACCGTTGGCGGTCGTCGCATGTTTGTTCTCATCGATGACGCAATGATTTCAATGCGTTTTGCGAAGAACCTTGCGGAAGGCCACGGCCTGATATGGAACCCAGGGGGCGACGCCGTCGAGGGTTACACAAACCTGTTGTGGACCCTTTGGATGGCGTTGTTGCACGTAGTCCTCCCTGACCGCCTCGTTGGTGGCGCAGTTATTGTCACAGGAGCCGTCTTGCTTCTGATTGGCATTTGGCTCGCGTTTCTACTTGCACGACGGCTTGCACCAAACAGCACCATTGCTCCAATTGCCGCGGCATTCTTGACTGCAGTTTGTTATCCACTTGCGTTTTGGACTCTTCGCGGACTCGAAGTCGGCCTTGTAAGTGTCATTTTCACAGCTGCACTTGTAATTGCATGCGATCTGTTTGAGACACCTTCAACGCGCAAGACATTGATGCTTGGCGTTCTGGTTTCACTCGGCCTACTCACACGTCCAGACACAATCGTTGTTGCAATCACAACCTTTGCGGTCTTGATGTTGTTTGTCTCAAGCAGGCAACGCAAAGAGATTGCCCTCTACGGCATTGGTCCATTGGTGCTTACCGGCCTTGCACTCAGCGCGTTTAGAATCGCGTACTACGACGCCCTCCTGCCAAACACCTACGCACTAAAGGTTGAGAACTTCTCGATGTATCGCCGAGTGCGACGCGGCAGCATCGCGCTGACCGAACTTGTGACCAAGGGCGGTGTTGGAGTGGTCGCAGCGCTTGGCTTGGTCGGAATAGTGCGCGGATGGATCCATCGTCGTCCACAAGCCGTATTGGTTGGCGCTGCGGTTGTTGGCGTCTTTGCTTACTCCGTTTACGTCGGTGGCGATGCATGGGAAGACTTCAGGTTTGCCAACCGCTACGTCAGCGCAATCTTGCCTGCATTGTTTGCACTTGCCGGCGCTGGCCTTGCTGCGTTGTTTGAACACCGTGACTTCCGCGCTCGCAAACCCTTGGCTGTAATTGCGGTTCTCTTGATTGCCATGACAGTCCTTGCGGCAACTCGCACGCTCCCGCCAATGGACGCCACCGATGTCGCGCCAAATCCGGCAAGCAAGTTTCTTGTCGTGGGAGCAGTGATTGTGGCTCTTGCGATTTTCGGCGCTTCAGTGTTGAAAGCAAACCGCATGGTCCTCTTAGCACTCAGCCTGATTGCCATTGGTGGGATGATCTCGTGCGTCGACGGCAGAAGCCTTGCCGTTTGGAAGCAGTCTCAGATTGCATACGGACGCAATGATTACTTGTGGGCAAACTTCGGCGAGGCACTCCGACAGAACACAACGCCCGATGCAACCACTGTTGTCACGGCCGCGGGGAACATCTCGTACTTCATCGGTAGTGATCGCGCGACAATCGACGGGCTCGGCAAGATGGACCCCGTCATTGCGCATCAGTTGCCCCACAAGGCTGATTACCCACCGGGCCACCAAAAGTGGAGCCACGAAAGGTCAATTCGCGACTTGCGCCCAGACGTCGTGGCGCAAATGTTCTTCCGTAATGAAGCAGATGTGAAACTCATTGAGAGTTGGGGCTACGAATCAATCGAAGATGTCTTCGTGCGCAAAGACAGCCAAAACGTAAACCGCGACGCATTGCGCACGTGGCTTGTTGCGAACCCGCACTAATTATGACTGACTCAACCAATCCGCCTCAGGCAACACGCATAATGCGTGGCGCACTCGGGCTCATATGTGCCACCGCTGCCGGGTTCTATCTGGCGTTTTCGATCAACTCGTTACATCAAGTCGGAAACCAACGAGTCTTTGCACTGTTCGACGACGCAATGATTTCAATGCGTTACGCGCGCAACCTTGCAGAAGGCCATGGCCTTGTTTGGTACGCGGGAGCAGAGCCGATTGAGGGCTACACAAACTTCTTGTGGACCATATGGATGGCGTTCCTGCACTTGTTGTTACCGGACCGTCTTGTCGGCACAGGTGTGGTCTTTTCAGGCGCGCTACTTCTGATTGTTGGCATTTGGCTTAGCTACACGCTGGCTCGCAAACTTGCGCCCCAAAGTACAGTCGCGCCTCTCGCAGCAGCATTCCTGACTGCAATTTGTTATCCACTTGCTTTTTGGACTCTCCGCGGACTTGAAGTGGGTCTGGTAAGTGTCATCTTCACTTGCGCACTCGTCATTGCTTGCGACGCCTTTCATGAACCATCAAAACGGAGACTTTTAGGGCTTGGCATTGTTTTCTCATTGGGTTTGCTGACGCGTCCAGACACAGTTGTTGTTGCGATCACGACGTTCTCCGTCTTGATGCTCGTCGGCTCAAACGCTCAACGCAGGGCGACCGGGCTATACGGAATTGGACCCTTAGTCATCACAGGGCTTCTCTTGTGTCTCTTTCGACTTACCTACTACGACGCACTTCTTCCGAACACTTACGCGTTGAAAGTTGAAGGCTTCTCTCTCTATCGCCGAGTACGACGAGGATTACTCTCCGTTGGCGAACTCACCAGCAAAGGTGGATACGGGGTAATCGCTGCATTCGGCGTTGTTGGACTTCTGCGCGGATTGAGACATCGACGCCCACAGCATTTACTAGTCGTCACGACAATTGTTGGAGTCTTTGCATATTCGATCTATGTCGGCGGAGACGCGTGGGAAGAGTTCAAGTTCGCCAACCGCTACACAAGCGCAGTGCTGCCCGCACTATTCGCACTTTCAGGGGCTGGCTTGGCAACCGTGTACGAACACTGGAACATGCGCGAACGTAAGTCGTGGACCATTCCGATGACTGTTGTTGCAATAACTTGTTCAACCCTCGTCCTTGCAACGCTAACCCTGCCGCGCATGGACGCACTGAAAGTAGTTCCGAACACATTTAGCAAGTTCCTACTTGTCGGTGCCTTATCTGTCGTTGTTCCAGTCTTGGTCTGCGCGGTCATAAGAGTTAGAGGTGTTGCACTTACGGCGGCCGTCGTCATGACCACCGTGGGTCTTGCGATGGCAGTTAATGGACGCGAGTTTTCAACTTGGCACGACAGCAAGATCGCTCGCGGCAGCGACGACTACAAGTGGGCGAACTACGGAAACGCCCTGCGCCAATACACGACTCCCAAAGCCTCGATTCTTGTTACGTCGGCCGGAAACATTTCCTATTTCCTTGACCATAAGCAACCGGTTGTCGATGGGCTGGGGAAGATGGACCCGGTCATTGCCCACCACATTCCGCGGCGACCTGACTTCCCGCCTGGTCACCAGAAATGGGACTACTACAGGTCTATCGGTGAATTGCGCCCTGACGTCATTTCGCAACTGTTCGCTGCAACCGATGATGACATCAGAATGATTCTCTCTGCAGGCTACGAACCCATTGGGGACGCTTTTGTACGCAGGGACAGTGAAGAGGTCAACAGAGATGGACTACGGGAGTGGCTCGCTGCTCACCCGCACTGACAACCACTAACAAACACGCAGGCGCGTTAGCCGGTCACGCCCTCAAAGATCAGTATCAAACCAAAAGCAACAAACAACACGGACGCAACAATCTTGATGATGCGTTCTGGCATCATCCGCGCAAGTTGAGAGCCCGCCAAGATTGCCAACGCATCAGCTGCAACCATTCCGACAGTTGAGCCAATCCAAACCCCCCAAACGTTCCTGTCGGCAGCGAGCGTGATGGTCGCAAGCATTGTCTTGTCACCCAGTTCGGCGAGGAAGAACGCCGAACCGACAGCAATAATCGCTGCGCCCTTGGTACGACGAGCCTTCTTGGACTCATCGTCATTGAGGGTGTCACCGCGCATTGTCCAGATTGCAAACAGCAAGAACGCGACGCCGGCAACAATGTTGACAACCGATGTCGGAAGTGCGTTGCCCGCAACATGTCCAATGAGCACCGAGGCTGCGTGAACAATCGCAGTAGCGACCGTGATCCCGATAAGGACATCGCGAGCACGAAAACGTGAAGCAAACGCCAATGCCATCAACTGGCTCTTGTCGCCAAGTTCAGCAAGAAAGATGACACCGATACTCAGCCACAACGCGCTCATTTGTAGTTACCTCAGAATTGTTTGCGCATTACGGAAGCTCAACTCCCGGCATGACTGCGATAACGCTTTACACAGAACGGAATGAGTATAACCAACAACCCGACCATCCATAGGAGCGACAGCCACAAGTGATCACCCAACGGTTGATCTAACAGCAGCGCGCGAACGGCGTCGATGACGTGAGTCACAGGTTGGTTGTTCGCAAATGCCTGCAACCAACCAGGCATGGTCGAAGTCGGGACAAATGTGCTTGCCGCAAACGTCAGCGGAAATACAGCGGTGAAGGCAATCTGTTGAACGGCTTCAACGGTACGCAGGGTCAAGCCAAACACCGCAGCCACCCACGAAATAACCCAGCCAAATGCAAGCAGCAAGGCTGCTGCAGCAAGCCAGCTAAGCGGATTGCCCTCTGGCCGAAAACCAACAAGTAAGCCGACAATGATCATGATGACAACGGTGAACGCATTACGAAGCAGGTCCGCGTTCATGCGGCCCAACAAGACCGCAAGGCTGGACATTGGCAACGAACGGAATCGGTCGATTACGCCCTTTTCCAGGTCTGAGGCAAGCCCGATTCCCGTTGTCAGCGAACCGAAAATGACGGTCTGAACAAAGATTCCGGCCATTAAGAAGTTGACGTAAGACTCGTTGCCAGTGTTGATTGCGCCGCCAAACACGTAGCGGAACAACAAGATGAACATGATCGGCTGAATGGTCGCGCCTGCCCACAAGTCTGGAATGCGCAACGTCTGCAACATGTGCCGTTTCGTCATCACGGCGGTGTCGCTAATCAGGTAACCAAGACTTGACTTTTTCTCGGGCTGAACTGCAGCGCTCGGCTGAACGATCACGCTCACTTGGAAACCTCTTCCTCTTCTTCGGTAGTGCGCCCAGTCAAGGACAAGAACACCTCGTCAAGCGTTGGGCGACGCAATCCAAAGTCATCAATGGTTACGCCCTGTTCGCCAAGTGCGGCAAGGATGCGCGGAGCCTTTGAGGCACCTTGCACAACGGGCATGACAATGTGTCGACGCTGCTTCTCGACGTGCAGCTCGCCTTCACCGAACTGTTCAATCGACTTGGCGGCCGCATCGACATCTGCTCCAGCGCCAAGCGTCACTTCAATTCGTTCGCCACCGACTTGAGTCTTGAGTTCATCGGCGGTTCCACGCGCAATAACGCGACCGTGGTCAATCACAACAATCTCGTCGGCTAATTGGTCTGCCTCTTCGAGATATTGCGTAGTCAACAACACGGTGGTGCCGGCCTCAACCAGCTCTTCAACAATCTTCCAAACCGCAAGGCGGCTGCGAGGGTCGAGACCCGTAGTCGGTTCATCAAGGAACAGGATCTTTGGCGAAGCCATCAGGCTTGCGGCAAGGTCTAGGCGACGCCTCATGCCACCCGAGTACGTCTTTACGGGACGTTTCGATGCATCGACAAGGTCAAACCGTTGCAACAAGTCATCACTGCGTTCCTGTACGTACTGCTTGGGCAGGTGATACAAGCGCCCGACCATGTCTAGGTTCTCGCGTCCGCTCAAATACTCGTCTACCGCTGCGTATTGACCGGTTAGTCCGATTGTGCGACGCAACTCATTCTGCTGAGTCTTGATGTTGTAACCAGCAACCCAGGCATTACCCGCATCTGCAGTCAGCAACGTGGACAACATGCGCACTGTTGTTGTCTTGCCCGCGCCGTTTGGACCGAGCAAACCAAGGACGGTTCCGCGCTTGACCTCTAACGACAGGTTGTCAACCGCTTTGGTTTTGCCAAAGGATTTGGAAAGGCCCTGCGCCTTGATTACATAGTCATCGCTCACAGCGGCAGAGTTTGTCATATCGATCGCAAACGCAACGGATGTGTTTGCTGAACTTGAAGCAAACTAGGCGATTAGCGATCTTGCAGTGCATCGAGTGCAATCGCAAACGCAATGGCAACACGGCGATCGATCCTGCGTTCGGTGTCACCTGTCAGATCCATGACGTAGCGGTCACGCCATGACCAGATGCGCCGATACTTTCCAACTTCACGTCCGTCGATCTTGATGGTGAAGTGAAACGGAAGCAGAAACGGGACCTCGCCAACGACGGGAATCCAACCCCATACGCGGCGCAAAATTGCAATAAACATGTCCGATTCTTCGGCTGTTGCAACGATTCCACCCTGAGCATCGAGAATCTGCCAAGTCGAGCGCAACAAAGACGCGCCAAAGACTTTCTGCAAGGAGCCGATAGCGGTTCCATCCGGCAGTCGGACGTCGCTGCGGCCACGAAACTCAAACACCTTGCGCGCCTTGATCTGCAAGAACGGCGTGTCGGTTTCACCTTCGGTGAAGTTCACCTGCTCGCGAATCTTCATGCGCTTCTGACGTACTTTCGCCAGCACTCGTCCATCGCTGTTGTCGTCCGTGCCGACTTCGTGAACCGTGTAGGTGTTCACCATTGGTGCAAACCGCTGCTGCACAATGAACTTATCGAGAGTGGTGACTTCTTCGCTGAGCGCCATCGCGCTAGCTAATCACCGAATCGAACGCGTGTCGCGCAAATTCTTGAACAACTATTCCCAGGAGCGTTTCGCAAGCTGCGATTTCACGCGTTCGATGTAAGAGTTCGCGGCCGGGTCGTGCCATTGGCCCGAGTAGTGAACACCTACACAACCCCAGGCGTCGCCACGGGTGCGAGCCCCCAACCAGCCAACCCCTTCGTAACACGCGCGCTTCATGGCAAGCGAATAGTCAAGGTTGTACGCCGTTGAACGCGCGCTCATGGGATAAGTGCCAGGGTGATAGTCGCTGCGCACCTGAAGCAGGCCAAATGCAGTCGGACACTCAAAGAGTGGTGTGGTCGTCGTCGTTGTTGGCAATGCCGAACCAACAGTCGTTGACGGAGTTCCCTCAATGGGTGCAGTCGTTGTCGGTGTTGGAGGTGGTGTCGTTGCCGGACCAGGTTGAGTTGTTGTGGTTATCCCACCGACGACAACGCGTCGCAAGGACTTGTCTGCGCACTTGGCCGGGTTGGTTTCATACCCACCCAATGCGCCTTGGCGCCAGCCGCTTTCGACCATCACTTGCGCTCGCACGGGATCTGGGTCAAACCCCCACTTGCACGAAGCCCATTGAATCAACTCGTCTGTCGTGCCGGCGTAACCACCAGTGACTCGCTTTGCCAAGTAGGCCGCTGCTGGCCCCCAGTTAGAAAGAGGCGCGCTGCCCTTTCCCTTGGTCTTGTTTGCCTTTGCGTTGGCAGGGCGATTCTCTCCTGCTCTTGTTACGCGGGCCGCGCATTCAGCATCGCTTGGAAGCGGCTGACCAGGTTGGACCGCGAACGCACCAACATTGTCGTCGGGTGAAGGAGCCTCAACAGCTAGCGGCGCAGCGGGCAGAGTCGTCGGCACTGCACCTGCCTGCGGCGTCATCAATGGTGTTGCAACACTCGCCAAAACGGTCTGGGGAACAATCTGAGCATCCTGACGCGGTTCTTCGCTGCCTTGTGCGCGCATGACGGGTACCTGCGAAGGCACGAACGCCAACAAGACCAACCCACACAAGATGTATTCGCGCCATCTCTCAGACACGTGGGACAGCCTCGACCCGGCCGCACGAGCGGCGGTCACCGGGTTCATTAGTCGCGCACGCCTAGTCACCCTTACTAATCGGCAGAAGCTCAATCATGAGAACCGGTTCGGGCGAACTTTCGTCATGAAATTGACGCTCAAGCCAACTTGAAAAGCTGCCGATAATTACTTGTATATGCCCGTGGTCAGGCTTGTTGATCTGGGCTTTTTTGGGTGATATTCATGCGTGTCACCGGGCCGAAGTCCGCGGGCAATCAGCAACGCCTTCTTTGGTTGAGTTCTCGCGCTAGCCCGTCATCACCATCGAACGCGGCCCGCCACGACGTGATCGCTTGGGAATCGCTGACCTTCCATATTTCCCGGTATGCAATATCTTCCGAAAAGGTCGGCAGATGATCTTGATTCCAACAGACCGAGCTACGAAAGAGTGCTCCGGGAGCGTTCATGAATCCTGAAACCAGCACCAAGCATGCAACGACACCAGCACTGAACCTGCGCCATATTTGATCTAGATCCGCGATCCATTGGAGAGCAGGGATAGCAAGAACCACCAGAATCGGCACGGCATCCGTAAGCAAACGTGGCCCATAGGAATGACCGCCCCACCAGCTATCGAATGTGACTACTGCGACCCACTGAATGATTGCGGCAAAAACCAACGCTATAAACAGTCCATCGAGTACACGCTTACGCACCAAGTACACGACGCCAACAATCGCCAAGGACAAAAACGGTGAAAAGACGAACAATCCGCGCGACGGACTGAACAGCGTGGAGATCGACGATCGCGGAACCCACGGCGCAAAAGGGTTCAATCGACCCGCTGCGAAGTATTCGGGAACCGCTGTTCCATAAAGGCTGTTGTTAACAAGAAACCACGGAATCAAGACGAAAGCGGCCCCAAGCATCGCAAGTGGAAACATGCGCCGGTGTTTGATCGCCAACCAAATCCCGATGGGTAAAGCGAGAGAAACAGCTGTTGGTCGCACTGTGTAGGCAGCCGCCAGGGGAATTCCAATCAATGCTGCGAATCGCGGATTTCGTTTCGATTTCAACGCAAGCCAGATTGCGCATAGATACAGCAACATCACTGGTCCATGTGTCCACAAAGACCGAGTAGCTGAAGACCAAGCACCCGTGCCTAATCCATACGCGAGGGTAACTCCTAGAGCAGTCCACTCCCGTTTTCCACGGCTCCACTTTGAAAGCAACTCCAATGCAATGTGGCGCATCAACAGTGCTGACAACGCCACCAGAATCGAGGACGTCACCACCTGATATTGAATGGTTGAGAATGGAGAACCAGGGTCCTCATCAGCAAGCGGCGGTTGGCCTATGCGATCACGAATTGCATCACCAACCCAAACCACTGGCGCCTCAAATATCGCCGGTGTCCAGGGAAAAAACGAGACAAGACGGCCGTTATGGTCGCGAAGTCCGTAGAGGTCTGGTTCTACATACTCTCGGTATCGATTGACATCGAGGGTTTGATGATGAACGAGCTCGCTGGCAATAAACGAGTACCTCATGGTGTCGGACATCACCCGCACTGGGCTCAGTAAGTAAATCGTCAGAAGAACTGCGAACAACCCAAGATTGATTGCGATACCTCGAGCGCCCTTCATCTACTGGGTGCCACGGTCATATCAATTATTCGAAAGTTCATTTCTTGCGTGTCAGTTGGACTCTTTACCGAAGCGGCGTTCGAATCAATCTCGATCTGACTGAAACCCGGCTCGAGCGTCATCTCATGCGCAACCTCAATCGGTTCGTCAGCTGCCGTTACTTCTTGCTGCTTCCCATCTGGCCAATGCACAACGAAATTGGTTGGCAAACCAAAACCTTGAACAACTTGAAAGGTAATGCGCGTTGCTTGAGCGGATCTGGAAACGTTGTTAAGTGGAAGCGTGACGTCTTTCGGAGCCCACACGAAACAGCTTGCCTCTTGACATTGAGGTCGATACGCGGGCGCGCTCACCTGAACAGTGACAGGGAAGAACAAACTTTCACGCATTAGCTGCATGTAATTGGAATCCTGTGAATGACGCTTTTCTGAAAAGTCACGAAGGTCGAAGAACGACATTCTTCCATTGCGGCTGACAAGTGGCTTTGCTCCAGTAATTGACGACACTTGCGTTTCAATATCGACAGCGCGGTCTTGATACGCGTAGCGATCGATGTAAAGGCCCGTGAACTCAGCCGCAACGATTTGGTCAAGCAGTGTTGGAACGTCAAAGAAATCCAACCTCGATTGCCAGTCAGCCTCGACACGTCCCTCAATACCGCCGTAACTCCAACGCAAGTTCTTCGTATGCAAGTAAGGACGCAACGGATCGTACGCGTCCATCTGGTTGTACTGAAGCTTCATTGGCTCAGGAAACTGCGTGCGTGGCAGTTGGAACACACGGGAATTGGCAGGCATTGTTGCCTCGACTTTGGCAAAGAAGTCAGCGTCGTCCTGAAACACTTGGCGGTTTTGCGCATAGGCAATTCCCTGCGTCATCCCGAACTGATCAAAGGCACCGAACGCCAGAAGAATTGCCAGCAATGCCGCAGCGACAACCGGCTTGCGCAAGGTCACAAACTTTCGCGCCGCCTTATCAATCAACAGTCCAACCGCGACCAATGACATGAAGGCAATAACAATTGACATGCGGTTCCAACCGCGAATCTGCGAGGTAATCAGCAGCGAAACCAGTGTTGCGAAACCGCCAACCGTTGCGCTTATCAGTGCGACCAAAGTCAGCAATGCAAGATGCGACTCTGTTTCATCTGCACTTGATCGACCAACCAATCGGCGAGCAATCACGAACAACAAATACAGCAGTCCAATGGACGCGACCAGGCCCAATGCCGTTGATATGTATTCACCCGGCACTGGAAACTTCGAGACGTACTCACCGCGCAACTGAGCTAACGCCTGAATGCGATAACCGTTGTTGGGCAACAACATCTGCGCAAGCTTGAGTCCATAGGTTTCAGTGTCGGACTCCAACCGCTTTGCACCAAGCACGTTCGCGCCATAGTCGTCGCGATAAGCAAAGGTAGGCGCCGCCAACATGACGAACGTCAGTGCCATGACTACAAACACGACGCCGACTTGCACAACGTGTGACCAGCGCCGCTTAAACAACATCACAACCGCCGCCGTGATCAGCAAGATGGCAGTGAACGCCGCGTAGTAGATCGAGCTGGACACGAGCACTACAGCAAAAAGAACAGTCCGTAGGTTGTGCCAGTTGGCAAACCGTTTCAGATTCGTTACTGACTCGCGCGCGACAAACAGAGTTCCGCCTGCCAACACAGTCATTGCCATCCAGACGCCAAGTGGCACAGCGAAATAGCCCGACAGGAAGTAGTGGCTTGGTCCGCGACCAAAGTGATACGGAGCTATTGCATAAAGGATCGACAACGCCGTGGCCACCCACGGAGACACACCAAGCTTGCGCATTGCCCACCAGGCGGCAAGACCTATCGCTGGAAACTCAATCAAGTAGATGATGTTTTGCAGCGCCGCCCAGTTGTCAGTGAACAGCGAGAACACTTTTGCCACATACAAAGGCAACAGGTCGGTCAGTGGCCAGTCTTGGTAATGCTGAGTAAAGGGAGCTGCAAGGTAGGGATTGCTCCAGATGGTTCCGTTTTCAATGACTGCCTTAAATGCCATTGAGTTAGTCAACCCGTCGCCTGAGTAGGCAAACGGAATGCCGAGGTCGGCGTTCCAAACTCGGTAACAAACGCACGCAACCAATAGCGAACCAATCACTGAAGCAATCCACGGAAGATGTCTGCTGCGCACAAGACTTGCAATCACCGGCGGATTGTACGTGTCCAGGTTGCGCCACACCGGTGTTTCATCGAAGAACGTTGGACCTAGATGTCTTTGCGCAACTGCAAATACGTACGGCCTTCTATCCAATCGTCAATCTCAAACTCGGGACTCCAGCCAAGACGTTCATAAAGGCGTTGTTCATCTGAATCTGCAAGAACATGCAGTGCCAAACGACGGGCGCTGTTCTTCAGACAAACTTCTTCGAACTTCGCAAGCATCTCGGTGCCGACTCCACGTCCTCGAAACTCTGGGCCGACCAGCAACTCGGAGGCGTAACCGACCCCTCCAGCAGCCCAACCCTTGAGGACAGCAATGATTGAACTTCCTTGGCGAGCCGCAATAACAATGTTTTTTGTGGACTTAATTGCTTGATTTGGACCCGGCACCAAAGCCCACCCGTTAAGCATGAACTCCTCAACGTCGTCATCGGGCTTCTCACCGACTTGAAAGTCAAGATCCATGTTGAGACGCTACCCGCCTCGCTAGAAAAAGGCACCGTGAACTCATTCACCAGGTAGTCAGCACGCTGTCCAATAACCTGGCCCGATAGCTGATGAACGCAAGGAGCAACCAATGCGACCGCTGAAATACTCAATCAACGTCTCTCTTGACGGTTGTTGCGATCATCACGCAGGCGTTCCCAGCGAAGGGTTGCACAATCATCACGCGGCAAACCTTGAGCAAGCTGATGCACTTGTCCTTGGCCGAGTGACCTATCAGATGATGGAAGATGCGTGGCGCAGTTCGCCTGACGGTGGCTTTGCCGATTGGATCGACGAAAAAATGATTCCGTTCGCAAAGACGATGGATGGGGCCAAGAAGTACGTCGTGTCCTCCACTTTGAAATCCGTGGACTGGAACTCCGAGCTCTTGCGCGATGATTTGGAAACTGCCGTACGCCAACTCAAAGAGCAGCCCGGCAAGGGACTTTTGACCGGCGGTGTGACGCTGCCGCTCGCACTAGCTGGATTAGGACTAATCGACGAGTACGAATTCGTTGTTCAGCCTGTTATTGCAGGTCACGGTCCTCGCCTATTGGAAGGTTTGCGTGATCGCGTCGACCTGAAACTCACGGATCGCCAAGAACTCGACTCAGGAGCGGTTGTCCTGCGTTATAAGCCTCAACCGACAGGATCTTGAGTCAAGCCAATCGCATTGCCATCGAGCCGGGGTGGAGACGATGGGACTCGAACCCACAACCCTCTGCTTGCAAAGCAGATGCGCTACCAATTGCGCCACGTCCCCGAGACGGCGAAACTTTAGCCTAGGACAGACATCAGCGGAGGCCGTTTGAGTAGAGAGCCACCTGAGGCTGCGTCAAAAGCCTATTCCACCGCTGTCCCAGCGATTTCCTGTCTCCAAGTCATCATTTGCGCTGCTCCGGTTCCACGAGTTACCCCGCCTGGACGGAGGAATTGACGGTCGAGTCGGAATCTCACTTTCATCGACTCTCTGATCGATTTCAGACGCATCTTGTGAACTGCCGTCCTCAACCACGCGGAAACCGCCGTCTTCACCGAGGTCGGCTTTGTCCACTGGAGCGTCCATCCCCGGTCCTCGCTCCGCCCCACTCTCTGGAACGGAATCCTGAGGCCCAAAGCCCATCGACTCGCGCAAGCTCTTGCCGTTAACGGTCAAGTTCTGAGTGCCGTGTGCGACGAGCCAGAAGTCACCCTCGACATCGACCTTGCCATTGTCTGAGGTCATTGTGCTCAACTTGGGTTTGACTGCCGTTTTCGAGCTCGGCGGCGCGGCCTTAACGCTCACTCTTGAACTACCAGATGAAATGATGATGGCCCCATCACGCACACCAGAGACGTTCGTTTCCCCGTGTTCTTGCTTAATCACCACATCGTCCGCATTGACGTCCAAGTGACTACACGCAATTCCCTCAAAACGGGCATCTCTTGGAAAGGTCACGTACACCAATGACCTGGACTGTGAATCCTGGGCAGCGCTTACCTCTTGCGAATGCCGCGTGACATCTTGGATGCCGTCACGAATCGGGGCGCCCGTGCCAGCGTCCAACCACCCTCGAATTTGCCAACCAACCCCTTCGACCATTTCGGCGTCAAACTTCTGCTGGTTTCCGCCGACCAAACGCCGGACTACGACATGAGGATCGGAGTCGTCTCGCTGATGGACGCTGACATGATCGTCAAGACCGCTCAGGCTTAGCCTGAGCGGCTCGTGTGACTTGGTTCGCTCGGTTGACTTACGCCTAAACAGATCAGACAACGATGCTTTTGGTCGAGGGTTGCCCAGCTTTATGACCTCAACCCGGTGGTCCTCCGACCAATTCACTGGTCGTGCCGGTACATAGTCCTTTGGGCCTTCTGACATAAGGCCCATTGCACCACGGTCAACTGGCGCAATCCCACTTCAGCCGCCTTGGGCATTAACGGCCAAAATCACCCGGAAGGTCTGGTCGGGCGTTGACTGGGCGGCCCGTAGACAAGGCACCCAAGTCCTTGCCATTGAAAGTGACGTTGCCGGTTCCCTCCAGTTGGATGACATCGGCAGTACCACTCACTGCAATCAGGCCGTCATCGAACGTTCTCAGTGTTGCAATACCGAGACCGACATTTTCAAGCGATGCCGTGGCCGCACGATCCGCTGTTACCTTCACGGGACCAGAAAGACCGTCAACTCGTAGCTTCGAGCCGCCACTCAGATTGATGTCCACATCGTTGGCGGGAAAGTCACGCTCACTCAGGATCTTCACTCCGGCACCCCCGGAAGCAAACACCTTGGCTTTCATCGGTCTATGGACCGTTACGTGGCCACCCTTTTGAAACACCGTGACGTCATCGACATCTGTCACCAATCCGCGACACCCAAAACTGAGCAACTTTGCATCTCGGGGAACTGAAATCCTTACCATTGGAGGCTGATGATCAAAGTCCTCTTGCGACAACGTTGGGTACTGTGCCGCGTTTTGGTAGCGCCGACTGGTTGCTTGAATACATTCAACCCAGATGCCCGTATCTGTTCGTCTCAGCTGTATATCGCTAGTAGATAGCCCCGACTCCCGACGGACGTCTACGCGAACCCCGTCTTCTTCATGAACAACAACTTCCACTTTTACGTCGAACCCCTGAACAGTCAGCGTTCTCTGTCACGAGCTTTGACTTTGTGATTGCGGGGACATGGAATCAATTGCACCATGACGGCTCGATTAATCCCACTCATGGGCACATACGCCTACATGCTGAGGCCTCGGCCGAAATTGTCTCCGTTGTCAAGATCGATTT
The DNA here is from genome assembly GCA_039812705.1 of Acidimicrobiia bacterium. Classification (GTDB taxonomy): domain Bacteria; phylum Actinomycetota; class Acidimicrobiia; order Acidimicrobiales; family JBBSGY01; genus JBDIBA01. Next base: position 22,169 of record JBDIBA010000003.1, read on the forward strand.
GATCCTCAAAGAACCTCGGGCTCGTGTCCGGATCAAAGCCAAGTTTGAACTCGTCCAGGTTCGTACGAATCTCGGGGTCTACAAGGCGAAACGTTCCATCGGGAAGCGTTCCTTCCACGCGACCAGGATGGTCAGCGACCACTTCAAAAGTCGGTTTAGTTTCCTGCCCAGACTGCGGGGCCTTCAACCGCAGCGTCGTCGGTGAATGAACAACGGTGAACCCGCCACTAGTTACGACCGTTACGTCATCGGCAGCAACTGAAGCGTTGTCGCAGTTGTCCACACGAACGGCCGCACCGTCCGGAGTCATTACATGAAACCCACTCTCGCGATATTTCCGCAGCGCCTCAGAACCATCTACAGCCTCTATCTCGAGCTCTGGATCATCCAGGTCTCCACCGCAACGACGGGGCCCAATGCCTACTCCTTCGGGCGGCCAAGAAACATGGTTGACGCTTGTAAACACATCCTGCGAGATTGGAGCCGTCACCTCAACCGCATCGGGTTCAGATTGAGGTCCGCCTTCAGTTACCTCAACTGGAACCGTTTGATCTCTAACGGTCACGACATTTAGCGGTCCGCGCTTGTCTACTGCAGGGTTCTGTAAAACAAACCTCTTGACGGGTGAAGATGAATCCGTGTCGGCTTGATCGTCGCTCATAGGCCGCTCACCGTCACACAAACAGTTAGTCAGTTGCTAATCGAGGCAGATGCGCGGATCGCGAGCACTACTTACCTGTTTCGCGCGCCATGAACTCGTTGATGTCTTTCCATGAGTTGAGGAACTGGCTTGGAAAGACAATCGTGGAGTTCTTCTCGGCCGCAATCTCGCCAAGTACTTGAAGGTTTCGCAGCTGCAGCGCAATTGGGTGCTGGGCAATGATGTCTGCAGCGTTACCCAACTTCTCGGCGCTCAACTGCTCACCCTCGGCCGCAATGACCTTGCCGCGCTTTTCGCGTTCAGCCTCTGCCTGCTTAGCCATGGCTCGCTGCATTGTCTCTGGCAACCGAATGTCCTTTAGCTCAACAACGGTTACCTGGGCGCCCCACTCTTCGGTTTGACGATCAAGGATGACCTTGACGCCGGCGTTGATCTGATCCGTTTGACTCAAAACGTCGTCAAGCGGCGACTGACCAACGATGTTGCGCACGGTTGTCTGCGCGATCTGATTGATGGCCGCATTGATGTCTTCAATCGCCACCAATGAACGAATGGGATCAACAATGCGAAAGTACGCAACGGCGGCGACATCAATAGAAACGTTGTCCTGCGTAATGATCTGTTGACTTGGCACAGGCATGGTTCTGGTTTGCATGTTGACCTTCACCAGACGTCCAACAAATGGCATTACCCAACACGGCCCGGGACCGCGGACGCGCGAGTGAACTCGACCAAGTCGAAAGATTACGCCTCGTTCGTATTGTTGAATGACACGAAAACCCGACAGCGAAACGGCAGCCACTACGCAAAGCCCGACTGGCAGAAGAGCCAGAACACCAACCAACAGTTCCATTTATCGACCTTGCCTCTCAAAGCTTCTACTTGGCCAAAAGAATAAGCCCGCCCACTTCAAACAAGTGGACGGGCTTATCTTGCTACTTACCAAGCGGCGATTAAGCGAGCTTGTTCCTTTGGTTGTCGACGCAGTGGGTCATTTGCTTGCCCTGAACGTCACGAGGACCGTTCTGGCCAAGGTTTGCAAGACGCTTCTCGTCTTCTTCGGTGAGGTTCTGGTTGCGAAGTGGCTGCATCCCCTGAATGTCATTCAGTGAAACACCAATGCCATCACCGACTCGCTGGCCGAGTTCGTCATCGACTAGGTAAAAGTGCCAAACCATGCGCTCTTGGACGTTGCGCGCGGCCTGACCAATCAGGTCGATGAAGTTTGCAACAAGATCATCGCGTTCCCACTGCTGCATAAGGCGAAAACGCTCGCCTGCTTGCTTGTAGTCATTAGTGCGTGGCAAGCGCGCGCGGGTGAGACGGCCTTCAATGACCGGACCCTGCTCATCGTGCGTTGGGTAGTCGGCCTCGCGCAATCCGCCGGTGATAGACGGTTCGTAATTGACGTGAGGGTTGTCGCCCATTGCATCAACATGCATTGCCATTTGACCATCACGCTGATTTGTTGCGACGCGCGCATTCTTTGGTTGGTTCACCGGCAACTGCAAATAGTTTGGTCCAACGCGGTAACGCTGCGTGTCGGAGTACGAAAACGTGCGACCAACAAGCATCTTGTCGTCAGAAAAGTCCAAACCATCAACAAGCACGCCGGTTCCAAACGCAATTTGCTCGGACTCCGCAAAGAAATTGTCGGGAACCTTGTTCAGAACAATCTTTCCAATTGGCTTTGCCGGAAACTGGTCTTCGGGCCAGGTCTTGGTGTCATCGAGTGGATCGAAATCAAGTTCCGGGTGTTCGTTGTCGTCCATCATCTGCACGCGCAATTCCCATTCAGGGAAGTCGCCGTTTTCAATGGAGTCGTAAAGGTCTTTCGTAGCGTGTCCAACGTCTTGGCCCTGCTGCACCGCGGCATCGGCTTCGGTCATTGAACTGACGCCGGCCTTTGGAACGAAGTGGTACTTCACAAGCTTTGTTTCACCTGACGCATTGACCCACTTGTAGGTGTTAACGCCGAAGCCTTCTTGCGTGCGGTAGTTAGCCGGAATGCCACGCGGGCTGAACAAGTTGACCAGCATGTGCATTGACTCTGGCGTTTGGCTCATGAAGTCAAAAATGCGTGCAGGGTCTTGCCTAAAGGTGATGGGGTCTGGCTTTAGAGAGTGAATGACATCTGGAAACTTGATGGCGTCGCGAATGAAAAACACGGCCAGGTTGTTTCCAACCAAGTCCCAGTTGCCGTCTTCTGTGTAGAACTTGACTGCAAACCCGCGAGGGTCACGAGCAGACTCGCTGGAGTCACGTCCACCAATCACGGTTGAAAAGCGAAGTGCAATGTCGCTCTTCTTTCCCTTGCTTTGGAAAAGCTTTGCGCGTGTGAAGTTGGCAATCGGCTCATCGCCCCACTGACCGGTGGCCTCGAAATAGCCCATGGCAGTAACGCCGCGAGCGTGAACTACGCGCTCTGGAATGCGCTCACGATCAAAGTGACTGATCTTCTCGAGGAACTGGTAGTTCTCAAGAGTTGCCGGGCCGCGCGCGCCAACGGTGCGCTGGTTTTGGTTGTCGTAGACAGCGTGACCTTGACGGTTGGTCAAAACCTCGCGATTGTCGTTTGACGGATTCTGACGCGCATTGCCTGCCATGTTTCTCCCCTGTTGACTTGCTTTCGAGCAACCAAGACCCTATGTGCTTTGAATCGCTAGGTCGACCCCTTTACTCATCAAAGTCATGGCAAAAAGGGGGTTCTAGTTGAACATTCCACCTGGATTCTCATTGAGCAGCGGATCAATTGCTTCGTCAACATCAACAAACGGGCCATCTTGGGGCAGGGCGTCTGGCTGAATTGCCACAACCACGCCATATTCAACAGTTACCGACGCAACCTGTGTCACAAATTCATTACTCATGCCCAAAACCGAGCCTGCTTCAAGAACGCCATCCGTTAATGCGTATTTGAGTCCACTTGTGGTGATTCCCGTTGCATCACCACTAACAGCAAGCAGCGATACGAAAGAACCCGGTTCGCCGGTGAGTTGACGCTCTCCGCGCACAACGGTCATCACACAGGTTCCACCGATGTAACGCAGTTCCACTCCTGCATACTTCCTTGACGTCATCAACATGACATTTCCGAGCCAGTGATCAAAGCGACCGCCTGCGCCTCCAATGACGGTGACTACGTCTGGGGTGAGCGCAACTGCCCGGTCCAACGCCAGCTCCAAGTCGGTCTCGTCCTTCTCGGACGGGAAGCGCTCGATCTTTGCACCGAGGCCCTCTGCTTCATGTATCTCAGCCGGTGACACCGAGTCCATGTCACCAACAACCAAATCGACACGCACATCGAGTACCAGTGCTTGATGCAACCCAGAGTCCGCGGCGATCGCAAAGTCGTGTCGCGGAACGTCCGCGGGCATCACTTCGCCAAGCTCTCCACCCGCAAAAACAACAATATGAAGTTTGTCAGTCATAACCCGCTCAATACTGGCGCGATTTGACGGGTAGATCGAACAGATACTTGGTGAAGTTTGTCCAACGTCACCTCACTCATCGAGGAAAACATCGCAACCGCGTTGTCGACAAAACCCGGATCTGTTTGCGATGGAATCAAGACTGCTGGAATGCGCGCGTGCTTGAGCGCTTGCACGCCTCGGCGCGAATCTTCAATTCCGAGTGCTTCATGTGGATCAACCCCAACTGATTGCAAGGCAAGGTGATGAATGTCGGGTTTTGGTTTTCCGTTTCCGCGTCCAACGTCATCAATCGTCAGCACGTGATCAAACATGGATCGATGGTGTGGCATTAATACATCGCTCACCCAAGCCCGCGAGCCATTTGTGGCGATCGCCAGTTGCAATCCTTCCTCTTTGCATTCATTGAGCAAGTCATGAACGCCGGGCATCAAGCCCCGCTCTCGAATGTCAGCCATCACCTCGCTACGAACTCGCTCAACTAGAACGCGGTCCAAGAAAACTTGATGGTTGTCATGCAAGTGTTGCGCCGGATGCCGGTCATTGGTCATCAGATGGCGCCAGGTGTCATAACCAAGCTCAAAGCCATGCGTTGAATAGATTTCTCGCCACGCGTAGAACCACGGGGTTTCCGTCTCGACGCAGGTGTTGTCCAAGTCAAAGATCGCGACCTTCAGCCGCGACTTGTCGCTTTGCATTCTTCCTCCGCTGGCATTACCCAGATCAGGTAGCGGGTCGACGGTTTAGAACCGTCCTCTCAGCCTGATGAATCAAGCTCCCCGGTTGTCTTGTATGACTTGTGAAGTTAGTCCGCTCGCGGTCTAGCCGTGCGAGGAAGTGTGACCCTCGAACACCGCTGCACGAACACCACATGTCGAAAGGTCTTTAAGAAACGCTGCCGTATCGTCGACCAAGACGCCGAGTGATCCAGCACCCGAACGCGCATATGCCACGCGTACGGCCCAGATTCCGGCGACGGCTGCAACTGTTCCAGCCGCAACCGCTGGACGATCAAGCGCGCCATACACACGAGTTTCTGCGCGGCCTTCGTGAGTTCCTCGCAGTTCGACACGAACAGCACCGAGCAAGCCTTCTGGATGAGGTTTGCGCAACATTGGCAGCCACTTCGTCGAACGGTCTCGTCGTGTTGCAGCAAGCCGAGCTGTAATGCGAGAGGCCTGTGGGAAAGCGTCGTGCAGCAACAAGGGTTCAGGCAAAGAGGCTTGGTAACAGTCGAGTCCGCCAACGGGGTCGGGAAACCAAAACAATTCGCGACCCGAACCACCTCGCGCGGTTACCCATTCCCCATCGACGCGATTCAGTGCATCGTTTCGCAAGCTGCGGTGGTGTTGGCGCGCGCAACTTGGACCACCCGTACCCATTCGTGCCACATGAACCTCGTCAACGCGGTCCATCTTGCGAACACCATGCTTTGCAAGAACGCAAGAAAAGCCGGGGGAAAACGCTGCCCCGACAATCATTGACTTGTTCATTTCATGTGCAATCGAGTCAAGCGCAATCAGGTCTTCAACAACGTCAACGTCGTCTGAAGTCGAAACAACATGGGCGCCACTACGTAGTGCGGCTTCGGCGAATGCCTCATGGTCGTCTTCTGCACTCAGAATCACAAGATCACAGCCGTCAACTACATCGAAAAAGTTCGCCAACCGGGTCTCAGTGCGTTGACCGGGGATCTTCACAACGCGAGCAGGTGAGCCGTACGACAAAACGGCGTTGTCAGCCACGGTCTGATCGGTTTCAACAATGATCAGATCCTCAACTGCAGCATTGGAAAGCAATTGACGCCCTGCTCGTGCACCCGTAGCGCCGGCTCCGTAGAGAAGTACCTTCATCAGTCGAAATCGGGCCCGGAAAGCTCGCGCCAACCGCCGTCACTCGTAGGCACTTCAGACTCGGAGTTCACACGTAGGTAGGCGGCCACCACACTTGCAATTCCCAAGGCCACAACTGTGCGGCGAATTGCGGAGATCATTGACATGACTACAAACTACGCCCAGTCGAACTCGACGTATTCGTTTTCACAACGTGCGGCTTCGAGGACCAGACCGCGGTTGAGCAAGCTCTATTCAATCTGCGCTTCGCTAGCGGCCGTAGCGCTCTACGTTTGCGGCCCATGGGCAATACGAACCAAGAGCTACTGACTGCTGAAGAACATGATCTCGTTGATGATGCAGGTCGTCTGTACACAAGAATTACTGAATCCTTTGGTGATGGAAAACACAAAGAAATCGACCTGATCGAGATTCGATTGCACATCCATGCCATTCAGCACGCAATCATGGCCAACGCGGCAGCAAGGGCATATCCAGACCGATACCGTCTTCGTGGTCAGGCCGGAGCATACGAGGCGAAGTAGTTCTGGAGTCTGCTGTGCTCAACAATGACCGCCCGTTGGGCCGAGCTGGGCAACAAGAGCTCGGCGACCTGCACGCGGCGAACACGCCGACAACGAGTGGGTGGGGCTAGGAAGAATCGAACTTCCGACCTCAGCATTATCAGTGCTGCGCTCTAACCGACTGAGCTATAGCCCCAAGGACCGCCCGATGGTAACCGAACCTTGGAGGGTGCGCGACGCGACTTTCATCAACTTTGCGGAACTTCGAGATGTTCGAGTCTGTTTCGCGCAGCGCGGGCGGATACGACGTGGCGACCAATGGAGGCCTGGACTGTTACGTCGAAGGAGCCATCGGAACGGATCTCAACCAAGTTTGCCCCGTTTGCGGCGGCAGCCTGCCTCGCTGCCGCTTCTCCCCCGCTTACGCCAGCCAACGCAGCCGCGTCGGCCGCAATCTGGGCGCGCGCCCTGCCGGACAAGTCGTTTGTCAACAGCGCCAAGCCCCAAAATGAGCCGACAAGCAACAACATGATCAGGCCGGTAATGGGCAGGATTGACCCAGATTCGGACCTCGCAAAAACGGACATTGAAAGCACCCTTCTTGTGCAAATAAAGGCCGTTTCCAGCGAGACCGTTTTAGTAGTCGGTGGCTACTGACTCAGAGAATCAAGAACTCACAATATCTGGCACTTCGACAGTGACAATCGGAGCAACAGAAGCAACCACCTGGCCATCATCAAGGTTCATGACCCTGACGCCGGTGGCGTCTCGGCCCTGAGTCGAGATGTTGCCGGCCTGTTGGCGCATGGTGACTCCGCCCGAGGATGCAAGCACAATCTCGTCGTCATCACCAACCATGAAGGCTGCAACCACGTTGCCTCGCTTCGCAGTGATCTTCATTCCGCGAACGCCTTGTCCACCGCGGGTCTGCGGGTTGAACTTATCCAACTTGGTGCGCTTGCCGAAACCGGAGTTCGTCACGATCAAGATGGTCGCGTCGTCCCTTGCGACATCGCAGCTGACAACTTCGTCCTCGGCGTCTCGCAGCTTCATGCCGCGAACGCCTGCAGCGTCTCGACCCATTGAACGAACGTCAGACTCGTGGAAACGGATGGTCATTCCAGACTTGGCAACCATGAACACATGGTCGTTTCCGTGTGTCTGAATGACTCGCACCAGTTCGTCGTCGCTCTTTAGGCTGATTGCGATGAAGCCGTCGCGACGCGACTTGTCGTACTCAGAGAACGTCGTCTTTTTGACTTGGCCCTTCTTTGTCGCAAAGAACAAGAACTTGTCGTCTGGGTATTCACGAGTATCGACCACAGCCTGAATGAACTCATTTGGCCCAAGAGGAAGCAGGTTCACAATGGCGGTTCCGCGTGCGGTGCGGTCTTTCACTGGAATCTCGTGCGCCTTCAACCTGTAAACGCGTCCGCGATTCGAGAAGAACAGCAAGTACGCGTGGGCTGTTGTGTAAGAGATGTGACTAATGAGGTCTTCTTCTTTGAGCTTTGCACCCTGAATGCCTCGACCACCACGACCCTGGGTCTTGAAAGTGTCAGCCGGCATTGCCTTGATGTAGCCAGCCTTGGACATGGTAATCACAAGAGGCTCGTCGTCAATCAGGTCTTCAACGCCGATGTCGCCTGGATCAAAAATGATCTGCGCCTTGCGCGGAGTTGCAAACTTCGTGCGGATCTCTCCGATTTCGGTCTTGATGACCTCACGCAAGACGCCTTCGTTACCAAGAATCTCTTCGAGTCCGGCAATCTTCTTGCGAAGTTCTTCCATTTCTTCTTCAAGGTTGGTTCGACCAAGACGAGTCAACTGACGCAGGGTCATTTGAAGAATGTGGTCTGCTTGAACCTCGGTGAACTCAAACGGCTTAGCCATCAACTTGGTGCGAGCCTCGCTTGGGTCGGCTGACCCACGAATGGTCTCGATGATGGCGTCGAGCATGTCGATTGCGCGAAGCAAGCCTTCGACAATGTGTGCGCGCTCTTGCGCCTTGCGCAAGCGGAACTCTGAACGACGAGTGATGACTTCGATTTGGTGCTTTACATAAGCGTCAAGTGCGTCGCGCAGGTTGAGCGTGCGCGGAATGCCGTGATCGAGCGCGACCATGTTGATACCAAAGCTGGTTTGCAACGGTGTGTGCTTGTACAAGTTGTTGAGAACAACATTTGCATTTGCATCGCGCTTAAGGGTGATGACCATCTTGGTTTGCGAACCTGCCGAAAGGTCTTCAAGTTCGCGAATGCCTTCGATGTCACGGTTGTCGACAAGCTCTTTGATCTTGATTGCAATCTGACCAACCGAGGTTTGGTAAGGCAACTGCGTAACGACGATCTGCGTGCCGCGTTTTCCTTCGACGATCTCTGCAACCGCACGCTGACGAACCGAGCCACGACCCGTTCGATAGGCGTCCATGATTCCCTGACGGCCCAGAATCTGCGCTCCAGTTGGAAAGTCTGGTCCTTGCACGAACTTCATAAGGTCATCGCAAGTTGCGTCTGGGTTGTCGATCATGTGAACAGTCGCGTCAATGACTTCGCCCAAGTTGTGCGGCGGAATGTTCGACGCCATACCAACGGCAATGCCTTGTCCACCGTTTACCAACAGATTGGGGAAACGAGATGGCAGAACAATTGGTTGTTTGCGGTCACCCGAGTAGTTATCGACTTCATCAACAGTCTCTTCGTTGATGTCGCGAAGCATTTCGTTCGCCAACAATGCAAGGCGGCACTCGGTGTATCGCGCTGCAGCTGGAGGGTCGTCAGGAGAACCAAAGTTTCCGTGCTTGTCAATCAGTACGTGACGCAGGGAAAAGTCTTGACCCATGCGTACCAAAGCCTCGTAAATGGAGCTGTCGCCGTGCGGGTGATAGTTACCCATCACTTCACCAGTGACCTTCGCGCACTTCACGTATGGGCGGTCGCTGCGGACACCCATCTCGAACATGCCCCACAAAATGCGGCGGTGTACGGGCTTCAAGCCATCGCGTGCATCTGGGATGGCTCGCGACGTGATGACAGACATTGCATAGTCAATGAAGCTGCGCTCCATCTCGTCTTGCAGTTGGACAGGTTCGATTCCTGCAAGCGGTTCCTGTGGGGTGTCTGACATCAGGCGTCAACCTCTGCGTATGTTGCGTTTCGTTGAATGAAAGTGCGGCGCTGCTCGACGTCTTCACCCATCAAGATGCTCATGATTTCATCGGCGATAGCGGCTTCTTCACTGGTTACCTGCAAAAGCGTGCGCTTGGTGGCGTCCATGGTGGTCTCACCAAGTTCATGGAAGTCCATTTCACCCAAACCCTTTAGGCGTTGGAACTCTGCTTTGTGTCGCGGGTTGTCCTTGAGGAACTGGTTCTTCTCGGCATCGTCTTTCAAGTACTTCTTTTCTTTACCAATCACCGTTGAATACAGCGGCGGTTGACATATGAACACGTGTCCCTGATCAACAAGTGGGCGCATCTGCCTGTAGAACAGCGTCAGCAAGAGGGTCCTGATGTGAGCACCGTCGACATCTGCGTCGGCCATGATGCAAACCTTGTTGTAGCGAATCTTTGTGACATCAAACTCGTCACCAATTCCGGCACCAATTGCAGCAATAAGTGCCTGAATTTCTTGGTTCTTCAACATCTTGTCGATGCGTGCACGCTCGACGTTAAGGATCTTTCCGCGGATTGGCAGGATTGCCTGGTTCTGCGGGTTTCTTGCTTGAACGGCGGAACCACCAGCGGAGTCACCTTCAACAATGAAGAGCTCGCTTTGACGAGCGTCGCGTGAAGCACAGTCGCGAAGCTTGCCAGGAAGACCCGCGCCTTCAAGCGCGGACTTGCGACGCGTCAGATCACGCGCTTGTCGTGCCGCAACGCGCGCACGCGCTGCTTGCGAAGCCTTGCTGAAGATTGCCTTGCCCTCACTTGGGTGCTCTTCTAGCCATTCGGTTAGTTGATCGTTGGTGATGCGCTCGGTCAAAGAACGCATTGCAACGGTTCCAAGTTTGGTTTTCGTCTGACCTTCAAACTGAGGCTCGGGAAGCTTGACTGCAATGATCGCCGTCAATCCTTCGCGAATGTCTTCACCAAGAAGGTTGTCGTCTTTCTCTTTCAAAAGACCACGATTGCGGGCGTATTTGTTGACAACGTTCGTCAAAGCCTTACGAAAACCCTCTTCGTGCATTCCACCTTCTGGGGTGCTGATGCCGTTTACGTAAGAATGAATGCCTTCGTTGTAACCAGTGTTCCACTGCATGGCGACTTCAACTTGACGGACCTCTTCTTGACCCTCGTAGTACGCAACGCGCTTAAACAGTGACTCTTTTGACTTGTTCAGGTGGGTAACAAAGTCGCGGATGCCGCCGCTGTACTTGTACGTGATTTCTTCTTTGGTTTCTTCACGCTCGTCTTTGAAGTCGATCTGCAAACCGGCATTAAGAAATGCGTACATCTGCAAGCGATCAGTAACCGTTTGCGAACGAAAGACAACTTCTTCGAAGATTTCAGGGTCTGGCCAAAAAGCAATGGTCGTTCCGGTGCGGTTGCGAGGAGCTTTGCCCTTTTCTTGAAGCTTCGTCTTTGGCTTGCCACCGTTTTCAAACGACATTTCGTAGTGTTTGCCTTCGCGGTCGATTGCCAACTCGACACGATGAGACAAGGCGTTAACAACCGAAACGCCAACGCCGTGAAGACCACCGGAAACCTTGTAGCCGCCGTCTTCTTGTCCGAACTTTCCACCGGCGTGAAGAACCGTCATGACAACCTCGGCAGCAGACTTGCCAGTCTTTTTCATGACATCGGTTGGAATGCCTCGACCGTTGTCGACCACTCGACAACCACCATCAGCCGTCAAAGTCACTGTGATCTGGTCGCAGAAACCTGCCATTGCCTCGTCGACGGAGTTGTCGACGACTTCCCAAATCATATGGTGCAAACCGGTTGGGCCCGTGGAGCCGATGTACATACCGGGACGTTTGCGAACCGCCTCTAGCCCTTCGAGGACCTGAATGTCATCTGCACCGTAATTGGACTTTGCTTTAGGGCTCATTCAACACCTGCCACAAACGTGGCCCTTTCGCGGATTTCAAAGGCTCCAATGAGCCTGATAGAGGTCGCCCACGTTACCCTCACCCGTGAGACAACCGTGGACATCTAGGCGTCTTTAGCTGCCCGAATTGAGGTTATTTCGAGGCTCGGAATCTCTCGATTGATTGCTTCAATCATTTTTGGCGCAATCCATTTCAGAGTCGCGCGCCAGCTGTGCTCCTCGATTGTCACAAACAGAACGTTGTTCTCGATTCTGGCTGGTTCGATGTGACCTTCCAGTTCCGAACCAACAATCGACGACCACTGTTGGCAAAGCTGATCAAAGACCGTCAGATCCCCCACCCCAAGCCTCTTGGCGATCTGACTTATGGCTGAACCAACACGCACGGTGTCCGTTTCAACCGACGGTGCTCGATATGGCACCCAGTTCATAGGACTTTCTCCGTCAGGGTTCCACGGGAAACAGAAAACGCCTTACTGATGTCGACGTTGTCGGGCACATTTGCAGCGGTTGTCAAAAACACTTGACTGACAGGCAATTCGTTCAACAACAACTGACTGCGTCGACCATCAAGCTCGCTCAACACATCATCGAGCAACAAAAGTGGCGGGGCGCCAGCAACTTCTGTCAGCAACTCGTGCCCGGCAAAGCGCAAAGCAAGCGCCAACGACCGCTGCTCCCCTTGCGACGAATGAGTTCGCGCGGATTGATTGTTGATTGACAGCAAAAGCTCGTCTCTGTGTGGCCCAACAGTTGTTACCGAGCGCGCCAGGTCAGCTTTTCGCGCCTCCTCCAGACTTTTAGCCAATCCAGGGCCGCCATCTGCGCTGCTCCAATCGTCCTGCAACTTCAAATCGACGATCTGATTGCCATGTTTTTCATCAACAACCCTGCGGTACGCATCTGTAACCAGTGGCATCAAGCGTTGAACTAGTTCACGCCTGGCTTTCCCCAACTGTTCCCCAGCCTGTGAAAACTTTGCATCCCAAACATCAAGCGTTGCAACGATTTCTGGCGTCGCGCGCCCTCCAGCTTGACGCAAAAGGGTGTTTCGCTGACGAATAATCCTGTCGATGTCTCGCTGCAACGCCTGCAAACGCGGGTCCATGTCTGCAAGAAGCTGATCTAAATAGTCACGCCTGATTGCAGGCCCACCCTTGATTAGATCAAGGTCGTCTGGTCCAAAAACCGTTACCAATAGGCGTGAGTCAGCATTGGTGGAGCGAATGTTCTGCTTGTTAACAAGCGTTCGGTTGCGCCCAGTTGCACTGATCTCGCTTTCAATCAACAACTGTCGGCCGGCTCGGTCAGCATCTGCACGCACAATTGCCGAATCGGCACCGCTGCGAATCAGTGCGTCAAAGTGGGCCACACGAAACGACCTTTGTGAAGCGGCATAACTAATCGCTTCTAGAACATTGGTTTTTCCTTGACCATTTGGACCTTCAATAACTGTGAGTCCACGCGAAGGAAAGTCAATCTCTTCGGATTCGTAGTTGCGAAAGTTGCTCAACCAAAGGCGATTGATGTGCACAGAAAATCAACCGCTCGCTCAGGAAACGCGCACAGGCATGATCAGGTACAAGAATGAACCCTGTTCGTCATCTTTGACCGTTGCCGGCTTCAATGCGTCGAGCGTTTCAATAACAACGTCGCCCGGCGCTACAGATTCCAAACCGTCAATCAGGTATGTCGGGTTGAATGCAACGGTTATTTCTTCGCCTTCATACTTAGCTTCGATGTCTTCAGTTGCTTGACCGACTTCTTGACTAACAACTCGGAGCTCTACGCCGTCGGCGCGCATGGTCATGCGCACCGGTGTTGTGGAATCACGAACCATCAACTTGACGCGCCGAACAGACTCCAGCAGAACATCGCGATCGATACGAAGTCGGTTCGGATAATCCTTCGGGATGAGTGGGCGATAGTCGGGGAACTTGCCTTCAATCAGTCGGCTTGTCATGTGAATATGCCCAAGGGAGAACGTAATTTCACGTTCATCAAGAGCAACATTGAGGTCTTGAACATCACCCATGACTCGCAACAATTCGCCAAGGGTGCGCGAAGGAACCAAGACCTGCTGGTGATCCGCCGGCAAGATGTTTGCACCATCAATGTCGCGAACAGCCAAGCGGTAGGAGTCGGTAGCAACCAAGCGAAGTCCGTTGTCCTGAGTGCTCAGTAAGACACCGGTGATAACTGGGCGGGCATCGTCTGAACTTGCTGCGCGAATTACTTGTCGCAGCGCGTCTGCAAACTCTGTAGCGGTCAAAGTTGCCGAATAGTTCTCGCTAAAGGAAATGCGTGGAAACTCTTCGTTGTCAAGAACTCGAACAGCAAACTGCGACCTACCCGAGCTAATTCGTGCTTCGTGGTCGTCGGTGTCGATTGTGACCATGCCAGCCGGAAGAGATTTGACGATTTCCGTCATCAAGCGTGCAGGGATGACTGCGCTTCCCTCATCAACAACCTTCGCGTCGATGCGAATACGGATTGATAGTTCCCTATCTGTTCCAGTGATGACGATCTGCTCTTCCTTGGCAACTAGCTGCAGGCCGGTGAGGACAGCGATATTCGATTTTCCGGTTACTGCTCTTCCTGCGGCGCTCAGTGCGTCTACAAGAGAGTCCTTTTCGCATCTGAATTTCATCGACGACGCTCCTAGGGGATTTTTTATAAAGAAATAAGTAGAGGTAGTAGGTGCTGTGGATTGTGGACAAGGGGTTGAAATCCCTGGACGACAGCAGTTTTTGGCTGCGCACTTTCTCCACAGCGTTCCACAGACATGTGACACCGTGCTGAGCGAGCCGTTTTCCGCAGTGGTTATCCACATATATCCACAGGGATTTCCACTGGAAAACTCACCGGCTTTTCCACTGGTTTCACCCAGCTTGTAGCCACGCTTTGTGGTGAATTGCTTGTATTTGGTTGTTTGAGTGCTGTTTCTGAGCGGTCGAGCGGTTGTTAGCTGCCGGACTTCACGCGGTGCATCAACGCCGTCACTTGGTTGAAGATGTGGCCGCGCTCGAACATCATGGCCGTGATCTTTTCGACGGCATGGATGACCGTTGTGTGGTCTCGGCCCCCGAATTCGCGCGCGATGGCCGGGTATGAAAAGTCTGTTACCTCTCGGAAGACGTACATGCCTATTTGACGCGCAGTCACCAACGGCCTTCGGCGACTTGCGCCACATAGTTCTTCGACCGTGAACCCAAACATGTCCGCCGTGGCTTTCAGGATGTCTTGAGGAGTGATGGTTTTCGGCTTATCGCCAGCGCCGACAAGGTCAGAGAGGACAACTTGGGCCGTTTCTACGGTGAGTTCTTCGCCGTGGAGGTTTGAGTATGCCGAGACGCGGATGAGGGCGCCTTCTAGCTCCCTGATGTTGTCTGTTACACCTGATGCAATGAACTCCATGACGTTGTCCGGAACCCTGGTTCGCAGGCCATCGCCCTTCTTGCGGAGAATTGCGATTCGAGTCTCCAAATCGGGCGGCTGGACATCTGTGGTGAGACCAGAAAGGAACCGGCTGCGGATTCGTTCTTCGAGGGTCACCAGCGATTTGGGGTGACGGTCTGACGAAATGACGATCTGCTTCGATGCGCCATAGAGGTGGTTGAAGGTGTGGAAGAACTCCTCCTGGAGGCCTTCCTTTTGCTTCATGAATTGAATGTCGTCAATCAACAACACGTCGCATTCGCGGTATCGCTGTCTGAAAGCGGCTCCGGTGTTGGTGCGAATGGACTCAACGAACTCGTTCAGCATGCGCTCGGTACTCACGTAGTGAACGTGACGGTGGGGAAAGTTTTCGCGGACGTAGTTGCCAATGGCGTGAAGGAGGTGTGTTTTTCCTAGACCCGCATCGCCGTGGATGAACAAGGGGTTGTAGGACTTTGCCGGCGATTCAGCGACCGACAGCGCAGCGGCGTGTGCAAAGCGATTGGAAGCACCGATGACGAAGTTCTCGAAGGTGTAATCCCAGTTCAGTGGGGAATCTTGCGACGGACGAGGCGGCGCTGGGATTGTTCGGCCTGAAAGGTGATCTGGCCTTTGTGGAACCTTTGGCTGAAACGAGTTCCCAACCTGCGGCGCCGCGTGGGGGTTCATTTGTGGGGTCATTGATGGTGCCAAATGTGGCGCCATTTGGGGGTTCTGAACTGCTCCTTGTTGAGCAAAGTCAACGTAGGGCGCGGAGTCGGTGACTTCATCAAGCAGTTGACCCTGTTGTACTGCTGCGTAAAGCGAAATGGACATCTGCTTGTTGGCGACGTCTGTGACTACGTCGTTGACGAGGTCGATGTACTTCGCCTCGATGCGGTCTTTGATGAGAGAGCTTGGAACGGTAATGACTAATTCGTCATCCTCAAGGGAGCGCGCCTCGGCTTGACCAAAAAGCATGTTCCAGGTGGCTCCTGACACGCGTTCATGAAGAGCCTCTGAACAGCTTTTCCACAATGTCTCGGCCTCTGTTACCAGCGCCATCCCCTCCCCTTAAGACACGAGATCCACAACCTCGTCCACATGTGTGGAAAAACATACAAACCAAACGAGAGCCATAGGTGTAACCCCAGCTCACAGCCGTGGATAGCTGTGGAAATTCCGATGCCCCGAAAGAAGTTCACGAAAGTAGCACCGTAGGTTTGCCAGTGAAACAGGCGATTTAGGGTTGTGCGCTTGGTTCTTAGGGCCGCTGCTGTTTGCTAGTATTCGCGCCTTATGAAGCGCACCTTCCAGCCAAACGTTCGTAAGCGTGCAAAGAAGCACGGCTTCAGGCACCGTATGTCCACGCGGGCTGGACAAGCGATTATCAAGGCACGCCGCCGCCGCAACCGCGCGCGCTTGTCGGCCTAACTATTTCGTGTGAGCTCTGTTCTCGGTCGCATTAAGGACAGAGACACCTTTACTCATTTACAGGCTTCGCGAACCCGGGCTTCGGCCGGCTGTTTGCGCCTTGTTTACGCCCCTCCGACCAGTAGTGAAGATGTTGAGATCCGCATCGGGTTCTCCATTAGTCGCAAGGTTGGAAATGCTGTTGAGCGCAACCGGTTACGTCGACGGCTTCGCGAGATATCTCGTCAGTCTCACTCGATCCTCAGGCCGGGCGCTTATTTGGTCATTGTTCGTCCGCCGGCGACCAACAAGACTTTCTCTGAATTGTCGGGCGAGTTTTCCCGTGTGAGTAACAAACTTGCCGGATCGTTGCCGTGAATCGCTCAGTTAGGGTGCTCCGTTGGCTAATTTTTGCCTATCAAGGGCTGCGTCACGGGAGACCGTCTCCGTGTCGCTTTCAGCCGAGCTGTTCTAATTACGCGCTTGAAGCGCTGGATCAACACGGTGCCGTGAAGGGTGTTTGGATGGCGTGCAAGCGAATTGTCCGGTGTCGTCCGGGCGCTCGCTGGGGATTTGACCCTGTGCCTCCTAGACCTAAACAAGATTTCAATGAATAAGGAATAAAGTGGACATCTTTTCTCGCTTTTTTGCAGGGCTTCTTTCGACGTATTACTCGTTTACTCATAACCACGCATTAGCAATTTTGTTGCTGACGTTGACAGTGATGCTGATTGTTGCGCCGCTGACGCTCAAGTCCGTGCGCTCCATGATGGTCATGCAAAAAGTGGCCCCTGAACTGCAAAAACTAAACGAGAAGTACAAGAACGACCGGGAAAAGCTGAGCGCCGAAACGATGGCGTTTTATCGCGAGAACAAAATCAACCCACTTAGTGGTTGCTTTCCCCTGCTTCTCCAAATGCCAATCTTTTTGGTCCTTTATCACGCACTCAGCGGCATCCTTTATAAAGAAAATGGCGTTTCAGCACCGAAGTATTTAGACCACGGATCAGATCTTTATAAGAACTTGATCTCAAATGACGGACGTATGGAGAGCTTTGGCGTCAATCTTTCCTCGAGCGCTTTAGGGACCCATTCATCTTTCTGGGCCATGCTCCCCTACATCGCGTTGATCCTGGCCATGGTGTTTTTCCAGTTCTGGCAGCAGCGCCAAGTCAACGCCAGGGCAACGAACACTTCTGACAACCCGCAAGCAGAAATGATGCGGAAATTCACAAAGATCATGCCTCCGTTTTTTGGGGTAATTTCTTTGACGTTTCCTGCTGCGCTAGTCCTCTATTGGACCTATCAAAGCATTATTCGTGTCGTTCAGCAGTGGGCGATGTACAAGTTCGACCCCGTCCTGAAGGACGAGATTCAATTCGCGCAAAAAGATGTCGAGGCTCATCTAAAAGGCGGGCCAAAGCCAGTGAATGCGCCGAAGAAGAAATCATCCGAACTGTCCGCCCCTGCAAAGAAGACCAACAAGTCAAAGGGTAAGGGCCGGTAAAGGCATATGGAATGGGTTGAAACCACGGGTTCATCGGTTGAGGCTGCAAAAAGCCAGGCCTTAGAGCAGCTAGGCGTCGATGAAGCCGATGCTGAGTTCGATGTTGTAGCTGAACCAAAGGCGGGGCTGTTCGGATTTCGTAAGGTCGAAGCACGGGTACGAGCCCGTGTGAAGCCCAGTGTTCCTCGTTCAAAGGAAACGGGTCGCCGCAAGAGTCGTCGTAATGATCGCGGTAGGCCGTCAGAGCGTTCTGCGCAGCGTGCCTCCACACCGCGCGAAGAATCCGCGGAAGACGCCTCGTTTGGTTCCGATTCACATGCGGGTCACGGCGACGGCGTTGACAGGCGCTCATCTGATGACCGCCGCAAGCCTCGCAACAGACGTCAGCGACCAAACAAGCCAGGCGGAGACGCTCGCAATTCCGGAGCCAAACAAGGAGACAATGAGTTGGAAACCGTAGCCCTAGAAGACCAGGTCAAGACCCTTGAAGAGTTCCTCAACGGCTTGTTTGCTGAGATGAACACACCTGCAAGTGTGAAGTCCGAGATTGACTCCGAAGAGGAGCTGATCAAGGTTTCAATCGAAGGCGACAACCTTGGGCACCTCATTGGTTTGAGGGGTAACGCACTTCACGCGTTGCAAGAAGTGACTCGAACTGTTGTTCAGCGTCAGACCGGTGCACGTAACGGCAAGATCATTCTCGATGTGGCTAAGTACCGCGAGAAGCGCAAGGCCGCGCTAGAGCGCTTCACGAAGGACCTTGCTCGCGAGGTTGTCGAGAAGCAGGTTGAGCGCAACCTTGAACCAATGCACCCGGCTGATCGCAAGATTGTTCACGACACCATCAACGAAATCGAAGGTGTTGAAACCAGTTCAGCAGGCGAAGAGCCACGTCGTTACGTGGTGATCAGGCCTGTGCGGAGTGCATGAACTGGTTGACCCGAGCCTGCATCGCCGATTGGTGCGGGTTCTCGAAATCAGCAAGGACCGTGGCTTTCTTGGGCCCGGTCCTGTTGAAGACCACGTCGCACATGCCGCGGCGTTCCTTGAAGTACTGGGCGACCTGAATCCCAAATCGGTTGCCGATCTCGGTAGCGGCGGAGGCATCCCCGGCCTCGTCCTGGCTGCCGCGCTCCCCTCTGTTCGCTTCGCATTGATCGACGGCATGGAGAAAAGAACGACCTTCCTCAACGAAGCTGTCGATCTGCTTGGTCTGACGAATACAGAAATTGTTTGTGCCCGTGCCGAGGAGCTTGGTCACAATGCTGCCTACCGGGAGACTTATCAGATGGTGGTTGCCCGCTCATTTGGGCCTCCCGCCGTGCTTGCGGAGTGCGCTTCTCCCCTGTTGTTACCCGGCGGAACCCTGATTGTGTCGGAACCCCCACACTCTGAGGCCGATCGTTGGCCTGCGAGTGGCCTGGCCAAGTTAGGTCTCCGCAAGGTGGAAACTGTGCGCGTAACGGGAGTACGCCTGGCCATCTTGGAAAAGACTGCTCCCCTCGATTCGCGCTGGCCTCGCCGCGTTGGAATCCCCGCGAAGCGCCCAGTCTTCTAAGACTTCTCTTGCGGCGTGGGTGCTGCGGGCGCTGCTACCTGGACAATGGGAATGTTTCACGTGAAACATTCCCATTGGAACTCGGACTGGTTGAGCAATCAGATGTTTCACGTGAAACATCTGGCTTCCCTCGTTACCTAGAAAGGACGTGCGAATGTTTCACGTGAAACATTCGCACTGTCGTAACTACCGGGCTTCAGGTGGGATATTGGCCCGAGATGTTTCACGTGAAACATCTCGGGCCTGAAACTGGCTGTGCGCCTTCACCCGAACCAGAGGAATGTTTCACGTGAAACATTCCTCTGGTTTCCGGATGGCTCGATGCGTGAAAACTTGCTCAAGATGTTTCACGTGAAACATCCCAATGTCTCACTCAGCCTGTAGCGTGCAGCGCATGAGGATTCTCCGATGACGCGGATACTTACCGTCGCGAACCAGAAAGGCGGGGTGGGTAAAACCACAACCGCGGTCAATCTTTCTTCGGCGCTTGGCGAGGAGGGAAAGCGAGTGCTTCTCGTTGACCTGGACCCCCAGGCAAACGCCACCACGGGTGTGGGGGTGGACTCCGAAAAGATCGATAACTCCACATACGACCTGCTTCTAGGGGACTCAGAGCCTGCTGAGTGTGTCGTAGAGACGATCTATCCGAATCTCTGGCTCGCTCCGGCAACTATTGATTTGGCTGGCGCAGAGGTAGAGCTCGTTTCCGAGCTTGCCCGCGAGAATCGCCTCAAGAATTCCCTCGCCAAGGTCTCAGACCAGTATGACTTCGTCATTATTGATTGCCCTCCGTCATTGGGACTGCTGACAATCAATGGCTTCATTGCAGCTAGGGAAGTCTTGTTGCCCATCCAGTGCGAGTACTACGCGTTGGAGGGTGTCGGGCAGCTGGTCCAGAATGTCGACCGTATTCGCAGCGCTTTGAACCCTGAGCTGCACATCAGCCACGTCTTGCTGACCATGTACGACGCACGTACGAAGTTGTCATCGCAGGTCTCGCGAGACGTCAAGCAATTCTTTGGTGATCGTCTCTGTAAGACCGTCATCCCAAGAAGCGTCAGGCTCTCTGAGGCGCCGTCATACGGACAGCCAATTTCAGTGTTCGATCCGCTTTCACGCGGTGCCGGCGCGTACCGCGACTTGGCTAAGGAGGTCATCGATGGCGAGGCGTAGTGGTCTTGGTAAGGGTCTGGGCGCCCTGATTCCCGCAGGGGAGCCCGTGGCAGACGGATCGGCCACCTTTAAGACGGTCCCGATCAAGTCGATTGTGCCGAACACATTTCAGCCTCGGCGACACCTTGACGAGAAAGATCTTGCGTCCTTGGCCGCATCGATCAAGGAAGTCGGAGTTCTCCAACCTCTGCTTGTGCGTCCACAGGCCGGGGGAGAAGGCTACGAACTGATCGCAGGTGAGCGGCGTTGGAGAGCTTCTAAGCAAGCTGGGCTTGATCAGGTGCCCGTAATTGTCCGCACCAGCCAGGACAACGCATCGCTTGAAGAGGCGCTGGTCGAGAACCTTCACCGACGAGACCTCAATGCCATTGACGAGGCCGCTGCTTACCAGCAGTTGATTGATGATTTTTCAATGACACACGAGTCTGTTGGCAAGCGTGTCGGAAAGAGCCGCACTGCGGTGAGTAACTTGCTGCGCTTGTTGAGTCTGCAGCCAAAAGTTCAGCGCTTGTTGATTGAAGGTCACATCACAGAGGGTCACGCTCGCGCCTTGCTAGGCACTACCGACAAGGCGTTCCAGGGACAACTTGCCGAGCGAGCTGCTCGCGATCAATGGTCCGTGCGCGCCGTGGAAGAGGCCGTCAAGGACCGACATGGGGCAGTGGTCGATGTCACGGAACGGACCAAGTCAGCTCCGACAAAACAAGACGCTCCCGCCTTAGAATGGCAAGAGCGTCTTGTTGACTATTTGGACACCAAGGTGACCGTATCGGGCGGGGCGAAGAAGGGGAGAGTCACGATTGACTTTGCCGGCCCAGAGGATCTGGAGCGCATAGCGGACCTAATTCTCAAGGCTCCTAAGCGCGCGAAAGCCTAAATGTGAATCCCATTGTTGTAAGCCTCGACTCTCAATCCACACCCTGGGGAAGACTTTGTGGATAACTCTCAGACGTGTGAACCGAGCTGGCTTAGCAGTTGGTCCTTGCCATAAGCACCGACGATTCGCACGTCTGTTGCTTGTCCATCCTTGAAGAGGATCATCGTTGGAATGCTCATCACTTCGAACTGCTGGGCAATTGCGGGGTTTTCGTCCACGTTCAGCTTGCCAATACGCAGTGATCCGCTCTTCTCATCTGCGATTTCGTCGAGGATTGGGCCAACGCGCTTGCACGGACCACACCATTCGGCCCAGAAATCCACAAGGATCGGGGCGGAAGAGTCGCCGATCTCCGATTCAAAGTTGTCGTTGTTAAGGGTTACTGGCGCAGCCATTTGACCTCCAATAGGTAGTTGATTGGTTAAAACCTTTTGCGGCTTGTGCATATTCCTGTGCACAAGCCGGCGTCAAAGAATAAGTGCGAGAGGGCGCGAATTGCCTTGGAACGATGACTTATCCATAGGCGTCTTGATTGCTGGATCGGGCCCCGGTTAAGGGTGGGAAATCTGGAGCCGGTCAGTGGTGAGAGATCTCGTTGGCTTCCAGCCAGCGTTCCACTTCGATCGCTGCCATGCAGCCAGACCCAGCAGCGGTGATCGCCTGGCGGTAGGTCGAGTCCTGAACATCGCCGGCGGCGAACACCCCTTCAACGTTGGTCTGGGTGGTGCCCGGAACCGTCTTGATGTAACCGGAGTCAAACATCTCAACCTGGTCGGTAAAGAGCGTGGTGTTGGGGATGTGACCAATAGCGACAAAAAGGCCGTCCACTGAGAGTGAGCGAATATCGCCTGTTTCCGTGTCGGTCAGTTCCAGGGATTCCACTTTCGATTCGCCGACGATGTCCGAAACAACCGAGTTCCAGACAAACTCCAACTTGGGATTCTTGAAAGCCCGGTCTTGCATGATCTTGGAGGCGCGGAGAGAGTCTCGTCTGTGGATTAGTAGCACCTTGTCGGCAAACTTGGTCAAGAAGGTGGCTTCCTCGATTGCCGAGTCACCGCCACCGACCACCGCGACCGTTTTCCCACGGAAGAAGAATCCGTCGCAGGTTGCGCAGGTGGAAAGGCCGCGCCCAATCAAGCGATCTTCTGCCTCGAGGCCAAGCATTCGCGAGCGAGCACCCGTTGAGATGATGATGGACTCGCTCGTGATTTCCCGGTCGCCAACCCACACCTTGAACGGACGCTGTGAGAAGTCGACGCGTGTGGCTTTCTCGGTAATGAACTCGGTTCCGAAGCGTTCTGCTTGGCCTCGGAAACGACTCATCAGCTCGGGGCCTTCAATGCCCTCGACAAAGCCGGGATAGTTCTCGATGTCGGTTGTCAACATCAACTGACCACCGGGTTGATCGGCGGTGGAAGAGGGTTCGCCTTCAATAACCAGCGGCTTGAGGTTGGCGCGAGCCGTGTAGATGGCGGCGGTCAGGCCCGATGGACCTGAGCCGATGATGACAACCGAACGTACTTCTGACACTGGCTTTTAGCTTTCTTGGGTGCTGACCTTTGGCTTGCGCTTCGACCAGAGCAACAGCCCGGCGATCACGAAAATTGCACCAGCGATTGCGTAGGCGAACCAAACGCTTTCGGGAACCCCAGGAATGTTGTCGAGGTAGATGTCAAGCAGGCGGACTCCGGCAACACTGAGAATGATCAGCGCGACAACGCCCAAAACACCAGCTAGAAGACCATAAACGATGGCCCTTGCGATGGTTGTGAGAGGCACAACAGCCTTGTCCCTGACGACATCGACGCAGGTTTCAATGAATTCGGACGCTTCAGAAACCCAGTCGTTACCTGACGAAGGCTTTTTCCCAAGAGAGAACATGGGCCTCACAATACCCATCACATCGCGGTATCTGCCCGGATAGGTGACGCGATGTTGGCTATCCGTTGTTGAGCTTTGCCTCTACGACCGACAAACGGTTGGAATCGCCAAGGTTCGTGAACCAAATGAGAACTGCTGAACCTTGCGCATTGTGCAGATCGAACTGGGCGTTTTGACCAAGTCCACTTTGAGTGTCGACCGGGTTTCCCCACTCCGTCAGGCGCGAGCCGGGGGAGTTGGCCACATAGATCTGGGCACTCCATCCCTGGTTGCGAGCATCGACTTCCAGTGTCTTCATCTCGGCTGGACGGCTGGTTCGAAGCACCAGGCCAATTCCTCGCTTGAGGTTGCCGAAACGTGGTGACGAGTAGGTCTGGGTGGACCAAAAAGTTTGAGGGTTGTCGTCAATGGCGTTGTTTGCTTGAGCGCTGTTCTCGTCACCGTCGCCAGGCGGTGGGTCAAACGCGGAGGCCCTGGAAAAGCTGACGGCGGACTCGGTTTCGACCGGAGCTGCAGCGTTCTCGGTGTTGTCGCCGGCGCTTCCGATCACACGGCCAAGAATGACGGCCAGCAGGATTGCGGCAAGTACGGCAGCACTGGCCATGTATCGCCGGTTGACCTTCTTCTCGTGCGCGCGATGAATGGTTTCCTCACGCATGAGCTCGGGAGAAAGACGAGCGTGTTTGGGCTGCTCATTAAACGGTTCGTCTTCGACGGCGTCGAAGTGATGGGCTTGGGTGGCGTGAGCGTTCAGGTCGTTGGATTGCGTGTTGACGACCGGAGTCTCGGCCGTCGGCCATTCTCCGGCGGGATTCGTGTTGTCCGAAGTGGGCCTGAACTGGCCCGTGTCGTGGGCACTGTCATTGCGAATGAAACCCACGGCTGAGGTGGTGGGGTCGTTTTGTGGTGCAACCGGAGCCGGCAGCATGACTCGGCGATTTGCCACGGTCGGGTCGGAAACAGAATTGAAGTGGTCGACCTTCTGGTTAGGCCAGTTGTCGTCGAGATATCGGCTGGTGCTGGGCCTTTCGATGGATCGCAATTGTCGTGCGATATCGCCTGCGGAGTCGAAGCGGTCCTCTGGGTTCTCGGCCGTCGCGCGCTCAATGGTGGTGTTGAGTTGCTGCGAAGCGGCTTCGTTCTCGCCATTGCCATGAGTCAGTTCATTGAGAAGAGTCCCGATGGCCCAGATATCACTCGCTGAAGTTGGTTGTTCGCCCTTGCACTGCTCTGGCGCCGTGTAGCGATTGCGAAGCTTGGCGTCTTGAGAGCCACCAAGTGCGTCTTCGGGCGTTTCGGCCACGGCCTTGGCAATGCCAAAGTCTGAAACAACTACCCGGTGGTCTCCGCCAACAATGACGATGTTGTCCGGAGTGATGTCACCGTGGACGACGCCGCTGTTGTGCGCGTAGTCGAGAGCTTCGGCAACTTGCTTGACCATTGTTACGGCGGCACGCGGGTCAAGAGGACCGCTGGCCATGATTTCGGTAAGTGTGCGGCCATCGAGGTGACCAGCGACGATGAATGTGGTGTCGTCTTCTTGGCCCGTGTCGTAAGTGGGCGCGACATGCGGGTGGGTCAGGCGTGCAGCTGCGATGGCGGCATCGTGGAGCCGTGTTGCAAATGTCTCGTCGCGGGCCAGGTCTGGGTGAAGCAGCTTGATGCGTACCGGACGCTGAAGCACCAGGTCAACGCCCAGCCATAGCTCCGGCGTGGAGCCAATGATTAGTGGTGTCTCTAGCCGGTAACGGCGGCGCAACACACGACCAGAAGTAAAGGAAGAAGTAGATAGCGTTGACACGATGGCTCCGAGGGTATCGCGTTGGGTCAACAAAACCTGATTCGAGTACTCGGGTTTCAGAACATTCTTGAAATTGTTTTTCGTCAGTCGTGCGTTACGGGAGCGAAAGTCACGGCAATCAAACCCTTGCCGCCGTGGACTCCAATAGTTGGGCCCATCTCGCAGCGAAGGACGTCTTTGGCTGCGACCGCGGGCTTGAGCATCTCGATGAACTCGTCGACATCGTCAGCGCCGGAATCACAAACGCCGACTTTTTCGACAGGAGCGTTTTCCAACACGATGTTTGCCAGTTGCCTGAGCGATTTGGAGCGGGTGCGTTGCTTGGAAACCGGCTTCACAACGCCTTCTTCAATGGTGATGAGCGGCTTTACCGACAAGAGAGTCGCAAAGAATGCACCGGCGGCACCGATGCGGCCGCCTTTGCGGAGATTTTCCAGCGTGTTGAGTGCGCCAAAGAGTTTCTGGTTTGCGGCGCATTGTTTGGCAGTTGCTTCTACGGAATTGAGGTCGCTGCCCGATTGTGCGGCGAGCGCCGCGGCTTCGACAATCCGCGCTTGGCCAACGGTGCACGTCTTGGAATCAACGACTCGCACGTCAATGTCGTCCTTGACGATTTGCGCCGCGCCCATTGCCGACTGAAATGTTGCAGATAGCTCGGCCGACAAAGTCACACAAACCACACCTTGTGCGCCTTGGCTCTTTGCTTTGGTGAACGCTTCGGCAAAAGCACCAGGTGAAGGGGCTGCCGTCCCGGGAAGTTCTTCGCTGGTGTCCGCGCGGCGCCAAAACTCTTCGCGAGATAGTTCGATTTTGTCGACGAACTCCTCGTCACCGAATCGGACGGACAGGGGTACGACATCGACGCCCAGTTCTTGGAGGCGGGCGTCGTCAAGATCGCTCGCGCTGTCAGTAATTACTGCGATTTGCTTCGGTGTAGTCATTTATCTGATCTTCCAGACGTTGGAAAACCGCTTGGTGAACTGTCGGAACTCCGGAATCCGGCAAAGCCACGCGGCCACTGCATATGTCAATGCGCCCAACACTACGGCGATTACCAGCGTGAACGCGGGAGCCAGGTTGACGTAAGCCTTTGTGAAGTAAACAACTGCCGCCATTGGGATGGTTGCGGCGACGATCCGCGCCGTGCCGTCTAAGAGGTTGCGTAGTTGCAGACCCTGGCTGCGATTGCGAACCACGCCGATTGCTGCAGCTGCGCCGATCAAATAGGCAATTGATTGAGCCAGCGCCAGGCCCTGCACACCTAGTGATTGATAAAGGACAACGGCAAGCGCGATGTTCACCGCGTTCTCTAAAACGTAAAGCCAGAAAACGGCTTTTGCATCGGTGATTGCTTGCAGCGCGCGACTGCAATAGATGAACAGACTGAAACCGGGAAGACCGATGACCATGAGGGCCAATACGTCTGTGGTGCGACTTGCCGCCGCCGCGTCAAAGCTTCCGCGCAGAAGAACCGCTTGGACGATTTCGCTAGTCAGCAAGACATACCCAACAGCAGCGGGCACGATGGCAAACAGAATCAGGCGAACGCCTTCGACAAAACGCTTGCGATACAGAGCAATGTTGGAGTCAGCCCACGCCTCTGCCAATGCAGGCTGCAACGCGCTCATTACAGAAACTGCATAGATGCCGTGCGGAAGAATGAAGAACGTGTAGGACGTCAGCATTGCTGTTGTGTCGCCAACGTGACTGCCGGCAAGAACGAGGTTCACGGCCAGACAGATCTGGTTTGCCACCACGAAACCGGCAGTCCAACCCGACAGCTTGATGACTGCGCGCACCGCGCTGTGCTTTGGTTCCCAATGCAGGCGCAATCGGCCCTTGGATTCGGTCCGAACAAATGGAACAAGCACGAGCGCCATTGCTGCCACACCGGCGGTTGTTCCAATGCCGAGAATTGTCAGCAGTACGCGATCGTCGGTGACGTTGACTTCATGGAGATTGTTAAAGAAGCGGGGGAGTGCAACAAACAGGCAGATGAGTACCAAGTTGTTGAAAATTGGCGCGAACATCGGCGGTCCAAAGCGTCGACGCACGTTCAAAAGTGCCGTTGCAACGCTTATGAATCCGTACAGCGCGACTTGTGCAGCAAACAGGCGCAAAAGGAATGTGGCAACTGCTTTCTGGTCGGCGGCTAACGCACCGTGTCGCTTAGCCAAATAGAAGTCAATGATGTTGCCCGCACCAAGTGCGACTAAGACCGAAAGCAGACCAACGGCCGCAAGGACGATTGTCAGAACAGCAGAGACTGCCTTCCAACCTTCGTCTTCATCTGTTCTGAACTGTCTGACGAAAACGGGAATCAGCGTGGCTGACAAGATGCCGCCGACTACCAACTCGTACAACATGGTGGGGGTTTGGTTGGCTTGGTTGTAAGCGTCGGCCAGCGGGAACAATCCCAGCGCATATGCAAGGGCGATTGTTCTGCCGACACCGGTTATTCGAGACAGCAGCGTTCCAAGTGTCATCACTGCTGTGCTTCGAAAAAGACTTGTTTGACGGGCTGTTTGGCTCATGAAACCGCGTGCTTTCCGGCGTGCTTCTTCTTGTGGCCCTGGACCAAAGAGACGATCCACCAGACGATGAGGAACGAGAGCGACCCAAACGTGAGGATCATTCCAACGGCCGATGTGGACGTCGAAATGATGTTCACTTTCTCAGCGGTCAGCTGCAACGAGCCATCCGGTGATACAAGGCTGACTTGAACGGGGAACCGACCTGAAGTGCGCGATTCAATGAGCACTCGCTTGGTTAGTTGCTGGCGTTCGACATCAACAATTGCTTCGTGTCCCCCGGGAAACGACACCTGGTCGCTCGAGAAGCGCACCTTGACTCTGACTGGAAAGCCGGTGTCGTTCTGAATTGAGACAGGGACTTCACCTTGGTTTGCCGTCAATCGGATGGATCGTTCGGTTGGCAAACGGATCATCTTGATGGTTGATGAAAAGGACTGCTCATGTTCGCTGATCACCTGATCTCTGTTGCGGCCAAGCAACCGAGAAGATTCTGCGTAGAGGAGTTGTCGAGTGACCTTCTCGTACAACGGGTTTTGCGCATCAACCATTGATGCAAAGCCGTCCAGACGCTTGCGTGCATTTTCAACCCGTGTCTTTGAGACATTGCTGTCTTTGTCTGTTGCAAGGTCGCGGGTTAGGCCGTTGTTTTCGTATGGAAGCGAGAACAACTTGTCGAAGGAAGCACCTTGCAATTCCGGTGAATTACTCAGCGCACCAAAGAACTCATTCAACAAAGCCGGGTCAAAGCGCCAATCGGCAGGTGCCATTGCTACAACTCCGCGCTCTTGGCCGGGGAAGTCGTTCTGGAGGACGGTGAGGTCGGCAAGTAAACGGTGAGCGCCCAGAACGCCACCCGTACGAAAGTGTTCGGTAAGTGCGGAGTCGCCTTGAAGGGCGTCGACGGTTGTTTTCTTGGAGCTACGAATCTTTATTGGACGAGTGATTGACGTCGCACGTCCAACCGGCGTCAGGTTTGATTCCTGAATAACCATCTGTTTGGTTCCGCGCTTTTGAAGCTCGGTCGCTGACTCTTGTGAAAGTGGGCTCAGGCCCAGCCAAGTGCCTGATTGCGGCTTCTGATTGAAGGTCTCCGTAAGTGAGTTCGAGCCTTGTTCAAGTTGTTGGTCGAACTCTCGTGGAAGCTCTTTTGCCAGCGACTGAACGGCCGGTGCCCAGGGTTGGGCGTAGTTCGGTTGACGAGCCAGCGCCGCGGTTAGTGATTGGATTGATGTTTGTGCAGCGGGGTTTTCCAGTTCTCTGACGCGATCCAAACCTTCTGGTGAAACGGCAATTGACATTGGTAGTGCTGCAAACGTGGTGGTGATTGCGGCAAGTTCGTTGTATTCGCTTCCATTGGATGGCGCGGCAAAGGGATCGTTGTCATCGGAGGCGACGTTGACCGGAAAAGCGGTAGCAACGTTGAGCTTGCGGGGCTCTTCAGTCGCGCTCTTGATGATGTGAGAGTTGATTTGAGCAAGCGAGTCGTCTGTTCCTTGTTCGCGGAGTTCGACGTGAATTGGATATACGCCCGATGCCGCGAGGTAAGTGGCGCGCTGTGCTGCGTCATTGATGGGGAGCGAAACTGTTACGCGTCTGTCTGGGTCAAGCACTTCAGAAAGTGGAAACCGTTGAAGAATCTGTGTGGAACCGGTTGTGGTTCCGTTGAGGCTTTGATTGAACGCGCTGCGGTTTCGCACGGAGCCAAGGACCGTTACGACGAGGTCAAGCGTTGCCGGGTCTCTGTCGGTGGTGATCTGGGCGACGAGATTGAATGCATTGCCAGCTGTGACGAAGCCGGTTTGCGACACCATGTCGAGTCGGGTTGCGTTGTTCGTTGAGGGTGAGTCGGCGTTGGTCTGGTCCTGGGCAGACACAGCCGAGGGAGCCAATACGGCTGACGGCGAGATGACAAGCAACGACAAGGTTGCCACTGCAACAAGGCGCTTGACGTGAAGGCCGAGTGCAACAGCGCTGGGTTTCATGATCGGCCGCGCGCTGGTTGAGT
This sequence comes from Acidimicrobiia bacterium, assembly GCA_039812705.1. Classification (GTDB taxonomy): domain Bacteria; phylum Actinomycetota; class Acidimicrobiia; order Acidimicrobiales; family JBBSGY01; genus JBDIBA01. The sequence continues at coordinate 51,837 of JBDIBA010000003.1, forward strand.
CACCCCGTCAAATTAGTTGGCTGAAGTCCCTTGCGGTGGGTGGCATTAACCTGCGCCCCGTGTTTCCCCCGATGTTGCAATCTTTGATCAAGGAGTGTGCTGGTCTTCCCGAGGCTTTCAGCGACGCCGGCTATCACCTTTATCTAGTTGGTGGTGTCGTTAGAGACGCGGTGATCAATCGCTTGCGCGAAGACACAGACCTTGATTTCACGACCGATGCCCTGCCTGACGAGATTGAGAAGATCGTTGGTCCGTGGGCTGACGACATGTGGCTTCAAGGGAAACGATTCGGAACGGTCGCTGCTCGCAAGAACGGACGCCTGATTGAAATCACAACCCACCGCGGAGAGGCATACAACGAGGATTCCCGTAAGCCCGAGGTTGTTTTCTCGGACTCCATCGAAACCGACCTCTCGCGTCGCGATTTCACGGTTAATGCAATGGCTCTCCGCCTGCCAGACCTGACCCTTGTCGACCCGTTTGACGGGATTGTCGATCTGGCTCGTCAATCTCTCAAGACACCGTCGTCACCGACCATTTCTTTCAGCGATGACCCTCTGCGCATGTTGCGCGCCGCCCGCTTCATCGCGCAGCTTTCACTTGCGCCCACGGACGACCTAAGTCAAGCGGTTCGCGAGATGAGCGAGCGGCTAGAGATTGTGTCGGCTGAGCGAATCCGCGACGAATTGGTGAAGTTGTTGCTTGTCGAAAAGCCCGGACCCGGGTTGTGGTTCATTACCGAAACCGGTCTTGCTGAACGATTCTTGCCCGAACTGCCGGCGCTGGCACTCGAGCAGGACCCCATTCACCGTCACAAAGATGTGTTGGCGCACTCCATTGCCGTTGTCGAAAAGGCATCGCCGCGTGCAGTGCTTCGACTGGCCGCGCTCTTTCACGACATTGGCAAGCCAAGAACCCGCAGTTATGGGCCAAAGGGCGTTTCGTTCCACCACCACGATGTAGTTGGTGCGCGTATGACGCGTGACCGCATGCGCAAGTTGAAGTTTCCAACAGAGACCATCTCTGATGTCTCGAAACTTGTTGAGCTTCATCTGCGTTTTCACACCTACTCGATGGGCTGGACCGATTCTGCAATTCGCAGGTATGTGCGCGACGCCGGGCCGTTATTGGCCGACTTGAACGAGCTAACGCGTTGCGACTGCACAACTCGCAACAAGGCCAAGGCGGAACGACTTTCGCGACGCATGGATGAGCTTGAAACAAAAATCAGCGAACTGCGCGAGAAGGAAGAACTCGACGCCTTGCGGCCCGAGGTTGATGGGGTAGCCGTCATGCAGCACCTTGATTTGAAGCCAGGAAAAGACATCGGGCGTGCGCTGGATTACTTGTTGAACCTGCGTTTAGAAGAGGGTCTGCTTGGCCAAGAGGAAGTGTTCAAGCGTCTGGACGCTTGGTGGGCTGAACAACGAACTAGCTAAGCGCGTTTGCGCGCGCGGACGACTAATGCGCGTGGCAGTTCATTGTTGTCATCACCCATTGGTTCAAGAACTGTGTCGACTTCAAAACCGCTGCGCAAAAGCCCCATCACGACATCGGACACCGTGTGTGGATGTTCAACAAAGAAGGCATCTTTTGCTTGGCTGCGGATTGGTGACTTGTCGTCGTAAGACCGCTGCACCTTCTGCGGATCGAGGTTGACTTGTGGTTCGAGTGTTGTTCGCGTGCTGGAGTCGCCCACCACGTAGCGAACTGGGTGAGGAACCGAGAACACAAACAATCCGTTTGCCTTCAGCACTCGATGAACTTGGCGAAACACTCGGTTGATGTCAGGGACGTATTGAAACGCGAATGTACTGAATACGACATCGACGGTGTCGGCGCGTTGAAAGGCCAATTCAGCCAAGTCTCCGTGGCGAAACTCAACCTTGACCGCTTCTTGTTCAAGAAGCCTCTTCGCAAATGCCAACTGCTGCACTGAGATGTCGACACCTATGGAAATTGCACCCTCGCGTGCGAAAACAATGGCGTTTTGGCCGCCACCGCAACCAAGATCTAAGACGCGCTTGCCCTGTACTTGGCCCAGCAGTTTGAAATCAGCCTCACTGCCGACGCCGGGTCCGTAGGTTGCTACGTTCAGCGGCAAGCGGGCCGCGTTCTGGTACGAGACCGCCACGCGGTCCCATGACGAACCAACATTTGAGGTACTTGTTTCAGTGAACGACATTTCCGACTCCAGTTGCTCCGCTCCGGCGAGCGATGAAGTTAGTTCATCAACAGACGCCGCGATTCTTCGCGTAGCAACTTTCAACACACTTAACGGACAGGTGCATCGAGGTAAACACAAGCACTATTTCAAGGGGCCAATTCGTGTGAATGACTTGGTTGAAAGTGTTTGTCAGTTTGATGCCGACATTGTTGGACTGCAGGAAGTTGACAGGCGTACCGTGCGCACGCGCTTTGCGAATGCAGTCAAACGCGTGGCGCGTCGAACTGGACACTTCGCAACGTTTCGTCCGTCGCGTCGACACTGGTTGATTGGGCTGTTTGGCAATTCGCTTGTGACTCGCCAACGTCACCACAACGTGCAAGTTGTGAAGCTGCGACGCTTGCATTGGCGTGAACAGAAGCGGACTGCCTTGTTCGCAACTGTTGAACACAATGGTGTGCCTGTGCGTGTAGCGACAACGCACTTGTCTTCGCGCAGGGACGAAAGCGCAATTCAGTTGCCGCAGATATTTGACGAGATGACACGTCATCGCGGGCCCGCACTCATCTTTGGTGACATGAATCTGCGCCCTCATGAGGCGCTTCCGGTGTTTGAGTCTGCCGGGTGGACTGTTGTTGAAACTGGTCCGACGTGGCCCTCTTGGGACCCGTCATTGCGAATTGACTATATCGCCGTGCGTGAAATGCAGCCCGTCACTGCGCGCGTTCAGAAATGCAAGGTCAGTGACCACTGCGCGATCGTTGCCGAGCTCGTTGTGAAATAGAAAAGGCCCCGCAATGCGGGGCCTTTTCTGCATACTGCAACCAACTAATGGGTTAGGAGCAAAACTCCTCAACCAACTAATGGGTTAGGAGCAAAACTCCTCAACCATGCGCGCAGCGTCTTGGTCGCGGTGTTGAACAGGAGGGCTCTTCATAAAGTAAGCCGAAGGGCCTTCGAGAGGTCCGCCGATGCCCTTGTCCTTGGCAACCTTTGCGCAACGAAGCGCGTCGATGATGACACCAGCCGAGTTTGGCGAGTCCCAAACTTCCAGCTTCAGTTCTGCATTGAGAGGTACGTCACCGAAGTTGCGACCCTCAAGGCGGATGTATGCCCACTTGCGGTCCTCAAGCCACGGCACGTGGTCCGATGGGCCGATGTGCACGTTGTCGGCTTCGAGCTTTGCCTCAAGCTGTGATGTAACGGCTTGTGTCTTTGAAACCTTCTTCGATTCCAAACGCTCGCGCTCCAACATGTTCTTGAAGTCCATGTTTCCACCGACGTTGAGTTGGTAGGTGCGGTCAACGGTAAGGCCGCGGTCTTCAAAGAGGCGCGCAAGGATGCGGTGAACAATGGTTGCACCGACTTGGCTCTTGATGTCGTCGCCAACAATTGCAACGCCTGCGTCTGCGAACTTCTTGGCCCACTCTGGGTCAGAAGCAATGAAGACGGGGATGGCGTTAACGAAAGCAACGCCGGCGTCGATGCAGGCTTGCGCGTAATAGCGCTGCGCTTCTTCGGAACCAACCGGTAGGTAGGAAACAAGTACGTCGGCATTGCTGTCGCGCAAAGCCTGTGCAACGTCTACTGGCTCTGCAGGAGACTCTTCGATTGTTTCGCGGTAGTACTTGCCAAGGCCGTCAAGCGTTGGTCCACGTTGAACCTGGACGCCCAGTTCTGCAACGTCAGCAAACTTGATGGTGTTGTTCTGGCTTGCGCCGATTGCCTTTCCGAGGTCGAGGCCGACCTTCATTGCATCGACATCAAATGCTGCAACGAACTCAACATCGCCGACGTGGTACCCACCAAGACGAACGTGCATGAGACCTGGCACTTCCGCCGAGTCATCAGCGTCGCGGTAGTACTCCACGCCTTGAACGAGTGAGCTAGCGCAGTTTCCGACACCGGCAATCGCCACGCGTACGGTCTTTTTCACATTCCCTCCTAGGGTTTACTTGCCCGTGATGGGCGATTTACTTGTTGTTCTTGCGAAATCATCGAATCGAGCCAATCAATATCCTTGGCGCGCATTTCGTTTCCGTGTTCGATCAGCGAGCGCCGATAGGAATCGAGTTCGGTGACGTTGTTCGCAAAACTTTGTTGAGCTTCGACGAGCTGAGCGTGGAGCTGCTCGCGGCGCCTTACGAGGAACCGCAAACGTGCGTCCTTTGGGAGATAGCGCGCGAAGGCCATGCGAATTGCAAAGGCCTTGTCGTCGGTAGCTGCGGTAGAGCCGGCTTCTAGTAGCTCCTCAAAAATCTCTTTGCCGATGTCGGTGAGTGTGTAGACCTTGCGGCCGCGTTCGGTAGTCAGGCGAGTCCGGCTCTTTGTGACGTTTACAACGCGAACGGCACCTTCGGTTTCCAGGCGGTTCAGCGCGGGGTAGAGGGTTCCAAAAGAAAGGCGAGCAATGGGTCCAAGGATTTCGCCCAGGCGCCTGCGGATTTCGTAGCCGTGGAGATCCGATTCCCTCAATAGGCCAAGAATCGCCAAATCCAACACGGCTGATCCGCTGGTGCTGTTCTTCTTGGAACGACGAGGTTGATATATCGAATCGATACGTCGAATCGTAGCATCGTGGTGACACTGAGTTGGGGTTTCGTGGGTCGGGATGGATTTGTCTCCCCTCGGCGTTACCCTTCTGCGCAATGCATTTCGATCGAACCATGCTCAAGGGCGCGCGGCTCGACTCCGGTCGCGGCGGACAGGTTGACTATCGCCTTGTCCGTGATTCGGTCATTCGCAATTACCGCAACGGCAGGCTGTCGGTGCTCGATGTATGCGATGCCCATCCCGAGCTCTTGCGGGCCGCCAAGGGGGTCGGTGACGCGACTAGCGAGCTTTGCCCGATCTGCGAAGACGCCAAAGTCGTACTTGTTACTTATGTCTTCGGAAATGGCTTGGGCCCTTCTGGCCACAATGTCACTTCGCGAATTGAGGTTGAAAAGCTGGCAAAGCGCAGCCCGGAATTGACCTGTTATGTGGTCGAGGTTTGTCCGGCTTGCAAGTGGAATCACCTGGCCAAGAGCATTCAAATGGCAGGTCATAGGCGAAGAAGTGTGCCTGCTTCATAGATTTAGCTTGGCAAGTGGCTTTGGACGTTTTACCCTCGACTAAGAGGGTCAATTTGTCCTAATTGTTGATTTGGTGTTTCTCGATGAACTCTTCGCCACCACGTGCGCGCGCTGCGTACCCACAGAACTCAAGAGGTCCGCGTAGCGCGCAGGCTTACGGGCGTCGTCCTGCGCCAGCTCGCAAGCCCAAGAAGGGCTCGCGAGCACGCGTTTGGCTGCGCCGCATCCTTGTCAGCACAATCCTTTTGACGTTGGTCCTGGCGGTCATTGTCGTGGCCATGGTTGCCTGGGCGTGGAACACCATGTCGCTTCCTCCAGAGAAGCCATTGCTACAGACCTCTTTCTTGTCCGACGCGGGTGGCAACCGGTTGGCGACGCTTGGCGGTGGCGAAGACCGGGTTGCTGTTCGTCTCGATCAGGTCAGTCCGAACCTGCGCAACGCTGTATTGGCTGTTGAGGACAACGACTTTTACCACCACCGCGGCCTTGACCCAAGAGGCATTGCCCGCGCCCTTTGGTACGACGTACGCAGCGGTGGCGCCAACTTGCAAGGTGGGTCCACGCTAACTCAGCAGTATGTGAAGAATCAGTACGCCGGAACCGACCGAACTGTTGAGCGCAAGTTCCGCGAAGCCATTCTCTCGGTCAAGCTGGAACAGAAGCTTTCCAAGGACGAGATTTTTGAGCGTTACCTAAACGCCATTTACCTTGGTCGTGGAACCTACGGCGTGCAGGCAGCGTCAAAGGCGTACTTCAACAAAGACGCGAAAGACCTAACTATCAACGAGGCCGCCTACCTGGCAGGCGCAATTCGGGGTCCGGAGATTAGCGATCCGTACTCCTCTCCAGAAACCGCATTGCGAAGCCGCAACCTTGCCCTCGAGAACATGGAGAGGTTCGGTTACATCACCGCAGCTGACCGTCAGGCCAGCGAGGCCGTTGCGCTGAATTCAATCGTCATTCCGCGTGCAGCCAAGGAACCCAGCACGGTTTTGGCGGAAAAGGGCACGCAGTACTTCGTGGACTACGTGCGCAGCCTGCTGGTCCAGCGTTACGGAGAACGAACCGTGGTTTCTGGTGGGCTCCGCGTCAAGACAACAATCGACTTGGGCCTGCAATCGCGCGCCTATGACTCCATTTACAACACGCTTCAGGCGAACGACCCCGCAGGTGCGTTGGTCAGTGTGGACAACAACGGCTACATCAAGGCAATGGTTGGCGGCCGCGATTACAAGGTTTCTCAGGTGAACCTTGCTGCAGGAAAAGCCGGCGGTGGAAGCGGTCGCCAGGCTGGTTCAACAATGAAACCGATTGGACTTGCTGCAGCAATCGACCAAGGCAGCGTCACGTTGAACAGCAAGTTTCCCGGCCCTGCAAAGGCGGAGATTTCTGGCTGGGGCAGCAACAACTTGGTGTCGAACTTCGAGAACGAAAACTTCGGTGACATCACGCTAAAGGAAGCCACCATCCACTCGGTCAACACCGTGTACGCACAGTTGATTGTTAAGGAAGGCGCCAACTCGGTTGCACGCATGGCAAAGACAATGGGTGTTGCTGAAACCATCCCAAACAACAACTCGATCATTCTTGGAGCTGTTGAAACATCGCCTGTTCAAATGGCCGAGGCGTACATGACGTTTGGTCAACGCGGTCTGCACATTCGTTCCACCCCCATCCTCTCTGTGCAAACGGCTGATGGAAAAGACCTCAGCTGGGGCGCACCTCAGCGTGCGCAGGTAATGAGTCAAAAAACGGCAGATGCCGTAAACGATGCACTGCAAGGCGTTGTCGAGCGCGGAACCGGACGCAACGCCGCGGTTGGCAACAAGCCAATTGCGGGCAAAACCGGAACAACCGATGACAACGGCGACGCATGGTTTGTGGGTTACACACCAAACCTCACGACGGCGGTCTGGATGGGTTACCCGGAAGGTAGTCAACGTAAGATGACCAATGTGCGCGGTATTGCTGTGACGGGTGGTTCGCTCCCGGCACGAATGTTTGGCACATACATGTCTCAGGCGCTTCGCAACGTTGACGTGCCGAACTTCGCAACGACTTCTACGTCAACCACGACCACCGAACCTGAACTACGCGAGCTTGACGAGGACAGCTCTGGCAATGGAGACGAAGAGAAGTCGAAGAAGGACAGGCGCAGAAACGACAACGGCAACGGTGATGACGGTGGCGACCTCGGTAACTTCCTTCGAGACCTCGGTCTTGGTGGTGGGACAACGCAGCCATCCGACGGCCCTTCCGCTGCCGGTTCGAAGCCGACGACCACTACCACTCCAACAACTACGACTTCAGAGCCGAGGAGACGAAACCCTCAGGCTGCTAACGACTGATTTAATAGCCCGGAGGTTGGCTGACCAGCGCCCGGCGGTATCAATTACCTAGTGTCTGGCCCATGGGCGTTCCTGAACTTGTGCGAGGTAGCAGGGCTGTAGCCGTGTTAGCGGCGTTGGCTGGCTTGGTGGGCGCAATAGCAATGGTTGGATTTGTGCGTGCCGATGGCTTGGCTAGTCGGACTATTGCCACGACTACGTCTGTGGTGCAGTCCGGCACAGGTGACTATGCGGCTGTTGCCATGAGGGTGGTGGATCGCAACGGTGCAGAGAAAAAGTCATGCGCGTTGCTTGCCGACACCGACGAAAAGCGGGCGAGGGGCATGATGGGCCGCCAAGACCTTGGCGGCTATGACGCTTTGATTTTCTCTTTCCCCGAGGACGTCAATGTGCAGTTCTACATGCTGAATGTTCCTGTGGCGTTGTCGATTGCATGGTTCAACTCCGCTGGTCAGGTTGTTTCGTTGGCCGACATGGAGCCCTGCACGGTTGAAGCCGCACAATGCCAGCGTTTCAGCGCCGGAGTCCCATTCAGGGGTGCCGTGGAAGTCCTCAAGGGCGGGCTGAGTGCGACTGGTATCGGTGAGGGGTCGACCATTGTTTTCGGCGGTCCTTGCGGCTGACGCGGTGATGACTGTCACAGGGTGGTGACACGATGTCTGACATGAATCGTGAATCTTTCTTGACCACCGGGAAACACTTTGGCCCAAGCAAAACCGCTTCATTCGACCCAAGTTCGTTTGCTGGCTATTCCAGTTGGCTTGTTCTTGGTTCGTTCTTCCCGTCCAGCACGTCTCAAGCAAGTAAGGTTTGCGCGTTCACTTTTGAGAACCTGCCCCACTGTGGGGCTCCCGGTCTTGCATCGGGATCCGAAGGAGGTGGCCATGCGGCCGTATGAAGTCATGATCATTCTCGAAGCCAACGTTGAAGATTCAACGGTGGACGAGGTGACCAAGAAGACGCAAGACATCGTCAAAGCAGCCAAGGGCGAAGCTGGCGTTGTTGATCGTTGGGGAAAGCGACGTTTCGCTTACGAGTTGAAGAAGCGATGGGAGGGCTACTACCTGCGTATTGAATTCAAGCTCGACCCAGCCGGCGTTAAAGAGCTGGACCGCCAGCTTTCTCTGGACGACAACGTCCTTCGTCACAAGGTTGTACGCCTTCCAGACCACATCGCAGGAAAGCAACCTGCCTACAAAGACAGCGAGTCCGAGACTCGTGAAGTCGCAAACACTGGAGCATCAGAATGAGTGGAAACAGCGTTTTTCTAGTTGGAAACATCACCAGAGACCCCGAGCTTCGCTACACGCCAAGCGGACAAGCAAACGCAAGCTTTGGTCTTGCCGTAAACCGTCGCTGGCAAAACCGCCAAACCCAAGAGTGGGAAGAAGCAACATCGTTCTTCGACATTGTTTGTTGGCGAGAAATGGCAGAACACGCAAGCGAGTCGCTTTCGCGCGGTTCTCGGGTCATGGTCTCTGGGCGTCTCGAGCAGCGTTCTTGGGAAACCCAAGACGGTGACAAGCGTTCCAAAGTTGAGGTCGTTGCTGACGAAGTAGGCCCAAGCCTTCGCTGGGCTACTGCAGAGGTTCGCAAGACCGAGCGTTCCGGTGGAAGCTTCGGCGGTTCGTCGGGCGGCGGTAACACTTTCAATAACTCCCAAGACAACAGCAGCAACAATCAGGCCATGGCAAATGCAGGCTGGGGCACAGACGAGGAACCGTTCTAATGGCTAGAAGTTCAAACAATTCCAGCACTTCCACTTCACGCCGCATCCCTAAAGATGCTCAGCGCATGCGTGGAAAGCGCCCAAGTCCATTCGGTAAAGACGAATGGATTGACTACAAGGACATCAACTTGCTGCGTCGCTTCATGAGCGATCGCGGCAAGATCCGTGCTCGTCGCGTTACGGGTGCCGACTCGCAGAAGCAGCGTGAACTGGCCCGTGCAATCAAGACAGCCCGCGAACTGGCATTGCTGCCTTACTCACAGCGCACCACCACCGAGCGCGCAGGCCGCGGAAACCGCAATGACCGCGACCGTCGCAACGACGAGTCTTCTAACGACTCGCCAAACAACGAAGCAACCGGTAGCGAGAACGTGTCAGAGGCGGTAAGCGAAGAGGAGCAGGGCGAATGAAAGTAGTACTTCGTCAAGACCTTGAAAAGGTTGGCAAGCGCGGCGACATCGTCGAGGTGGCCAACGGTTTTGCACGCAACTTCTTGCTGCCTCGCGGTCAAGCAATTGCTGCAAGCAAGGGCATCACTTCACAGGCAAATGCCATGCGTGCTGCACGCGACAAGGCAGATGCAAAGAATCGTGAAGCCGCTGAGCAGATTGCCAAGCAGATTGTTGGCGCGACAGTGAAGATTTCCGCTCGCGCAGGTGCCGAAGGCAAGCTGTTTGGCTCGGTGACAAACGCCGAAATTGTCGAGGCTGCAAAGGACCAGCTCAAGATCGACCTTGACCGTCGTCAGATCGAAGGTCACGAGCACCTTCGCACTGTTGGCGAGCACCAGGTTCCCGTGAAGCTTCACCCAGATGTTCGTGTTTCACTCAACGTTGAAATTGTTGAGACTTCATAACAAGCGTCACTAGGTGTAATCCCCGGCGCGGCGCTCTGCCTCGCTGGGTGATTCAGAACTACCGGAGAAGCCGGGCATCACCTTTCAAGGGAAGGTGGGTCCGGCTTTTTCGTTCCAGTCGACCTGGTCAAATGTCCGTTTTCCACCTTTTGCCCAAGTTATTCCACAGGCCGTGGGTTGTTTCTCACACCCCTGACCAGGCAGTACCCAAGTAATCCCCAACCCTGTGAAAGAAATCCACAGGTTTCACCCCTAGCGATTCACAACCGCCCAGAACAAGAGTGAGCAGCCGTGTCACAAGAGAGCGAAGCGCGGTCAATCGACCTAAGAACCAACAACCAGCATTCCGGAAAAAGGTCGAAAAGCACCGCTGTCGACCGGTTGCCTCCTCACAACCTTTCAGCCGAGGAGTCCTTGCTGGGCGCCATGTTGTTGTCCCGCGACGCAATTGGTCCGGCCGTTGAAATCTGTTCGGCGCAGGACTTCTACAAGCCCGCCCACGCTCACATCTACGAAGCAATCGTGTCGCTGTGGGGAAGAGGCGAACCAGCCGACGCCGTCACGGTTGCAGACGAACTTGGCCGAGCGGAATTGCTCGAATCGGTTGGTGGTGTTTCCACGCTTATCTCGATGCAAGCCAGTACTCCCGCAACAACCAATGCACCCCGTTACGCGACGATTATCGAAGAACACTCGCTGTTGCGCCGACTCATCTCGGTCGCTGGTGATATTGCGGAAATGGGTTACCAAGTCCCAGACAACGTGGCCGACACCATCGACACGGCGGAATCATTGGTGTTCAAGATCGCAGAGCGCCGCGTGGCCAACACCACGGCGTCCATTCGCGAGCTGCTGGTCAAGTCGCTTGACGAGCTGGAAGCCCTTTACGAGCGTGGCGAATCAATTACCGGTGTGCCAACGGGTTTTGTTGATCTTGACGAACAGCTGTCCGGACTGCAGAACCAGGCGCTGTTGATTGTCGGTGCGCGTCCCGCAATGGGAAAGACTTCGTTTGCGTTGAACATTGTCAGCAACGCGGCGCTGCACAACGTGCCGGTTCTTTACTTTTCGCTCGAAATGGGCCACTCCGAGATCACACAGCGCTTGTTGTGCGGTGAAGCGCGCGTCGATGCGTCGCGCATGCGCAATGGACGCCTGCATGAAACCGACTGGCCAAAGATCAACCAAGCAATCAGCAGGCTTGGTGAAGCCCCCATTTTCATCGACGACAATCCGCAGTGTTCAATCATGGACATTCGCGCAAAGGCCCGTCGTTTAAAGGCTTCTGCAGGTGGTCTTGGTTTGGTGGTTGTGGACTACATCCAGCTGATGTCTGGTCGCGGTGGGTCCGAAAGTCGTCAGCTCGAAGTGTCAGAAATCAGTCGCGGTCTCAAGATCCTTGCTCGCGAGCTCGACGTTCCAGTTATTGGCTTGTCGCAGCTGTCCAGAAACCTGGAACAACGCACAGACAAGCGTCCGGTTCTTGCCGACTTGCGTGAATCCGGTTCGTTGGAACAAGACGCCGACGTCGTCATGTTCTTGTATCGCGATGAGGTGTACAACCAGGAATCACCAGAACGTGGAGTTGCGGAGATCATTGTCGCGAAGCACCGCAACGGCCCCGTTGGCACAACCAAGCTTGCATTTATTGACCGTTACACGCGTTTTGCCAACATGGCCCGCGGCAATTAGGCGCAAGACGATTGGTGTCTTCACTAGGTTGCCACGCATGACTGATTCTGGGTGCCGACGTTCGTGAGCCACGCGTCATGGATGCGCAAGCCCGTTGGTGGGGCCTTTTTTGGCTTCATGGTCGGCGTCGCGTTGGTCGGATTGTTGATCGCGATTGGCGTTCCGCCAACAGATCGGCGTTCGTCAGCATTCAGTGAGGTTCTCAAGAGCAAGGGTCGACCAGCCGTAGAGGAGAACGCATCCGAACAGCTTGTTAATGCTTGGAGAAACAAGCTCACCGGCAATTACATGGTGACAAGTGATTTCAAAAGGACCGCTTCGGATGGTCGTGAAATCTCGCAAACGTCAATCTCGGCAAAGAGTGGCAACGACGAAGTCTTGGTCAGCGGTGGGGATGTGACCTCAACGTTTGATCAAAAGCGATTGGTTTGCACAGCGCCAAACGAAACCGCTGCCTCGGCAGCTCGCTCATCATGTCGCGGACCCGTCCCGGTTGATCCGGCGAAAGAAGACGAGCAGGAACTGGCGAACGTCTCCAACCTGGTGCTGGGAAGAGGCGCGCGCTATCTGGTCACTCAGCGGCCCGACTCCTGTTTTGAGGTGCGAGCACGCCAAGTCGCAAACTCTCCCGCTGTCGCGCTTACGGCCTTGCAGTGGGGGAACAGCGCCGTTTTCTGTTTTGACGAGCAGTCGGGCGCTGTCACCAGCAGTCGCATCTTCAAAGATGCGGCAATCGATGTGTCCACGTCGAAGTCAATCCAAAACAACATCACGCGCAACGATCTTGAAGCCTTGGTTGCGCGGTTCACGCCTCGTTGAATCCGGTGTTTCGCCCTGCTTGACGGTCACGGATTTTGACCTGGGCACACTAAGGTTTCCCGCCGTGAGCGCAACTGTCGAACAGATCCTCGAAGAATTGAAGCGCGTTCGCGAAAGCGACCTGCCAAAGGCTGCCGCTGCGCAAACCGAGGATGAAGTTAAAGCAATCGAACGAGAGTTGCTGGGCAAGAAATCGGCTTGGAAGTCGGCCTCAGAGTCCATCAAGTCACTGGACCCAGCCGATCGCCCTGCAATGGGACAGGCTCTTTCGCAGCACAGGGCCGAAGTGACCGCGGTAATTGCAGATCGCTTGGAGGCCATTGCGGCAGAACAACAGCAATCCGGGGCGAGTCGTATTGACCTAACAGTTGTTGCGCCTGGTTCAAAACGCGGTCACGTCCACCCGGTCACTCAGGTTGCAAACGAGTTGATGGACATCTTCTTGGGCATGGGTTACTCGATTGCCGAGGGGCCAGAAATCGAAACCGACTGGTACAACTTTGAGGCCCTGAACGTTCCTAAGAGCCACCCGGCGCGCGACATGCAAGACACCATGTACGTAGACCGCGGTGCGCCTAAGAGCTCGGTAATGCGCACGCAAACATCGAATGTGCAGATCCGCACCATGTTGAGCGGTCCGCCGCCTGTTTATGTTGTGGCCCCTGGTCGCGTGTTTCGTCAGGAAGCAACCGACGCAAGGCACTCACCCGTGTTCCACCAGATTGAAGGCTTGGCGGTTGATGAAGGCATCACGCTCGGCGACATGTTTGGCGTCATCAAAACCTTCGTCGGTGCGTTGTTCGGCGATGGCATTCAGACGCGCTTTCAGCCTTCCTACTTCCCGTTCACTGAACCGTCGGCGGAGTTTGCTGCGCAATGCGTATTTTGCGCAGGCGATGGCTGTCGTGTGTGCTCCAAGACCGGATGGATCGAGCTTGGCGGTTGCGGAATGGTTGACCCGAATGTGTTTGAAGCCGTTGGCTACGACCCCGAGCAGGTGAGTGGTTTTGCGTTCGGGTTTGGCCTGGAGCGCATTGCCATGTTGCGCCACGACATCGACACCATTGGTTCATTGTTCACAAACGACGTCCGTTTTCTCGGTCAGTTCTAGGAAGCGCTCATGCAGATTCCCCTTTCATGGATTCAAGAGTTCGTTGAGCTCGACAAGACGCCGCAAGAGATTGAAGCGGCTTTCAACCAACTAGGCATTGAGGTTGAAGGTGTGACGACTCCAGGCGCTGACGTCGTGGGCGTGCGCGCTGTCAAGATCATTGACGTCAACCCGCACCCCGATGCAGACAGATTGCGTCTCGCCGACATCGATCTTGGTGACGAGCAACGCAGAATCGTGTGTGGTGCTCCCAAGCTCGAAGTCGGAATGATGGTTCCATACGCGGCATCTGGCGTCACCCTTCCAAACGGCATGACGCTCGATAAGCGCAAGATCCGTGGTGTTGTCTCAGACGGCATGCTTTGTTCGCCTGCAGAACTAGGCGTCAGTGAAGATCACGCGTCGGGATTGCTTGAGTTGCCAGCCGAGGCCGAAGTGGGCCAAGACGTTGGCGAACTCTTGGGCAAGGGCGAGGTTGTCTTCGAGTTCTCGATCACGCCAAACAGGCCAGATGCAATGTGCGTAACTGGCTTGGCGCGCGATTTGGCGGCCTATTTCAAGCTCGATCTAAAGAAGCAGTCACACATTGCTGCGCCAATCGAAACCTCAAACGAGGGCAGCTTGGCGGAAATTACCGTGTCAAACGCGGAGCGTTGTCCGCGTTACATCGGATGGCTTGCAGATGTGAAGGTCGGACCATCGCCGAAATGGATGGCGGAACGGTTGACTCTGGCTGGCTTGCGTCCGGTCAATAACGTGGTTGATGTCACGAACTATGTGCTGCTTGAGTACAACCAGCCGTTGCACGCGTTCGATTTTGATGTGGTTGGCGGTATCCATGTTCGTAACGCAACAAGCGGAGAATCCGTTGTAACCCTTGACGGCAAGTCTCGAACCTTGACTGACGAAGACTTGTTGATTTGCGACGCGCAAGATCGCCCGCAAGCAATTGCCGGCGTGATGGGCGCGCAGCACTCCGAAATCACAGAGAAGACAACGCGCATCCTTCTTGAGGCGGCTTACTTTGAGCCCGTTGGCATTGGCTTTACGTCACGTCGACTGGGTCTGCGTACCGACGCTTCGTCACGTTTCGATAGAGGCATTGACCCCAACGGTGTAGCTGGTGCGGCGGCTCGAGCAATGGAGCTGTTGATCCAAGTTGCCGATGCCAAGGTTCAGTCGCATTTTGCAGACACGAACCCTGAACCAGTTGCGCGCAAAGTTCTCGATGTTCGCATCAACCGGGTTAACCGCCTTATCGGAATCGACATAACAGGTGACGAAATGTCGCAGCTGCTGACCCCGATTGGGTTTGAAGTAGAAGTCGCTGACGCAGACATGAAGGTTGCTGTGCCAACGTTTCGTCCCGACGTCACTCGCGAGATCGACGTCGTCGAAGAAGTCGCTCGTATGTACGGCTATTCGAATGTGACTGCAACTCTTACCAACAGGTCATTCCATCGTGGTGCATTGACACGAGAACAGCAGAACCGACGCGCCATTGGACAGGTGATGATCGGGCTTGGTTTCGATGAAGCCAAGTGCTTCCCACTTGTTGCTCCAAGCGAAGCCGAGTTGTTCGGCACTCTGCAAAAAGACCGTATTGCTGTTGCTAATCCGCTTCGCGAAGACGAGTCCATCGTTACTTCAACGCTGCTTCCAGGTTTGTTGAAATCGGTCCGATTGAACTTGTCGCGTGGTGCCAAAGACGTTGCGCTTTTCGAGACCGACCGTGTGTTTGAAGAGTCAAACGAGGAACTTCCAAAGGAAAGTGTTTCGTTTGCCGCAGTTGCTTGCGGAGCGCGCGACGAGCGCCCATTAGGTGACGAGAAAGCTTATGACGCGTTCACAATGACATCAGCGCTCAATCAACTGGTTGCCGAACTAAAGCTGACCGATGTTCAACTCAAACCGGCAATGGTTATTGGTTTCGATGCTGATACTTCGCACGCTGTGCTTGTTGATGGAAAAGAAGCAGGTGCGGTGGGCTTGATTGACAAGCGTGTTGCTTCGTACTTCGGCATCACCGAGCCGGTTGCTGCAATGGAGCTTGCAACCGAGGTGCTTGCGAACGCGTCGCGTAAGCCGAGACTGCATAAGGCGCCAAGTGTGCAGCCTCCGTCGTTCTTCGACCTTGCATTTCTTGTCGACAAGTCCGTCACGGCAGCCGACCTAACCAGCACGGTTTACAAGGCAGGTGGCGAGCGGGTCGAGAGCGCGAGGGTGTTCGACCTTTACGAAGGCTCTCATGTTCCAAAGGGAAAGAAGAGCATTGCCATTGCAATAACGGTTCGTGATGCCACCGACACTTTGACTGACAAGGACATTCATCAGGTCCGCGACGCGTGCATCGCTGCTGCATCAAAGCGTCTGGGCGCGGAACTGCGCGGCGAATAGTTCTTTACGAAGCGTGCGGGGCTAGCAATTCAAGCCCCGGAATGTTCCGTAACACCCCGAAGGCCACTAGTGCCAGGGCAAGAACTGCAACAACCCGTTCGACCTGTGTGGATCGAAACGGGTTGGTCGCAAGGTTGATAAGTGAAAGCGATTTCCAGCCAATGAGCCCTACGAGAACTGCAAGTGTCGGAAACAGCAACCAGTTAAACGACAGTGCGCTTGAGATGTCGCCGTTTAGTAAGGCTGTTACCGCACGTGTTGCACCGCAACCCGGGCAATGAAGCCCGGTAATTGCGTAGAAGTAACAGGGCGGCAAGGCCATGACTCAGGATTGGTGACGCTTAGAAGTCGAGGTTCGGGTAAGCGGTTGAGGCCGTAGTCGAAAGTGCGTCGCTTGCCGAGACGGCAATCACGACTATGTACACAATGGCGAACAGAATGGCAAGCACGAAGCCGATGATGAGACAGATCTTGGCAATCTTGAACTTGCTGTCGCCGTCTGCCTTGTCGCCCCGGTCATACGAGTTGTTTCCAAGCACGGCCATGACAATGGTGATCGCACCCAGAGGCGTGCAGCAGAAGCAGGCGAGTACGCCCAGCACCAAGTAGATCGTGAAGTTTTTTCGCTCGGTCGGTGGAACTGGAGTCGGGGTGGGAGTGCTGTCAGGGAAGTTGGACATGACGGTCCTTTGGTGAGATGTGGGCTTGTCGGCTAGTCGCCAGCGGCCATTGTGCCGCATTTCATGGCCAGGCATCGGTTTTGCGCTTCGCAGATACTGCAGCCTGCCAACGTCTGTGGTCAAGCGGTCCGCGGCAGCGGTCTGAACCGGTCAGAATGTGGACATGAGTAGCGTTCCCAATGCGTCCTACGAGTCCGCCCTGGCCAGAAGTGCCGAGATCGAGCAGCGGCTTCAGGTCAAGCCAACCGATTTCCGGGTTTTGACGGGCGACAGACCCACCGGCCGCCTCCACGTGGGTCACTACTTTGGCTCGCTGCAAAACCGCGTCCGCCTTCAGAACAAGGCTGTGCCGATCATCGTTCTGATTGCCGATTACCAGGTGATTACCGACCGTGAGGGAAGTAAGGGGACTAATCAATTCATCCCCGAGATGCTTCTTGACTACATGGCGGTTGGTATTGACCCTGCTCGGGCAACCATCTTCGCCCACTCGGCGGTCCCCGAAGAGAACCAGTTGCTGCTGCCGTTTTTGAGCCTTGTTTCGATGGGCGAACTAGAGCGGAACCCAACCGTCAAAGACGAGATCCGCGCGGCGAACCGTCCTGCGGTGAGTGGGTTGATGTTCACATACCCGGTCCACCAGGCCGTCGACATCTTGTTCTGCAAGGCCAACCTTGTGCCGGTTGGCAAGGATCAACTGCCGCACCTTGAGCTGACCCGCACAATTGCCAAGCGGTTCAACGATGTTTATTGCGGCGGGGAAGAGTTCTTCCCGATGCCGGAGGCATTGTTGAGCAATGCACCGGCGCTGCTTGGAACCGACGGCCGAAAAATGAGCAAGAGCTTTGGTAACGCAATTCAGATCGGCATGAGCGCTGACGAAACGGCGGCGCTGTTGAAGAAGGCAAAGACGGATTCTGAGCGGCAGATCACTTTTGACCCAGAGGCTCGTCCCGAGGTTTCAAGTTTGCTGACCCTTGCTGGTTTGTGCGTGGACAGAGATCCTCGATCAATTGCCGACGAGTTAGGTGATGGTGGTGGTGCCGCACTGAAGGCATTCGTTACCGATGCCGTGAACACGTACTTTGAGCCCATTCGCGCCCGCCGCGCGGAGCTTGCGAAGGACATGACCACAGTTCATGAGGCATTGGTGGAAGGTAACGAGCGCGCGCGAACGTTTGCGCGTCAGACGTTGCAAGAAGTGCGCGACGCCATGGACATGAATTACAACGACATGCGTTTCTAACGAACCGCGAAAAGTCAGCAAACAAAAACCCGCTGCCCAAGTTGTAGGCAGCGGGTCTATTAACTTGTGTTAGTTGTTTTCGTACATCAGCGTTGTGGTCGTAAGCGTGGTGTTGATGACTGTGTCATTTGCCGCGCTAACGAACGCCATCCACGCAGGGACACTCAAGACCGTCAAGATGAACCCAACAATCAAGAGGATCTTGGCGATCCTGAGCTTTGATTCGCCTTCTGCCGGATCGTTGTTTTCGAAAGCCTTTCTGCTCAACGTCGTGAACACGAGGCTGAGAACACCGAACAAGACGTTGCAAAGCGGCACGATCAAGAGGATTGAAAGCACCAAATAAAGCGTCGTGTTCGGTGCCGGCTTCGGGGCGCTCGCGTGGGGGAGCGAGCCGGGAAGCGGGTTGTCTGGACCTTGCCCGTATGTCATGCGATGAGCCCTCCTGGATGATTGAAGGCCGACGCTACAGGTTTGTTTCTGGGCTCATGGGGAATGTCCGATTTCGATGGGCATGAAAAGACCCCCTTGCGTAACCGCAAGGGGGTCTTTTTGCGTTATCAGTGATGGGCACCGGCGGTCCCAGCGTGGCTTCGCGCCGAACTATTGCGCGGTGGTGATGGTGTCGTCTAACTGGTCGGGGCTGAAGGCTCCGGCGATGGCAGCAATAGCCACGGCGACCAGGGTCAGTGCGATACCGATAGCCAGCATGATCTTGGCCAGCTTCAGTTTTGACTGTGCCTGAGCGATGTTCCCTTGGTCAGCAGCGGACTTGCCTTGGAGGCTGAATACCAGTCCGAGGATTCCGAATAGAAGGTTGCAGCAGAGCAGTTCAATGACTGAAAAGACAATCCACGGAGTGGCGTTTGGGCGATCAGCGGCGATGCCTGGCTGGGGGTTTACGGGGTTTGGTTGGGACTCGTTTGGGCCCGGGTAATCAGTCATTTATTGTCCTCCCTGTTGGATCTGGGAGACGCTAGTCAGGCTGCCCACGCGTTTCAGGGAGTTTCCAGGTTGCTTGGAGCTTTGACCGATCTCAGCTCTTGATCCGACTCTTCGTCTTGGCTGTTGGCAGACTGAAGTCGATGGCAGGACTGGACCCCGCGCAGTTTTCCGAACGGCTGAAACAGGTGCACTCGCGCATTGGAGAATTGCGTGGCCGTGCAGATGCTGTTGAGGTTATTGCTGTTACGAAAGGCTTTGGAACTGACGCCTTGCAACTCGCGGCCGACCACGGTCTTGCGATTGGCGAGAACTACGCCCAAGAACTCCTTTCGAAGCTTGCCTCGTTTGATAACCGCGCGAATGTGCCGGTGCATTTCATTGGTCAGTTGCAAACAAACAAGGTGCGCAGCTTGGTTGATGTTGTCGATGTCTGGCAGTCGGTTGATCGCACGTCGTTGATTGACGAACTTGCAAAGCGCGCGCCGGGAGCGCGCATGTTTGTTCAAGTAAACGTAAGTGACGATGCCCGTCGCGGCGGATGCGCATGGGGCGATGTTGAAACTCTTGTGCACCGTGGTCGCGATTGCGGTCTCGATGTCTGTGGGCTGATGACTGTTGGCTTAATGGGTCAGCAGTCTCAAACGCGCAGCGCCTTCAGGCGCTTGGTTGCATGCGCACAAGAGCTTGATCTTGTTGAGCTTTCGATTGGTATGAGCGACGACTGGGAAATGGCGGTTGAAGAAGGTGCAACTGTCATTCGTCTTGGGCGCGCGCTTTTTGGAGACCGGAAGCTGTCCGTTTAGCGGTCGACGGCGACTGCGAAAAGCGCGGTTGCATAGCGGTCGCCGAACTCTAGAAAGGTGATGTCTTCTAGAACCCACGATCGCAGGTCGTTCATCCAGATTCCATCGGAGTCTAGAACGCGCACCGTTACCGAGTCGCTGTCGATGTGCTCGATCGAACCAACGAAGTAGTCGTTTGGGTATTCGTACTCCATGTAAATGGTTGCGACTCTCCAGTGATTGGCAGCAGTTCTGATGAGCTGGTCTAGAGAAGTCGTGTCGAGCGGGGGCATGTCGAGTCTTGACTCCGATGGCCACAATGCCGTTGCTCTGGAAAAGACGCAGTTGCTGTCGCGCACGCGAAGGTTTTTGATCTCGCCGATCGGCAGTGCGCAGAATCCGTCAGGGCTTAGAGACGTTATTTGGCGAAGCACCAGCCACGTGTCGCCAATCTGTTCCACAAAACCCACAACCCTGTCGGACGAGTCCGCTTCGCGGTCAAAGGTGACCGGGCGGCTCTCAGCCTTGGCTTGTTCAAGCAATCGCAAGTAAAGGCTGCGCTTCGGTTCAGGAAGGTCGTCGGGCATCTGACCAGTTTGGTCGAACTGCCTTCTTGAAGTCCCATCGATCGCCCGTCTCGGCCCGTGCGAGCAGTCTCACCAGGGCTTCGTCAAAGGTCGAATCTGAGAGATGACGAACATCGTCGAAATGCACCCAGGCCACGTCCTGGCTTTCCTCTGGAGGCGGGTTTGGCCGGCTTTTCGTGGCGGTCATCAGGTAGCGAATGTCGAGGTGGTGATGGTTTTCGCTGACCGTGTGAATGTCGATGTGAACCGGCTCTGAGGTAACGGGGGCGGGCGTAATGCCGGTTTCTTCAATGCATTCACGAATTGCAGCCTGAAGCGGATATTCACCGTCTTCGATGTGACCACCTGGCTGAACCCATTTGCCGATCTTCAAGTGCTTCATCAAAAGGATGTGGTTCTCGGCAACGACAAACGCGCTAGCCGTGAAGTGCTCAGGGTTGTCCCGAGAGTTGTAGATGCCTGCGTTCAGGGACTCGATCATTTCAGACTTGTCGAAAGCCTCTTTCTCACTGCCGCACTGATAGTTCGCCAGTTCCTTGGCCAGTTGTTCGGCAGGTCCCATCGGCACTTTCTAGTGCAGTGGTTGCAGGCGGTTTTGCCTAGTCTTTGACCGTGCTGGTTAAAGACATCCCTCTCGCGCGCCTTGTTTCGCAACGGCTTGTAGGAGATCAGTTCGACCACGCTGCCGACGTTGTTAGGTGGATGACGTGCATGCAGGGCCAAGACATTCCCGGCGCTCGCGTGTCGGTTGCTCTCCGGCTGCAATCGCGCAAGTTGTCAGATGTCGACAAGGCTTTCAACAAAGGCGACATTGTGCGGAGTTGGCCAATGCGCGGAACCGCGCACTTCGTGCCGGCCAAAGACCTTGGGTGGATGCTGTCTTTAACCGCCGAAAGGACTCTCAAGGCAGTGCTAAAGCGTCACGCAAAAGGCGGACGAGAAATTGCACTGTACGACAAGGTTGAAAAAGTCACCCGAGAGTTGCTTCAGGGCAACAAACAAGTGTCGCGCGAAGCACTTGGAGACCACTGGCGTTCGGCGGGCGTCGTTGAAGAACCGCACGACATTTATCAGAACATATTTGTTATGAGTCAGCGCCTCGTCTTGGTGCAAGGCCCTGGCGAAGGCGCGAAACAGAACTTTGTTCTTTACGACGAGTGGGTGAAAAAGCCGCACAAACTAGAACGTGATGAAGCGCTTGCAGAGTGGGCACTGCGCTACTTCGACAGCCACGGTCCAGCGCCGCTGAAAGACTTTGCATGGTGGACAAAACTTCCGGCCGCGGATGTGAAGTCAGCGGTCGCCAGCGTGCGCGACCAATTGGCTGTGATTGATGTCGACGACGTGGAGTATTTCATGGCGCCAGACTTGCCGGATCGCTTGAAGGCCCATAAGAAGGCCGCGGGTGAACCACTTTTGCTGCCTGGCTTTGATGAGTTTGTTCTTGGTTATGGAAACCGTGACCCGTTTGTCGACCCCGTTCACGCCGGCAAACTTGTTCCTGGCAACAACGGAATGTTCAAAGCCTCAATTGTTCATAAGGGCCAGGTTGTTGGAACGTGGAAGCACAAGGGCACGGGCGCTAAACGCATTCTCGATCATTCGATGTGGGAAATCGAAGCGCCCAAAGCATTGTCAAAGACGTACGAGTTGCTTCCCCGGTGACGCAGGACGCATTGCAATCAACCCCACTTCGAATCGGCAACCTTGAACTTGCATCGCCTGTGGTTCTGGCGCCGATGGCAGGAATCACGAACTCTGCGTTTCGTCGACTGTGTCGCGAACATGGCGGCGGGCTGTTTGTAAGTGAAATGACGACATCGCGAGCCTTGGTTGAGCGAACCGAAGAGTCACTTCGCCTTGTCACTTTCGATGCAGACGAGACGCCGCGAAGCGTGCAGCTTTACGGGGTTGATCCCGCAACTGTTGCGGCAGCGGTTCGCATGATTGTTGAGGAAGACCTTGCCGATCATGTTGATCTCAACTTTGGTTGCCCCGTTGCGAAAGTAACGCGCAAGGGCGGAGGCGCGGCCCTGCCTTGGAAGCGCGAGTTGTTCACGCAAATCGTTTCCGGTGCGGTTCGTGAAGCAACCGCGGGTGACATTCCGCTGACAATCAAGATGCGAAAGGGAATCGACGACGATCACTTGACGTTTCTGGAAGCTGGACAGATCGCCGAAGACTGCGGAGTTTCTGCCGTTGCGTTGCACGGACGAACGGCGGCTCAGCACTATTCGGGCCAAGCCGATTGGTCCGCAATTGCCGCGCTAAAGCAAGCGGTTACGTCCATTCCGGTTCTTGGTAACGGTGACATTTGGAGCGGCGATGACGCGGTTGAAATGATGAGGCAAACCGGTTGCGACGGCGTTGTTGTTGGACGCGGATGCCTTGGTCGTCCGTGGCTGTTTGCCGATCTGCAAGCAGCGCTAGGCGGAAGTGCACAGCGCCTGCGTCCAAGCCTCGGGCAGGTAGCAGTTGTCATCAAGCGGCACTGTGAGCTGCTTGTTGCGCATTTCAGCAGCGAGGATCGTGGATGTCGAGAAATCAGGAAGCACATTGCCTGGTATCTCAAGGGTTATTCGGTCGGTGGTGATCTTCGACGCGGCCTTGCAATGGTGATGACACTTGACGAGCTCGACACCTTGCTTGCGCGTCTTGATCACGATCAGCCTTATCCGCAGACCGACGCCGAAGGGCCGCGCGGCAGACAGGGAACGCCCAACAGAGTTTCGTTGCCCGAAGGTTGGCTTGACGACAGGGAGTTGAGTGACGAGTGGCGTCTCTCGCTCGCGCAAGCCGAATTGTCCGTTTCAGGCGGCTAGCGCTTCCCTATTCGCCACTGCAGTTGCCGAATGTTGTGGACTTGTAAGCCATGACAAATCAGCCTGAGGCTCTCAGAGAATCACCGCTGTACCAAGAATCAATCCAAATGCTCGAACGCCTGCGAGTGAAAGGTTTGCTTTCGCAAAATGTTTTGCAGAAAGCCCAGCACGGCTATCTCAGCCTAAACGAGCGAGACCGCTTGCTGTCAATCGTTGAGGTTGAAATTGATGGCCCAGGCTTTGATGATCAGCTTGATGAGCTGAACGCCTACGGGGAGCGCCTTGAAGTCCTTGCAACCTGGCTGTCCGGGCCGTCCTGAAGTTTCAGGTGCGACCCGGATCAGCTGGCAGGTCCTCTTAGGTAGCGGCTGTTAGTTGCACGTTGCTGATGGCAACACCTTGTGGCACCGCGACGGTGGCTTGAAGTTGTCCACCGGTTCCGGTGATGGGTCCAATGGCGAACGGTTGCGGAGTCGTCGAGATGTTTTCCACGCGCCACAGGCTGCGACCGCCTGGGCCACGCACCGATACGTATGCATAGGAGTTGCTGGCGACTGTCGTCGCTACGGTTCCCGAAACAACGAACGTGCCTTGCGATGGAACCGGCACGGTGAAGGTGCGGGTAGTCAGCGCGGACGATGTTGTCGGAGCGGGAGTGTTGTTTGTCGGCGCAGGTGTGTTGTTTGTTGACTCTTCTTCTGCGTCATTGGACGGCTTCGTGGGTGTCTTTGAGGGTGTGTTTGTGGTGTCCTCGTCTGAATCGGCAGTGTCGTTTGACTCGTCCGACGTTTCGTCTGCAGATTCGTCGGTCGTTGTGTCGCTCGACTCTTCATCAGTTGCGTCAGCGGACTCGTCAGTTGATGTTTCGTCGTCGCTTGAAGTCTCTTCAGTTGCGGAGTCATCTGCTGATTCGTCCGCCGGGGTTGTCTTGACCGGAGCTTCAGGTGTCGAAGAGTCCCCACTTGTTTGAGTGCCAGCAGGGCAGGCTGCTGAGTAGTCGCCAGCACTTGAACCTGAGATCTTGTTCCCGCAAATAGTTCCTTGAGTGGCAGTTGACTTGATGTGAATGGCGTCAGATGCCGCACCGCTCAGCGTGTTGCCGATGATCTGGTTGCCACCCTTGTCATATTCGTCGGAGTCACTTTGGATCTTGATGTTCCAGTTGGCCGAGTCAGAAACGGTGTTGCCGCGGATGATGTTGTTGTGTCCACGCAACTCGATGTTGCTTCCGTTGTATTCGGAGCCCTCAGTGTTTCCTGAACACTGGTTGGACTCGAACACGTTGTCGTGTGCGTTTTCTTTGACGTTGAAGCACTCAGAACCAAACGTCGAAATCACGTTGTTCGTCACAACGTTTGAGTTGCTCTGGTCGTTGTCGTACATCGG
>JBDIBA010000004.1:0-69101 GCA_039812705.1 Acidimicrobiia bacterium
CAGACTCAGACTCTGATGCCGACTCCAAGAGCGAGTCGGACGACAGCGAGTCCGTTTCCAAGAGTTGACCAAGCCCGAGCGGACGTGCATTGGCTGCAGGCGCAAGGCGCCCGCGGCCGAGCTCGTTCGTTTTCGCAGCCTCGACGGAAAGCTGGTGTCGCTTTCTCAAGCAGGCGGGCGAGGCGTGTGGTTGTGCAGGGCAGTTGATTGCCTGGCGCTAGCCCGCAAGCGCAATGCATTTCAACGAAGTATCAAGACACTTGGTCCGTCACAGGACTGGGAAGAAGTCCAGGCAGCACTTCTGACTAAGTGACGTGATCCGCTTTAGATGTGAAAGACTGTCGCGCGCTGCGTTCACGGTTTGCCGTGTTCGTCGCATGTTTTGAAATTTCGAAGGGAATTTGCACTTGCCGAAGAAGATCCGCGTTCACGAGTTGGCTAAGGAGCTGGGCGTAGCCAGCAAGGATGCCCTTGAACTCGCGACCTCCCTCGGCATTGGCGTGAAAAGCGCTTCGTCGGGAATGGAAGAGGCCCAGGCCGACCGTGTTCGTCGCAAGGCCGCGGCCGAAGGCATCGGGAAAAAGGAAGAACCCGCTGCAGCCAAGGCCCCCGCGCCGGCCCCCAAGGCCGAGGCGCCGAAGTCAGATTCCACGACTACTCGTGCAACGTCGTCGTCGGTGCGTACCTCTCGTCCGGCAACACCACCTCCGGCTCCGCCGATTGCGAACGAACCTCCGCAGCGCGTAGAAGCCGACACGCCTACTGAGACACCTCGCGATATTGACGCTCCTGCGTCACCCGCTGCGCCAACTCATGACGTGCCAACTCGCGATGCGACAACCCGTGATGACGGTCAGTCATCATCGCCACAACGTCAGGGTCCACCGCGTCAACCGTTCGGCCCACGTCCGGGTTCCGCTGGCGGTCCGGGTTCGGCGGGTGGTCAAGGTCAACCAGGTCGCCCTCCAAGCCCTCAACAGCGACTGCGGTCGGCGTCGGGCAAGCCCATTCCGCCTCCTCCGGGTGGTCCTCCTCGCTCAATGAGCGGCAAGCCCATTCCGCCCCCTCCGGGCGCGGGTGGTCGTCCAATGCGTGGCGGTCCAGCCGGCGGCAACCGCACCGGCGCACCACGTCCGGGCGGCGCTCCAGGCGGACGTCCTCAGGGCGGTGGCTATGGCGGCCCACGTCCGGGCGGCGCTCCAGGCGGCGGCGGTTTTGGCGGTCGTCCAGGTGGTGGTTTTGGAGGCGCTCCAGGCGGTGCACCTCCAGCAGGTGGCGCTCCAGGCGGTCGCGGTGGCGGCCGTGGCGGTGCTTTTGGCAACCGCGGTGGGCGTCCTCCAGCACGCAAGAAGAAGCGGCGTCGCAATGTCGAGGAACTAGAGCCAATTCAGGGCACCCAATACGTGCCTTCAAATGCTCCGGTTCCAGAAGGCGAAATCATCGTCGAGCGCGGTTCTACCGCTCAAGACTTGGCACCAAAGCTCAACCGTTCGGTTGCAGACGTTGTGCGTTTCTTGTTGCAACAAGGCGAAATGATCACCGCGACAATGACTTTGTCCGATGACGCCATCGAACTGTTTGCTGCCGAAATCGGCGCCGACATTCGCTTGGTAGACGCCGGTGAAGAACAAGAAGCCGCGCTTGCGCTGAAGTACTTCAGCGATGACGACGACGAAGACGAGGGCAAGCAACGCACGCGTCCGCCTGTCATCACGGTTATGGGTCACGTCGACCACGGTAAGACGTCATTGTTGGACAAGATCCGCAGCGCCAACGTCGTGAGTGGCGAAGCCGGTGGCATCACGCAGCACATTGGTGCATATCAGGTCACCAAGAACGGCAAGGAAATCACCTTCATCGACACCCCGGGTCACGAAGCCTTTACGGCAATGCGTGCGCGCGGTGCAGATGTCACTGACGTCGTTGTCCTTGTTGTTTCTGCTGACGACGGTGTCATGCCGCAGACCAAGGAAGCCATTTCGCACGCTCGCGCGGCAGAGGTTCCCATCATTGTCGCCATCAACAAGATTGACCGACCAGATGCCAACCCAGAGCGCATCATGCAGCAACTATCCGAAGAGGGCCTTGTTCCTGAAGCCTGGGGTGGAGACACCATCATGGTCCCGGTCTCTGCATTGCAGGGCATCGGAATCGACGAGCTTTTAGAGCAGCTGTTGTTGGTTGCCGAAGTCGAAGAACTCACTGCCAATCCAGAAGGCCGCGCGCGCGGTTTCGTTCTAGAAGGCAACCTTGACGTGGGTCGTGGTCCTGTCGCTACGGTCATTATTCAGCGCGGAACCCTTCGCGTCGGAGACCCTGCTGTTGCAGGCGCCGCATGGGGCAAGGTTCGTGCGCTCATTGACCACAACGGTGACAACGTCAAAGAAGCACCGCCTTCCATGCCGGTTCAGGTTCTTGGCTTGTCAGATGTGCCGGTTGCCGGTGATGACCTGCGTGCAACCGTCGATGACCGCACCGCGCGGACAATTGGCGAGCAGCGCGAGCGTCGTGCTCGTGCGACAAGCATTGCAAACCAGCGCACAACAACCAGCCACGTTGCAATCAGTGGCGGTGCGAAACTTGAAGACCTCTTCGAGCAGATCCAAAAGGGTGAAGCCGCAACGCTTAACCTCATTCTGCGCGCAGACGTTCAGGGTTCGTTGGAGGCCCTTACCGAGTCTCTGCGTCGCTTGGAGCGTGACGAAGTCAAGATCGGCTTTGTTCAGCGCCTCGTCGGTGGCATTACCCAGTCAGACGTTCAACTTGCTGCGACTGCAACTGGCGCAACCATTATTGGTTTCAATGTGCGTCCTGACCGTGCGGCTCGCGAGTTGGCAGAACGTCTCGGTGTCGAGATCCGCACTTACGAAGTCATTTACCGAGTCATCGAAGACATGCAAAAGGCAATGTTGGGAATGCTCGCGCCAGAGTTCGAAGAAGTCGTCACAGGCGATGCCGAAGTGCGCGAAATCTTCCGCGTGCCTCGCATTGGTGCAATCGCTGGTTGCTACGTCACCAACGGTGTCATCACGCGTGGTTCCAAGGTTCGATTCCTTCGTGAAGGGTCCGTCATTTGGAAGGGCGCCATTCAGTCGTTGCGTCGCTTTAAGGACGATGCGCGTGAAGTCCAGCAGGGCTTCGAGTGCGGTATCGGCCTCACCGACTTCCAAGACCTCAAGGAAGGCGACGTCATCGAAACTTATGAAGAGCGAGAGATCGAACGCACCTGATCCGGGTGTAATAGTGATCAATCGAGCTTGTAACGAACAAACCGTCCGCAACCCGGGCGGTTTGTTTTTGTACTTACTAAAGGGCCCGCCTGCAGTGCCGATGGGGGCGGTGTCCACTTTCTATGAAATGCGACCGGCTACCTTCGGGCGCGTTATTTGAATACCAGGGGAGTTATCTTGGATCGTTGCGCAATTCTCATCGACGCTGGCCACTTGCTAGCCGAGGGCGGCAAGCTCGTTTGCAACACAAAGAATCGCGCGATGATTCAGTGTGACTACGCAGCAATGCTTGGCGACCTTGCATCAATGGTTGAAGAAGACGCAGACATGCCTGTGTTGCGTACTTATTGGTACGACGCAGCGCCAGATGCCGTTCCAACCTTTGAACAGCTGCGCATTGCTGACCTCGCCGGCGTCAAGATCCGCCTTGGTCGCCTGACTCGCGGTCAACAAAAGGGCGTTGACTCTTTGATCTATCGCGACTTGGTGCGCCTTGCCCGTGAGCGTGCCGTGGCAAACGTTTATCTGCTCGGTGGCGACGACGATCTTCTCGACGGAATGATCGAGGCGCAGGACTTTGGCATGCACGTCACCATTGTTGGCGTCGAAGCCGTTGCAGGACGCAACCAGTCTGGAACCCTCATCCGCGAAGCCGATGACCACATCGTGTTGAAGACCGATTTTTGGTCGCAGTACATTTCGGCTGCTCCCGATACAGGGGAGATGGCAGTTCACGACACTGCGCAAGACGGCGAGCAAGCCGGTGAGCAGTTTGCGTTGTCATGGGCGGCTCGTTCGTCACAAGACGAACTCATGGGCTTGGTCCAGATGGCCCCGCGCATTCCAAAGGAACTTGACGTTCAGCTTTTGATGACCACTCAGCGGTTGCTGGATGAAACCATGCTGGACCGTGACACCAAGTACGCGGCTCGTGCCGGTTTCTGGCGTGCGGTCAAGCGTGCGGCGCGTGGCGAAGTCGTCACCGACGAAGTAGTCGAAGAGACCCAAGACTCACTCGTATAGGACTGCCCTCGGGCAGAGTCCCGAGGCGTGTTGCACGACGTAGTCCGGTTTGTCGTGTTCATTTGTCGCGATAGTTTTTGCGCGTGGTTAAACGCAGTACTTCAAGTCCAACACGTAGCTCTGTTACCCGCAAAGCCAGTGACGACAGGCCAGTCGTAAGGATCCTCAACTCGATCCGTCAACGCGCTGTTGCCTTTGATGAGCAGTTTGATTCATCAAGGAAGCCTGCCAAATCGGCAAAACCTCCAGCCGGAATAACGTTTGCCGATCGATGGATTTTCGAGATGGTGCGCGGCGCGCACGAAATGGACCAACTGAACCACTCTGTGGCGAAGTCGCGTGGCGGCCGGATCCAAGGCGTGCCGGAAAAGCGGTCCAATGTCGAACAACTTCTCGAGGCGCTTAGTGATCCAAGTCTGGAGCAGCACGCCTCGTCAATGCGTGATGCTCTCAGTGAGAACGAGGTGACGAATCTCCACCTTCATGACCAGATCCTGGCTGCAAGTATTCGAGGTCTGCGTACTTATCTTGATCCCGCAGAAGGCATTCAGCGCCGTCCTGCCCAGGCGTGGATGAGGACGCTCACTCATAAGTGGGTGCTTACTGATTACCCGAAGGAAGCCAATTTCGATCCAGACGCACTGTTGGCGGCGCAGCCTCGGCGCTATGGGTCCATGTTGACCAAAGGCGACGAGAGGTACGCGTTGCCATCGAACAGCAAGATGACCGAGAGCCCGGTCATTGCTCATCTGGTTTCTGCTCTGAGGATTGTTGAGCGCAATCCGCAGATCGAGATTGCTAACTCGCGATCCGTTTCCCAGAAACGGGCTCCAGTCGTCACTGCAAGAGACCGCAGCGGCGTAGTTATTAAGAAGCGCCCCCCGATCCTGCCAAGAATCAGTTTCATCGACTTTTGGTCCAAGCCCGAACGAATCATTTTCGCGCAGAGAATTTCGCCGGATGCTTCAGCAGCGTTCTTGTGTGAGATTCCTTTTCGCTTTGAACTTACGGGCAGGGGTTCTTACATGGTTTTTGACCGACCAAGAAGGACGGTTTGCGAGGGCGATCAATTGGAGCAACTGTTCGGCAGCGTGCTGTTGAAACCAATCACGGGTCGCAGTTTTGGAGAACTCGAGAAAGTAGTTAACGAGGCTGCTGGCGAACTGAATTCTCTTGGTGTTGCGTCAGCCCCAAGCCCGTTGGACATCAGGGATCGCACAATGCTTGCTACGGCACTTGGCGACGCAGGCGCACGGGAGTTTGAGGGCGCCAGTATCGATACTGCGAGGGGTTTTTAGCCGGCTGTTCAGTCTCGACGTCCCGCCGACAGACGAACGCCCTCGGGAAGGTTGGAGATGTGAACTTCACCGTCTTCAACATCAATTGTGATTCGATGACCGCCATAAGCCAGCTTCACGACTCTTAGGTCTCCAAAGTGTTCGGGCAAAACCGGATTGCAACGAACGGTGTTGCGCGGCGCATCGACTTCAAGGCGCAGCAGCGTGCGCAGCATCCACCACGGGGTGGCAGCGGCCCACGCTTGAGGGGAGCAGGTGGTTGGGTATTCAACCGGGCATTCGGAGTCTCCGCGGGGTTGTCCGCCATAGATCTCCGGCAGGTGCCCACCAAAAGCCGTTCCCGCGTCGACAACTGCGGCGACAACGCGCTGGGCCTCTTCAACAAAGCCGTAGCGCATCAAACCGGCCGCAACGATTGCGTTGTCATGCGGCCAGACAGCACCGTTGTGATACGCGAGTGGGTCATATGCGCCCATGTCAGAGCCCATCGTGCGCACACCCCAACCGCTGAACATCTCGTCGCTCAGCAACATGGCGGCAACCGCGGGTGCCTTGTCTTCGTCAATGATCCCGGTCCACAAACAGTGTGCGACGTTTGACGATGTCGAGTCGATGAGGTTCTTGTTGCCGTCAAGTGCCATTGCATAGAAGCCGCGCTCGGGCATCCAGAACTTTTCGTTGAATCGCTCTTTGAGGACTTGGGCTTTTTTGTGACACTCCGCGGCCTTTTCGTCGTCGCCGCTTTGTTCGGCGATTTCGGCTCGTGCCATGTAGGCGCCGTAGAGGTATCCCTGCACTTCGCTCAACGCGATTGATCCACTAGCTATTTCGCCCTTTGCGTTGGCCATGGCAAACGAGGAGTCTTTCCAACCCTGGTTCAACAAGCCGTTGTCGCCGCTGCGTAGGTACTCAACAAAGCCGTCGCCATCGCGGTCGCCATACTCTTCACACCAAGCAAGCGCCTTGTCTGCGCAGGGGAGCAGTTGCTGCAGGTCTTCATCGCTCAAACCCCACTTGCGCGCCTCGCCAAGAACAATGACAAACAGCGGGCTGGCGTCGATGGTTCCGAAATAGCGGTAGGCGTTGTTGAGCGAAAGCGACGAACCCGAACCTGTGCGGACTTCGTGAAGGATCTTGCCTGGTTGTTCTTCCGAGCTTGGGTCCTCCTTTGTTCCTTGCAGGCGCCCAAGTGCGTGGAGAACACCTTGGGCAAGGTCGGGGGCAACTGGCAATGCGGCGAATGCAGTCAAGAGAGAGTCGCGACCGAACAGAGTCATGTACCAAGGAGCACCTGCCGCAACCAGGTAACGCGTGTGCACGTCGGGGTCTGGAATGCGCAACGCTGCAAGGTCTGCAGAACTGCGCGCAACAAGGTCAACAAGACTTTCGGAGTGCGCCGACAGGGTTGTGGTGTCGTTGCGCCAACTTTCCAAACGCTTGTGTGGCGCACTTTGTTCAACGGGAAGCGCCAGCGGGTGGTCGGGGTCAAGCTCGGCGCCGTCCATGATCGGTGTGATCTGAATGCTGGTCAACCAGTTTTCATTGGGCTCAAGAGTAAAGCTGAAGTGCACACCGTCGGTTCGGAAGTCCGCTTGACGGCTACAAGTAACGCGTGTTGAGCGGTTTCCGTTCATGTCGCCGTGAAACTCCAAGCGGTCATCGGAGCGTCTGATGCGTACTTCGTCGTGAAAGCCTGGCGCACGTGATTGACGGACTTGGAACGGGTCTGCAAAGTCGGTAGCCACGTGTAGCGAAACTTCAATGTCAATTGGCTGCAGAGCACCGGAGCGCAAGATGAGGTCTTCGCGCATTCCATTGCCGACATAGCGACGACGTTCAACACCAATCTGAGTGACCGTGTCTTCGTCGTCTTTCACTTCGACAATTGCGCGATGCACAGAACTGAACGGAGTGGGTGTTTGCGCGTCGATCAACACTGGTGTCGCACCGTTGATTCGCAACTGACATTGAGACAAGTAGCGAGTGTCGGAAACGAAAACCCCCATGGCCTTCCCGGGGTCCACATCGCCGGTGGCGGCCGAGATGGCAAAGCAATAGCCATCAAGAATGGTTACCTGGCCTTCACCTGCGGTGGTGGCCGTGTCGAATTGGTCGTCGTCGCGCCACGGAATACTCACGCGCTACACGGTATCGGCATGGGGTGGGTAATGGGTTCGCTTAGGATTGACGCCACTTGAGTGCCCCAAAGGGGAGGAGACACCAGATGAGCCGCACGCGAAAACAACAAAGCACGCACCGCTACCCGCGCAGTGCGCGCATTAACGAGGTCCTTCGCGAAGTCATTGCAACGGCGCTGGAAAGGATCGAAGACGACGACCCGCGTCTCAATCTGGTGACCGTCACCGCAGTAGACACCGAAGACGACATTCGCCACGCCACCGTTTACTTTTCCGCGTTGGACACCGACGCCTCGCTTGAAGAAGTTACCGCTGCGCTGGAAGAACACCGCGTGGCATTGCAGAAGGAAATCGGCAGCAGTTCTTCAATGAAGCACACTCCGCAGCTTCGTTTCGCCCCAGATATGGGAGTTATTGAGGGCCAACGCATTGACTCGGTCATTCGCAACCTTCCGCCGATGATCAGCAATGACGATGAAACCGGTTCGGAATCCAATGAACAGCAGAGTTCGTCTGACGCGCGATGAGCGTTAATGGCTTATTGCTGGTCGACAAGGAAACCGGCATTACGTCACAAGGTGTTGTTTCAAAGGCCCGCCGTAGCGCCAATCAGAAGCGAATTGGCCACTCGGGCACCCTCGACCCCGGTGCGACCGGCCTGATGCTGTTGGCATTTGGCTCTGCAACGCGCTTGATCGATTTCACCTCTGGGTTTACAAAGTCATACGTGGGCGAGATGGTGCTTGGCACGACAACAACAACCCTTGATGACGAAGGCGATGTCGTTGAGACTTTTGACATGTCAGGTGTTTCGCCAGTTCGCGTTGCCGAGGCAGCAGCGGGTTTTGTGGGCGAGATCCTGCAGGTTCCGCCAATGGTCAGTGCAATCAAGGTGCAAGGCAAGCGCCTGCACGAACTTGCTCGTCAGGGGATCGAGGTCGAACGCAAGGCGCGCCCCGCAACCATTCACAGCCTTGAGGTGCTGCCGACTACCAGCAAAGGCGTGTTCAACGTTGCCGCAACGGTTTCAACCGGAACCTATATCCGCAGTCTTGTTGCAGACATTGGTAGCGCGCTGGGCGGCGGTGCACACCTCAGAAACCTGCGCCGTACGGCCATTGGTCCATTTCACGTCGACAGCGCCGTGCGTCAGGCTGCCCTTGATATTTCGATAGACGAGTGGATTCTTCAGTTGAAAACACCGGCGCAGATGGTTGCGCACCTGGACTCTCTGTCGCTCGATGCTTCTACTGCCGAACGCATTTCGAATGGCGCCCGATTGACTGTTGGGGACTTCCCAGAACTCGCACAGCTGGGCGCGGGTCCCTATGCAATGGTCGACGAGTCGGGTGAATTGCGTGCGATCTATGAGCGCCGCGGCAACGTGTTGGCGTCGCGGGTCACGCTTCCAACGCAGGTCGCCAGCGGGGGTTAGGTTTTTCTTGTGCGCGTACTCCAAGCTCAGTCCAAACAAGGTGAACTCAGGCACCTGCCCGACGGCGCCGCGGCGGAACCGTCGGCGGACCGTCCGGAGCGTGGCTCGGTAATCACCATTGGTGCATTTGACGGGCTTCACATTGGGCATCGCAGCTTGATCCGCCAAGTGATCAGTCGCGCACAAGACCTTGACTGTGCGTCGGCCGTCATCACCTTTGACCGTCACCCGGCATCGGTGGTGCGCCCGGAATCCGCACCACCGCTGCTGACCGACCTCGATCAAAAGCTTGAGCTGATTGGTGCAACCGGCGTTGATTACACCTTGGTGGTCCCGTTTGATGAGGCTCGCGCCCAAGAAGAGGCCGAGGACTTCATTGACGAGGTGCTGATTGATCGCCTTGGTGCGCGAGCAATTGTCATTGGGCACGACTTCCATTTCGGGCGTGGCCGCCGTGGCGATGCCGAGATGCTTGATGAGATTGGGAAGTCCAAGGGTTTTGAGGTCATTGAACCGGCTGTCGTCATGGTTGACGATGTCGTTGTTTCATCAACCGCCATTCGTGCGGCGCTGGACGAGGGCCGCGTCCAAGACGCTGCGGTCATGTTGGGTCGACCTCATGAGGTGCGAGGTCTCGTCATCATGGGTGACGGACGCGGTAGAGAGCTGGGCTATCCAACAGCCAACATCCACATTCCGTCGACCATCAAGTTGCCGGCTGATGGCGTCTATGCGGGGACCTACAGTTCGCCCGACGGCAAGGAGCATCCGGCCGCCATTTCGCTTGGAACCCGGCCAACGTTCTACGACAACGGCGATCAGTTGCTCGAAGTGCACCTCATCGACTTTTCGGGCGACCTATACGGACAAAACGCCCGAGTCCGCTTTACCCACCGCATTCGCGGTCAGGAGCGGTTCGACTCCGTCGAGGCCTTGGTCAAGAAGATGGCTGAAGACACGGCAGCTGCCCAGCGCATGCTTGCGAACAAATAGGGACGAGCCCTAGCTGCCGGTACCCCAGCTGGACTGCTAGTCTCTCAAGCCGACATGAGTGAAAAGTCCGCAACCATCGAAAAGCACCGGACGCACGAGACCGACACGGGTTCGCCAGAGGTCCAAGTTGCCCTGCTTACAAGCCGCATTAGCCACCTGACCGAGCACCTCAAGGTGCACAAGGGCGATCACCACACCCGTCGTGGTTTGATGATGCTCATTGGTCGCCGCCGCCGTCTTCTCAATTACGTGATGAAGAACGACGTTGAGCGTTACCGCGCACTTGTCGCAAAACTCGGCCTTCGCCGTTAAGAAAAGATCTAGTTAGCAAAAGAGCTGCCTTAGCGGGCAGCTCTTTTGTTTAAGGCAACAAACATCCAATCGGTCGTCTGAGGGTTCAGCTGCCAGTCGAGGGTTTACCGAGTCGCATTCGGAAGCCGTCAACTGGGAACTGAGTCGGAACGACCCAATAGTCGCCCCAAGCAGTGGGGCAGAAGGAGTGCCAAATGGCCTCGTCCCTTGGAACCACATCGGTTACCGGTCCAATCTCAAAGACCGATCGCGAACTGACATTTGAAACCGGCAAGCTTGCAAAGCTGGCCGATGGTGCGGTCGTCGGTCGCATTGGAGACACGATTGTCATTGCAACCGTCGCGGCTTCTCGCTCAGTGCGTGAAGGCATTGACTTTTTCCCACTAACCGTCGATGTCGAGGAGCGCACTTACGCAGCAGGTCGCATTCCCGGCTCGTTCTTTCGGCGCGAAGGAAAGGCCTCAGACGAAGCCGTTCTCACCGCTCGTCTGATTGACCGTCCGCTTCGTCCAAGCTTCCCTGACGGTTTTCGTAACGACGTACATGTTGTTGTCACTGTTGTTGGTGCAGACCAGCAGAACCCTCACGACGTTCTGGCAATCAATGCAGCTTCGGCCGCGTTGTCAATGTCGTCGGTTCCTTTCGAAGGCCCGATCGGCGCGGTCCGCATTGCATACAACAAGGACGGCCAGTGGATTCCGCACCCAACATTCGAAGAAGGCGACGACGCCACCTTCGAGTTGGTCGTAGCCGGTCGAGTTCTCGACAATGGCGATGTTGCAATCATGATGGTTGAAGCCGGTGGAACCGAGCGCAGCTTCACTTACTACAAAGATGGCGCTGCCAAGCTTGACGAAGACGCACTTGCAGAGGGCCTCGAAGCCGCAAAGCAGTGGATCAAAGAGTCCTGCGAACTTCAGAACCGCTTGGTTGCCGAAGTCGGCGGCAAGAAGCCAACCATGGAATACGAATTGCAGAAGGACTACAGCGACGACGTCTTCGACGCCGTTAGCGAAGTCGGCACCTCGTCGTTGACAACGGCTTTGACCACCAAGGACAAGACAGAGCGCAACAACGCTGCTGCCCAAGCTGGCGACAAGATAAAGGCCGAGTTGGCCGACCGCTTTCCAGAGCGTGACGGCGAAATCAAGGCTGCAATCAAGAGTCTTTCCAAGAAGATTGTGCGCAAGCGCATTGTTGATGAGGGCGCCCGCATTGACGGTCGCGGTCCAAAAGACATTCGCCAGCTTTCCGCCGAAGTCCGCGTGCTGCCAACCGCACACGGTTCGGCCATCTTCACGCGTGGTGAAACACAGGTGCTCAACGTTTCAACGTTGGGCATGCCAAAGATGGACCAGCTGATTGACACAATCACGCCTGGAACCTCAAAGCGCTATATGCACCACTACAACTTCCCGCCGTTCTCGACGGGCGAGCCTGGTGCAATGCGTGGGCCTAAGCGACGCGAGATTGGTCACGGCTTGTTGGCCGAACGCGCGCTCTTCCCGGTCATTCCTCCACAAGAAGAGTTCCCGTACACGTACCGGGTTGTTAGCGATGTCATGTCGTCAAACGGTTCAACCTCTATGGCGTCTGTTTGTGGTTCGACACTTTCGTTGATGGACGCTGGCGTGCCAATCGTGGCTCCAGTTGCAGGCATTGCAATGGGTCTTGTTTACGCAGAAGGCAAGTACACAACCCTCACCGACATCTTGGGTGACGAAGACGCATTCGGCGACATGGACTTCAAGGTCGCCGGAACGCGCGAAGTCGTTACTGCACTTCAGCTGGACACCAAGATCGACGGCATTCCGGCCGACGTGTTGGCAGCAGCACTTCAGCAAGCAAAGGAAGCACGTCTGCAAATTCTCGACGTGATGACTGCTGCAATTGCCGCACCACGCGAAGACGTTCAGGGAACTGCTCCAAAGATTGTCAGCTTCGAAATCCCAATGGATCGCATCGGCGAGATCATTGGGCCGAAGGGCAAGGTCATCAACCAACTCACGTTGGACACGGGTGCAGACATCAGCATCGACGACGACGGAACCAAGGGCATTGTGACCATTGGTTCATCTGTTAGCTCGCAAGTAAACGATGCGCGCACTCGCATCGAGCAGATCCTCAACCCGCCTTCGGCTGAAGTGGGCGTCACCTACCCGGGCAAGGTCGTCACAATCACCAAGTTTGGTGCATTTGTAAACATCCTTCCTGGTCGTGACGGTCTGGTTCACATTTCCAAGTTGGGTGCGGGCAAGCGCATTGAGCGCGTCGAAGACGTGCTTGAAGTCGGTCAGACCATCGATGTTCGCGTCGACGAGATTGACCCTGCCGGAAAGGTTGTTCTCACGCCGACCGGTGAAGGTTTTGCTCGTCCAGACCAGGACACCGACGCCCAACCAAGTTCGAGTGGTGCAGCCACCGCGACGGCAACTGCTGACGACTCCAGCCAAGGCTCTGCGGTTTCCTTTGAGGACGCTTGGGACGCCGAAGCCGCTCAAGAGTTTGGTGACCTCGGTCCGGCAGGACGTCCAGAGAACCCAAGTTCCAACCGCGGACCGCGTCGTAACTCGCGTCGCCGCTAGGACTCCATTTTGATTCGGACATCAATCCTCGGTGATGGCTTGCGTGTTGTCACCGAGAAAATGCCGAATGTGGAATCTGTAGCAATTGGTTTTTGGGTTGGTACGGGCTCGCGCGACGAGACCGATGCCGATTGGGGAACGTCGCATTTCTTAGAACACTTGTTGTTCAAGGGGACAACGTCGCGTTCCGCACTCGACATTGCTCGTTCAATTGATCGCGTGGGTGGCGACATGAACGCCTTCACAACGAAGGAGCTCACTGCTTTTTACGTTCGCGTTGTGCAACAAGAAGTCGGCGTTGGCTTAGAGGTCCTCTGCGACATCATGTCGAACCCCGCGTTTGATCCCAATGAAATTGGCGCCGAGCGCAACGTCGTTCTTGAAGAAATCCTCATGCGCGGCGACGAGCCAGGTGATCTTGTTCACGAGATCTACGACACCGCTGTTTATGAAGGTCACCCGTTGTCACGCGAGATTCTTGGTGACGAAGCAGCGATCATGGACATGACGCCAGAAGACATCCGGACGTTCTTTTCGCGTCACTACGTCGATGCCAACATGGTTGTTGCTGCGGCAGGAAATCTGGACCACGATCGATTCGTTGAGCAACTGCAAGGTTGTTTTGCATCGCGAAAAGGATCGCCGCGCGCGGACCGTGTTGCGCCAACGCCTGCAACGGGTGTGCGCGTTGTCAATAATCGACCAACCGATCAGGCTCACTTGGTTGTCGGGTTTCCTGCGGTAGACCGCCATTCCAAGAAGCGTTATGCGTCTGCATTGCTCGACGTGATTCTCGGCGGTGGAATGTCAAGCCGCTTGTTTCAGTCCATTCGTGAACAACGCGGACTGGCCTACACGGTCTTTTCCTCTTTTACGCCGTATGACGACACGGGCTCGATGAGCGTTTACTTGGGCTCTGCGCCTGAACGTGTTGCCGAGGCGTACGAGGTCTTGTTGGCCGAGCTGAACAAGGCTGCTGCAGGTGGCATAACCGCTCAAGAACTCGAGCTTGCAAAACGCAACCTCCATGCAAACACCGTGCTCAATCTGGAAGACAGCGGGTCTCGAATGAGCAGAATTGGCCGTTCGCTATTGCAACACGGCAGCGTGCTTGATGTCTCTGAAGTGACGCGGCGAATTGAAGCGGTGACAGTCGATGAAGTCGAGGCAATCGCGCGAGAATGCTTCTCGGTTGAGCCCAACGTCGCAGTTGTCGGCCCGGTTGATGATCAACTACGGGCCAAGAAGAAGACCGTGGCGGTG
Organism: Acidimicrobiia bacterium; assembly: GCA_039812705.1. Classification (GTDB taxonomy): domain Bacteria; phylum Actinomycetota; class Acidimicrobiia; order Acidimicrobiales; family JBBSGY01; genus JBDIBA01. The sequence continues at coordinate 14,278 of JBDIBA010000004.1, forward strand.
GCATAAGTGACAACAAGTGGAACCGTGCGAATCGGTGTCAGTGGCCACCAGGGCAAGCTAGGCACGCCGATTGTCGCCGCCGTCGAACAATCCGAAGATCTGGAAATCGTTTGCACAAAGTCGCGAGGCCAAGCGCCAGACGTGTTGTCAGGCTGCGATGTAATTCTCGAGGTCTCCAGTGCAGACGGCGCGCGCGAAACACTGCCTTGGGCCGCTGCCAATGGCGTCAACGTCGTTTGCGGTGCGACGGGTTTGTCGGCGGCAGAGCTTGATGCGTTTGATGACTTGTTCAAGGAGTTCAACGCGCGTTGTTTCGTTGTTCCGAACTTTGCCATCGGTGCCGTTTTGTTAATGCACTTTGCCGCAGCGGCCGCAAAGTATTTCGATGGTGTTGAGATCATCGAAACTCACCACGCACAAAAGCTCGACGCCCCTTCAGGCACGGCAAAGTTGACTGCGCAGCGAATCGCGCAAGCACTTTCAACAAAGACTGACAACGCGTCAGACGAACCACCCGCCAGAGGCGAACGAGTTGCGGGGGTCTCAACGCACTCGGTGCGTTTGCCTGGCGCGGTTGCCCACGAGGAAGTCATCTTTGGTCGTGAAGGCCAATTGCTGACGCTCCGCCACGATTCCTTCAGCCGCACGTCTTTTGTAGATGGTGCACTGCTGGCATTGCGCAGCTTCAAGCAGTTGTCGCCCGGTGTCTCCGTTGGCCTCGACGCCGTACTCGATCTCTAGTCAGTAGTCGCAAGAACCGGTCGGGCAGATTGGCTACTTGGTCAATAGCCTTTTGGTCCAGCGCTTTCCTGGTATTTCGATGTAGCGATAGGTGGCGGTCGAAAGCAGCACGACTCCGGCCATAAACATGATGAAGAACCAGTGCGTTTGGGCAACAGTTCTGCTGGTGTGTGTCGCGTCTAATACGAGCAAGAGCAACAGCTGAAACGGGACATGAATCAGATACGACGCATAGGTGATGTTGCCGAAGAACCTTCCGAGACGGTTTGCCGACAATCCCAAGCGGTCCAGCGACGCGGCGACAATCAGCGCCGATGGGAAAAGTACCCACATGACGGTCGCAATCGAATCTTTCAGTTCCTCGCGTTGCATGGCAATGACAACGGCAACGGCAAAGCCGATGACGCCGAGTGCAGTGCTGATGATCAATTGCCACGAACCGCGTAACGCAAAGAGCGCTTTTTGAATGAATCCGCCAACGACAAACAGCATTGAACATTGCGCGAAAAACGCCGGGAAGGTTTCGGGATCGGTCGTGCGATAGATCCACAGCGAAACCAAGAACCAGCCGATAAAGAAGGCAGCCCTTGCTCGAAAGTGGCGAACCGCTAAAATGAAGATGGCATAGGCGGCTAGTTCAATCGACACAGACCACGTTGGTCCGTTGTACGTCAGTCCCGCTTGACCAAAGAACCACCCTTGCAAGAACAACACGTTGAGCAAGAAGTTGAGCGGTGTGCTTTCGGAATAGATCTGCGCGTGACCAGCTATGTGAAGGTTTGCGAACTGCAGGACAACGACGGCAATCAAGGTGATGAAGTGCAACGGGTAAAGGCGTGAGAAGCGGTTAACTGCGAACTCGCGGAAGCCAAGGTTGCGCCTGCTCGCGTAGACGTAGAAGAAGATGAAGCCCGACAGCAACCAAAAAAGCTGAACGGCCAACGCGCCGTGTTCATAGACGGCTGGCGCTAGCGATTGAAACGGAAGGCTTTCAACAAAAGTGCCGGGAGCGCCTTCGGTGTCTGAGGGCGCGCCGAAGTGTCGGTAGTGCCAGATCAGCACGGCGAGTGCGGCAAGTCCGCGCAGCAGGTCAACGTTGTTCAGCTGCTGGCGTGGTGCATCGGTTTTGCTGGGCGGCTTGTTCTCGACCTGGTCTGATGATGACGAAACAATCACCGGGTCATCTGAGGTCGGCAGGGCCCGGCTAGCGCCCATCGTGTCTGTCTCGTCGCCGATGGTGTTCCTCGCGCTCGATTCCGGCCTCAACCGCCTCTTCAAGTTCATGGAACTTCTGTGCGCGCTGCCTGGAAGGCTTGATTGCTTCCTTGACGATTCCGGTGACAATCACCAACACGATTGAAGCAATGGTCAATTGCCAGGTGTAGCGCGTGATGAAATCAATGATTGCGTCCATTTGTTCGGGAAACTGCATGGCAAGAGTGCGCACAGCAATGGCGACCGACGTTGCTCCAATGACTTCGAAGATGGCGAAGGTCGAGAACTTCATGGATGACGAACCAGCCAGCAGGCGCACAATTGGTGACGGGTAGAACATGATCAACAACGGACCGGCTGTTGGAAACCAGCGACGAAAGCGGTCAAGTGTTGCGGCTGCCGATGGTGACGAATCGGCGAGGTAATCGAGGGCCGTGTCACCAGCCCACTTGCCGATGAAGAAGTAGCACGGCGCGAAAAGCAACCGGCGAATGATCGCAATGGCGTAATAGACAATTGCCGAAATCTGGGTAGCTGCCAGCGCCAAATAGACAACCTTGTTGCTGCACATGATCAGCAGCCAAGGTGCATGAGCTGTCATCCAAGGGCGACCCACCCACATGACCGGGTTGATGATCAGTGGAATGGCAATGATTGGACCAAGCGCCAGCCAAAGTTTTGCCTTGCTGGGCGCCCATTGCGCCCAGTGGGGCAGTAGCGGGTTGTGGTGTTCGTCGTATTCGTAGTCGTCGTTGTCGTTGTCGCGCTGGTCGTACTCGTTACGGCTGTCTTCGAAACGGTCGGGCCTTCGGACGTCGCGTTCACTGTGTTCATGGCGCCTCGGGCGAGGCGGTTCACGGCGTTCAGAATCGGCACGGCCCATGGCGCTGACCCTACAAGCCCGGCAGGTGGGTTGTGCGGGGTAGCGTGGGCGCCAATGACACCTCGTGACTCCGTCGGCAATGTCCGTATCATTTTTCTCGGTGGGCTCGGCGAAATCGGGCGAAACTGTGCAGTGGTCGAGGTTGCTGACCGCCTCTTGATTATCGACGTCGGTCTGATGTTCCCCGACATCGACATGCCGGGCGTCGACCTGGTCCTTCCCGACTTCACGTTCCTTCGCGAAAATGCAGACCGCGTCGAGGCTGCAATCATCACCCACGGCCACGAAGACCACATGGGTGCGCTCAGCTATTTGCTGCGCGACATTTCGTTTCCGATCTACAGCTCTCAGCTGACACTCAACCTGGCGCGCAACAGGATTGACGAGGCAAAGCTCACAGATCGCACAGAGTTCATTGCGGTCAAAGACGGCGAGCGTCGCAAGATTGGCCCGTTTGATGTTGAGTTCATTCCGGTTACGCACTCTGTGCCACACGCATTTGCCGTTGCTCTGCACACTCCGCAGGGAACCATTCTTCACACCGGTGACTTCAAGCTTGACCTCACGCCAATTGACGGTCGTCGCACCGAATTGAAGGCAATCGGGCGCATTGCCAGCGAGCAGGGCATTCGTCTGTTGCTTAGTGACTCCACCAATGCCGAAGAGCCCGGGCGCACCAATTCAGAAGCAAACGTGCGTGAGGTGTTGAACGATGTCATTCGCAAACACCGCAGTCAGCGAATCATCGTCACTTGTTTTGCCAGTCACTTGCACCGCGTTCAGCAGGTGATGGATGCAGCCATTGCCGATGGTCGCGTTATTGCAACCCTTGGGCGTTCAATGGGCAAGAACGTTGCGTTGGCGCGCGAGATGGGCTTGTTGCATGTTCCAGAGTCGTCCTTAGTTCCGATTGAAAAGATCAAGGACTATCCAGACAACAAGGTCTGCATCATTTCAACCGGTTCACAGGGTGAACCGATGTCGGCTCTGACACTCATGGCGTCTGGCCAGTCCAAATGGTTGGAGCTGGGTGACAACGATGTCGTAATCCTCAGTTCACACCCGATTCCGGGCAATGAGTCCAGCGTTGGCAAGGTCATTGACGGCCTTTACCGTCGCGGGGCCGAGGTCATTCACTCGGGCCTTACGCCCGTGCACGCCAGTGGTCACGCTCGCCAAGACGAACTGAAGACCATGATCAACGTTTCTTCTCCTGAGTTCTTCATTCCGGTTCACGGGGAGTTCCGTCACCTCACGCATCACAGTCGCGTGGCCATGGAGATGGGTGTTCCCGCATCCAATGTCTTGCTGTGCGAAGACGGCGACGTCGTCGAGCTAAGTGACGACGGCATTGCCTTTGCCGGTGAGGTACCGAGCGGCTACCTGTTTGTCGATGGCTCCACGTCTGATTCCAGCACCGGCGTATTGCGCGACCGTCAGATCCTCGCTCAAGAAGGTGTTGTCATGGTTGTTGTCACGATCGACGCCAGCCACGGCGAGATTGTCAGCGGACCAGAAGTCTTCACAAGAGGTTGGGTCTACGAACCCGAACAAGGCGACCTGGTTGAAGAGGCGCAAAAGGCAGTTGCCGAGAAACTGGCCGAATTGGACAACACGGCAATTCGCGACATCGAGGCCGTCCGCCGAACCGCTCGTAAGTCACTTGGCTCGTTCGTCGCCAAGCGGACAGCCAGGCGCCCAATGGTTGTGCCAGTCGTCATGGAAGTCTGATTTCCCTTAACTCGGCTGACCAGCCAACCCGCTCGACAACGAACCCGCAAAGCTGACTTTTTGGTCGCCAGGAGACAGCACGCTGTCACTGCGCGCCACTACTGTCGTACGGATCGTGGCTAAATCAACCAAGTCAAGACGTAGGGCCCCGGAACCCAGATTCCTGGTCACCGAGCAGATCGAAGATTTTTTTGCGCGTCAGTCACCCGAGGTTTGGGGCGTTGTCCTGGTCTTGGTCGGAATCGTCGGCGCTGCAGCCATCTACCTGGACATCCTTGGTCCGGCGGGGGCAATGCTTGCCGATGGAGCCAAGTCCGCTTTCGGTCTGACGCGCTTCGTGCTGCCCGTTGCATTCCTTGTTGCCGGCGCGCAAATGATCCGCTACCGCGAAGAACACACCGTCGTTCGCCTTGCGTTGTGGTTGACGGTTGCGATTGTTTCAGCCGCCGGTCTCATTCAGCTTTTCAACGGCCCTCGCACTTTCACAACCACATCTTTCGATGTCGGCCCATCCGGAGGTTGGACCGGCCTAGGCGTTGGTCACGGTTTGCAGTCGGTCATTGGCCCGTGGGGTGCCGGTTTACTCCTCGTCATCGCGTTGGCTGTTGCCGTGTTGTCTTGCTGCGGCCTGACGGTTGGCGACGCCTTGGCATATTCGCGTGAGCGTCTAGATATGGGCCGCGACGCAATGGCCGAGCGCAAGGCGCGCAAGGAACAAGACGTCATCGACCTGCGCGACCAACCCGAGGACGAAGAGGAATACGACGACTACGAAGACGGTTACGACGACGAGGTCGAAGAGGACTTTGTTGACGACGAGTACGACGAAGAAGACGAATACGACGAGGAGCTGGATGATGAAGAGCCAGAACCCGCTGTCGATCGTCCCGTCAAGGTCAGTGTTCCCAAGCCCAACAGTGTCCCCGCCGGCCAGCAGCTGGACATGGGTCTCAGTGCAAACAAGAACTCCAACTGGAAGCTGCCCAGCACAACGCTGCTCAAGCGCGCTAAATCGCAGTCAGTAGACCGTCGACTTCTCGAGGCCGCTGGAAAGACTCTCGAGCGAGCCCTCGAACAACACAACGTCGACGCGCACTTGGTGGGTATGACGGTGGGTCCGTCGATTACTCAGTTCCAGCTTGAACTTGGGCCGGGCGTCAAGGTTTCCAAAGTCGTCAACCTCAACAAGGACATTGCCTACGCAATGGCGGCGGCCGACGTCAGAATCCTCGCGCCCATTCCGGGCAAGTCGGCCATTGGCATCGAGGTGCCAAACCAAGAACGAGCCCTTGTTGCACTTGGCGACATCTTGACGAGTGAAGAGGCCATGAACGCCCGTCATCCACTCGAGGTCGGCATTGGTCGCGACATTAATGGACGCTCGGTCATGGAAAACCTCGCGACCATGCCGCACATTCTGATTGCCGGTGCAACGGGTGCAGGTAAGTCCAGCTGCATCAACTCGCTCATCACTTCACTGCTTGTGCGCAACACGCCCGACGATGTGCGTTTGATTCTCATTGACCCCAAGCGCGTTGAACTTGGTCAATACAACGGCGTTCCTCACCTGCTGACTCAAGTCGTGACAGACCCCAAGAAGGCCGCCAACGCGCTGCAGTGGACCGTTGCGGAAATGGACAAGCGCTACCAGTTGCTTGCCCAAGCCGGCACTCGCGACATCAAGGGTTACAACGAAGCGTTCGACAATGGTGATCTCAGTGAAACCGATGACGAGGGCAATTCCATCTATTCGCGTTTGGCAAACATTGTTGTCGTCGTTGACGAGTTGAACGACTTGATGATGGTTGCCGCTCGCGATGTTGAGGCCTCAATCACCCGCATTGCTCAGATGGCAAGAGCCGTTGGCATTCACCTCGTCCTTGCAACACAGCGACCTTCTGTCAACGTCATTACCGGCGTCATCAAAGCAAACATCCCGTCACGTTTGGCATTTGCCGTTTCGTCACTTGCAGACAGCCGCGTCATTCTTGACCAGGCAGGTGCCGAGCGCCTGATTGGTCAAGGTGACATGTTGTTATCCAAGGGCGGGGGACTCGCCAAGCGCATTCAGGGTGCTTGGGTAAGCGAAGACGAGGTTCGCAAGGTTGCCGAACACTGGCAGAAACAAGCCAAGCAAGCCCCTTCAGATCCCGCACAAGACGCTTCAACACAGGAAGCAATTACCGCTGGCTCCGGCGAGTCCGGCGGCGGAGGCTTTGGCGGAGCTGGCGATGATGACGACGAGCTGTTTGAACAAGCAATGGAGCTTGTTGTGCGCTCAAAGCTCGGTTCTACGTCAATGTTGCAGCGCAAGCTTCGCGTTGGTTTCGCGAGAGCGGGCCGGTTGATGGACATTCTCGAACAGCGTGGCGTTGTTGGGCCGAGTGAAGGCTCCAAGGCTCGCACCGTGTTGATGACCGTCGAAGAACTCGAAGCGCGCGAGCCTTCTAGCTAGGCATTGGCAACTAGCTATTCAGCCGGTGATGCTGACGCCGTCGACTAGAGAATCCGAACGGGTCACGTCATATGGCACGTTGTTCATCTTGATCGGCGAGTACACACCGGTTTCCGAACGCAGTGAATACATTGCAATCCGCACCTGTTTGAAGGTGATTCCCGTCTCGTCTGCGCCGTGCCAAACAACAACCGTGCGGTACATGCCCGGCTGACCCGGAACGGTTGTGGTGTTCGCGAAATCTCCGACGAAGTTCACAATCGGAACCGGCGTTGGTGAAGTGTTCGAGAAATAGTTCGGATACTTTTCCCGACCCACGTTGGTTTTCTTGGCCCTGATGACGTCGATCATTGTTGCGTTGGCGCGGTTGTAGTCGACATCGCTCATTTGGCCGGCAACGCGCGGGTAGACGCTGGGCAACTGGGTAAGCGGGATGAAGCCACTTGGCTCGACAGTGCCTTCGTTGCCTGCGTGTATCGCCCCGGGAACGGTGGTGGTTGTCAGATATGCGTCGCCGCCTCCGCTTTCCTGGTCCTCAATCGCTTCTTTTGCAATCTGCTCAGGGGTGGGTCGGGGAAGTGTTTGGTCAGTGCTTGTGTTTGCGGTTGTTGGCACGCCAAGTGTTTGTTCTGCCTTGGTCTGTTGCTTTGCGCCGAAGCTTGCAACGACGATTACGAATGCAAGGATCAAGACCAGCCCGACAATCGTCGCAATGATGATCTTGGCCCGCAGGTTCATTTGGTCCAGAAAGTTGGGAAGTCTCATCGTTTTCCTAGTTTGTATTCACCGATACGTGGACGTGATCGAAGTGGCCGCCGGTCGCACTCTTGATGTCGTACTGGCTGCTCGAGTATGGGCGCGTGCCCTCACCGGCTCTTGACGAACTCCAGATGCCGCCGTACCAAATGAGGTAGTTGATGCCGAGGGACTTTGCGTTTGTGCGCAAGAAGCTGTCGATTTCATCGCCCAGTGCTTTTTGGCCGGCATCGGGGAACTTGCCTGCCGTATTGACCATGATGTCAACGGCGTTGCCGGTGATGTGGTCAGATCCCGGAGCGTGGTTGGGGTCGTATCCGCCGATTGTTGAAATGCAAGGTTGCTGGTTGTTCTTGGCCTGGCATCCCCACTTCGAGTCGACGAGCTGGCGAACGTTGTAAGCGCGTGGGGTCAAGTTGTGGTGTTCGGCGCTGCGCGGTCCTACGCCGGGGTCGGTTAGTGAACCGTCGACCGGGCTGCATGCTGCGCCCGAGCTTCCGTCGACTGCGCCTGCGTTTGTGAGGTGCTTGATGGGATCAACGGCGTTCTCGTTGATGCGGACTTCAAAGTGAAGGTGGGGACCGGTGCTGCGGCCGGTGTTTCCAGAAAGCGCAATCAACTGGTTGGAGGTCACCGTTTGACCAACTTGGACTTTGAGCGAAGAGAGGTGGCCGTAGCGGGTTTGAATTGATTGACCCTGTGCGTCCTTTCCGTGCTCGATATAGATGACGTTTCCGTATCCGCCTTGCACTCCGGCAACAGTGACCGTTCCGGCGTTGGCGGCGTGGACTTCGGTGCCGATTGGCGTGCCGATGTCTGCGCCCTTGTGGTCCGTTGATGCGCCGGCAGTTGGTGCGTTACGCGCCCCTAGGCCTGAAGTGACGGGATACTTAGTCGCAACCGGGCGCACCCAGCCCGATTGCGCGCGCGCTGCTTCGTTGCCTGCTTTGGTTTGGTCCAGCGATGCCGGTGCTGCGTCAGTAGTTGCCGGGCCGGTTGTGCCGGCTTGTGCAAGCCACGTCCGTGCGGTTGCGACGTTGTCGTTGACGATTCGGATGTACGCGCTCTTGTCTGCGGGTCGTTGTGTTGCGTAACCGGCTTCACCGGGTGACATCGATCCCGAGGGATCAACAACTTGCAGGTTCTCGTAGAAGCGCTTTGCTGCCCAAGCTGGGTCCATTAGTTGCGCGTCGGTTCCCCAGGGTTTTCCGTCGCGACCGTCACCGCCGGACAGTTGCTGGAATGCGCCAAGACTTGTGTGGTCATGACCGGCGCCATCGTTTGGATACTTGTCAGAGCCGGGGACGTTGGTGTTGTAGAGGTTGCGCGGGCCAGATTCGAGTTTCGAAATGGCGAGGGCCGTGAGGATCTGGTTTTCGTTCTTGCCCATTTGCCGACCGACGTCGACGATGATCTTGACAATGCTCATGTTCGGGCTGGCTTTGCCGGGGACGTAAGTGCCCGAACCCATCACTGCACATGAGGCGGAGGCTTGCTGAGTCTGCATGACAACGAAAAGCTGGCTGACAAAGAAGATGCTGAACAAGAAGATTCCGAGGATGATCAGAATCACAATCTTGAAGAGCGGTTTGGTGACCTTGGTGACTGCCTTTTCGGCAGCCTTCGATGCGACTGGACCGGCAGGCGCGGCAGCAACACCGGCGGCCTTTCCGGCCGCCTTGCTGGCAACGTCGGCACCCTTGTCGACCGCATCGTTCATTCCACCGCTCACGGAAAAAGTTTAGGGCATCATGATTCGTATAAACCTCTTCGGAGTGGGATGCTCTGCGGGTTTGGTTGCGCTGGGCCTCCGCTAACCTCGGCTGCATGCGTGCAACGGTTCCAGGTTCGGCTGCCAATCTCGGACCGGGCTTTGACACCCTTGCTTTAGCCCTTGGTTTTTACCTAACCGTCGAGATTGAGACCGCTTCATCGCTGGAAATCGCCGCATCCGGAGAAGGCGCTGACCTGCCAATTGACGAGACCCACTTGGCGGCTCGGGTCGCGCGCGAGGTGATTGGTCACGACCGCGTGTCCATCAAGATTGACTCGCAAATTCCAATGTCTCGCGGGCTTGGTTCTTCTGCTGCACTGGCGGTTGCAACGGCCGCAGCCGCTGGCGCCGAAGACCCTTTGGCCGTGGCTACGCGATTCGAAGGCCATTGCGAAAACGCGGCGGCCTCGGCAACGGGCGGACTTGTCACGGCCACCATGGTCTCGGGTTCGCCGGTGGCAACGCCGCTGTTTCTCGACCCAGACCTTGCCTTTGTGGTGTTGATTCCGGACTTCACGCTCAAAACCAGCGTCGCTCGTGGAAAATTGCCAGACGAGGTTTCTCGTGAGCACGCAGTTTTCAATCTCGGGCGCTTGGGCCTGCTGATTGCTGCGCTTGGTGATGGTTCGATGATGGTTCCCGAGGCCATGGACGATCGCCTCCATCAACGCCAGCGGGCATCGCTGTTTCCCGAGGCTGCGCTTTTGCTCGACGCTTTGGTCATGGCTGGTGCGTCGGGCGCGTGCTGGTCGGGGGCCGGGCCGACTCTGCTCGGTGTTTGCGACCAGCAAGACAAGGCCGAAAAGGTGCGTCGTGGTGGCGAACAGGCCATGGAGCGCCACGGAATTGCCGGTCGTGCCGTCATTGCCAATGTCGATACCGGCGGTTTGCGCATCGAATAAGTGCTCGCTGGTGCGGTCATCGGTGTCGGTGTCCGGCTTCGGTGTTCGCTCGAATCTGTTTGGAGGCCGCGGCCAAGTAGTCTGGTGTGGTGCCGCAGCGATACTGGATAGAGACACTCGGATGTCCCAAGAACCAAGTCGATTCTGACAAGTTGTCGGGTTCTTTTGCTGCCGATGGAATGGTCGAAGCCGAGTCGCCGGAACAGGCCGATGTGGTGGTCGTAAACACTTGCGCGTTCATCGACATAGCTCGCGAGGAATCCATCGACACCGTTCTGCAAATGGCCGAAGTCCGCAATCCAGACGCAAAGCTTGTTGTTACGGGTTGCATGGCAGAGCGATACGGCGACGAACTTTCCAACGCATTGCCCGAGGTCGATCAGGTCGCGGGCTTTGGTGTTCCTGTTCAACTTGGCAAGAAGCCGTTGTCTCTTGACGCGGGGCCAGAGGTTCCTCGTCTCGACTTGTTGAACATGACGCGGCCGCCAAGCGCGTCGCCGTGGGCATACCTAAAGATCGCCGAAGGCTGCAATCGCAACTGTGGTTTCTGTGCAATCCCGAGCTTTCGCGGCCCGCAGCGCAGTCGCAGTTTCTCGTCCCTTCTTGCCGAAGTTGAACAACTGCAAGCAAAAGAAATTGTTCTGATTGCCCAAGACCTCGCGTCGTACGGTTCCGATGTTGGCGCAAGGGGCTCAATTACAGATCTCATTTCCGCCATCGACGACATGGTCGATCGCGTGCGTTTGTTGTATCTCTACCCGTCAGACCTCAGTGACGATTTGATCGACGTCATTTGCAAGACGGGTGTTGCCTATTTCGACTTGTCGTTGCAACACGTTTCCAAGCCGCTGCTGCGTCGCATGCGCAGGTGGGGCGACTTTGATCGGTTCATCAATCGCGTGAACGACATTCGTGTTCGCGAGCCTCAGGCAGCCTTCCGTTCCAATTTCATTGTTGGTTACCCAGGTGAAACCGAAGCAGACCACGACCTCTTGTTGCGATTTGTGGAAGAAACTCAGATGGAGTGGGCAAGTTTCTTTGCATACTCACCAGAAGAGGGCACGTATGCAATGAAACTTGACGGCGAAGTCCCGACAAGTTTGCGCGACGAACGCCTGGCAGAGCTGCGTGAATTGCAGGATTCCATTACGGCTGCCAAGCGTGCGAGTTTGGTTGGGACATCGGTGCAAGTGTTGGTCGACGCGCCTGGCGTCGCGCGTAGTCATCGTGAAGCACCAGAGATCGACGGAGTGATTGAGGTGCCTACAGATCTCGCCGTTGGCGAGTTCCACACTGTTGAAATAACTGGAGCAGCAGGACCCGACCTCACCGCACAACCGTGACCATGACGTCGAACGTTTCACGACACACGTATCGCACGCCTGCGAACATTGTCACTCTGGTGCGCATTCTGCTTACGCCGGTTGTAATTGCAGTTATCTACTTGTACGCGCCGTCATGGTGGGTGTTGGCGTTTTCTTTTGCCGTCACGTTCACCGATCGCATTGACGGTTGGCTTGCGCGACGTTACGGGACAAGCAAAGTGGGTACGTTTCTTGATCCTTTGAGCGACAAGTTCATTGTTCTTGGTTGTTATTTCGCCCTTGTAGCGCTGGGTTGGGTGTCGATCATTCCTGTCGTGCTTATTGCCGTGCGTGAAGTCGGCATGCAGGTGTGGCGTTCGCAGCTTGCGAAACAGGGTGTCAGTGTTCCTGCGCGCCAATCCGGCAAGTACAAGATGTGGGCACAGTCGCTCGCCGTTGCACTTGCCTTGATCCCGGGTGTCATTGCCAATTTCAGTTGGCTTTTCACGTCGGCGGTCTGGTTTGCAGTTGGTTTCACGTATTGGTCGTTTGTTCAGTACATAGTTGATGCACGTCGCTTTGGTCACCCAACGGGGGCGGCAACGAAGTCGTGAATGTTGAAGTCCTAGTCGTCGGAACAGAGTTGTTGTTGGGTCCGGTGGTTGACACGAACTCAACTTGGATTGGCGAACAACTCGCTGGGCGGGGAATTGACGTGTTCCGACGTGTTGCTGTCGGCGACAATCACGAACGCATTGTTGCTGCCATGAAAGACGCGTTGTCGCGCGCCGATGCAGTCATTGTTACGGGTGGTTTAGGACCAACCGACGATGACATCACAAGAGAAGCCGCAGCCGAGGTCATGAATGAACAATTGGTTTGTGATGAAACCGTTGTTGACGACTTGCGTAAGTATTTTTCACGCCGTTCATACGTGATGGCGGAGGCCAACCTTCGTCAGGCAATGCGTCCACAGAGTGCGCGTCTGATTCGTCAAAGCGGTGGAACTGCGCCGGGCCTTGTGTGCCCAGTGGGCGAGAAGGTCATGTACTTGGTTCCTGGTGTTCCATCTGAAATGCGCGAGATGTTGTCAAATGTCGTGCTGGATGAATTGGCCGGCCGCGCAAAGACCAACTCTGTAATTGCTGTGCGCACGGTGCGTTGTTGGGGAGTGTCTGAAGCACACATTGGCGAGTTGTTGGCCGCGCGCGTGCGCGAGATTGACAGCACTAATCATCTTGTGCGCATTGCTTATTTGGCGCGAGGCATCGAGGGCGTTCATGTGCGTTTAACGGTGAAGGATGTGAGTGTTGAAGCCGCGCACGCCGAACTCGATGAAGAAGAAAAGCGCGTTCGCGGTCTGTTGGGTAGCTGCGTTTATGGCGTTGATGATCAGACTATGGAGGCCGTTGTTGGTTCGCTGTTGGTTGAGCGCGGACTGACGCTTGGTGTTGCTGAGTCGATGACGGGCGGACTAGTTGCGTCGCGCGTTACCGATGTGGCCGGCGCAAGCAAGTGGTTTCGTGGTGGTGTCGTTTCTTATGCAAGCGAGGTCAAGTTCGATGTGTTGAACGTTCCGCGCGGCAATGTCGTGACGGCAGATTGCGCGGCGGCCATGGCAATGGGTGTGCGCGACACGCTCAATGCCGATGTCGGTCTTTCGGTGACCGGCGTTGCGGGGCCGGATTCCCAAGAGGGGCAGAAACCCGGCACGGTGTTTTGTGGCATCGCAGGGTTGCCTGGTGCGACTTCCGGTGTTGAATCCGGTGTTGAGGTGATCCGCCTTGACTTGGTTGGAGACCGCCGCCATGTCCGTGAATCCGCTGCGATGCATCTTGTTAACGGTCTGCGCCTGCGTCTGTTGGGTTAGTTCAGGTTGCTTGGCTGGCCGGCTGGCTGTTCGGATTGCCGTTTGGGCGGGAAATCCGTGCGCGAACGCCTGTTCGTGGCTAGGGTGAAACCCGAACGCCGGAAAGGGGCCTGCCAATGAGTGTCACACCCCCTGCGTAGTTTGGTTGGCACAACAAAAGAGGTCATCGAAGCCGGAGCCCTCCGGCAAGAGTCAATCCGGTTCAGTCCGGGAAAGTGGGGAAGTAATGGAGCAAGCCAAAGCACTCGAAATGGCAATGAGCCAAATCACCAAGCAGTTCGGACAGGGTTCCATCATGAAGATGGGTGACCGTCCGCAGATGGAAATTGAATCCATTCCAACTGGTGCGTTGTCGCTAGATGTTGCCCTTGGCATAGGTGGTTTGCCGCGCGGTCGCGTGGTTGAAATCTACGGTCCCGAATCGTCGGGTAAGTCAACGCTGGCTACTCACGTGGTTGCCGAGGCTCAGCGCAACGGTGGCAAGTGTGCCTACATCGACGCCGAGCACGCAATGGACCCTGTCTATGCAGCTGCCATCGGTGTCGACATCGACGACTTGCTGATTTCCCAGCCAGACACTGGTGAGCAAGCTCTTGAGATCACCGACATGTTGATTCGTTCAGGTGCGCTCGACGTCATCGTCATCGACTCCGTTGCCGCACTTACGCCAAAGGCCGAAATCGAAGGCGACATGGGTGACAGCCACGTTGGTCTGCAAGCTCGTTTGATGTCTCAGGCGCTTCGCAAGATCACCGCGAACCTGAACCGTTCAAATACGGTCTGCATCTTCATTAACCAGTTGCGAGAAAAAATCGGCGTCATGTTTGGTTCTCCGGAGACGACTCCGGGTGGTCGTGCGCTGAAGTTCTACTCGTCGGTGCGTTTGGACATTCGTCGCATTGAGTCCATTAAGGATGGTGTCGAGGTTGTTGGTAACCGCACTCGCGTGAAGGTTGTCAAGAACAAGGTGTCGGCACCGTTCCGTCAGGCCGAGTTCGACATCATGTACGGAAAGGGAATCAGTCGCGAGGGCTCCTTGCTCGATGTTGGTGTCGAGCGCGAGATCATCAAGAAGGCTGGTGCGTGGTTTACCTACGAGGGTGAACAACTCGGACAAGGTCGCGAGAACGCGAAGAAGTATTTGGCCGAGAATCTCGAGCTCATGGTCGAGATTGACGAAAAGGTGCGCAAGGCCGCCGGTCTCGATGTCGGCGATTCCGCAGAAGAGGTCATCACTCTCGACTGACCGCTTTTCCTTCTTGCCTGTTTGAACAACAAACCCCGCGCGGCTTCCGCCCCGCGGGGTTTGTTGCATCCCACCCCTGCCCGGCCCGCCCGCCCCGCCCTCACCCGGCCCGCCAAGCGGCCGGCTCGGCCTCAATCCGCCTCGCGAGTTGGCTTCGGTATCGGTTTTTCTTTCAGTTTTGGGGGCGATTCGGCCGGAAAGTGAAAGAAAGTCGGCGTGAATGCGAGGAGTGACGGCAAGTTTCTTTCACCACGGGCCAGACGACAAAAAAACTCGGTCCGCCACTTGCAACCTCACTATCGGTGGCGCTAATAATTGAACTCAGTTCGAAAGGTGCATGCGTCGGCGGGCGACGCGCACCAATCGAGCTTCTGCGCTCAGCGCCTCGGTGAGTTTTCGCCCTCCTAAACCCTTTAGCGAGGAGACAACTCCGTGCGAATTCCTTTCACTACCCGCCAGGCTCTTGAGGCCGGCGTCTCGCCAGCATCACTAACCCGTCAGATAAAGCGACAACAGATCCAACGCGTTTGCCAAGGCGCATACGTCGCAGGGTCCGATCCGATAACCATTGAAGAACGCGCGGCCGCTGTAACGCTCGCTTCACGCGCCGTTGCATTCGGGACCTTTGCGGCAACACTTCACGAGTTGGACAACATTTCGGTGAGTCAGCCGTTCGCATGTGTGCAAACGCAGCGAAAGTCATCACTTGAAGGGGTCCGCACGCGCTTTCTGCCTGACGCCCACATTACGAACATCAACGGCATCCCTTGCACTTCCGCGTTGCAAACAATGCTCGACCTCGCCGAAGTCGTCTCGGACAATCTTTGGGAATGCGCTCTTGAATCCGCGCTCCGCAAGAGGCTGGTTCGACTCGTCGACCTTGAGGCCGCGTTGTTGAAGCGCCGATTTGGAAACCCGCGGATCCGCCGTGTGCTTGAGCGACGAGGCAGGTCAGAACCGCCGACAGAAAGTCTTCTCGAGACACTAATGGTTCAGTTGATCCGCAGCTCGGACGCAATTCCTATGCCGGAACGACAAGTGGAAGTGACATCGGCAGGCGGAACCGTCATCGCGCGGGTTGATCTTGTTTGGCGCGACGCGAAGATTTTTATCGAGCTTGACGGCAGCCATCACGCCGATCAGGAACTTCACGACAAGACTCGCGAAACCGCCGTGATGGCTGCAACAGGTTGGCGACCCGTTCGATTCACTTGGGAAAACGTTGTCAGGACTCCGCGCGTCACTTTGGATCGCCTCGAACGGATCTACCAGTGGTCTGTGGATCCGAAATCGGCTTAATTGGCATCGCGGCGGCGGCATCGTTCGATCAGTGGCGGTGCTCATCGTGGCCTGAGCGTCGATTGACGGAGAGTTTCTTTCAAAATTGAGGCAATTCGGGCCCAAAAATGAAAGAAAAACCGATACCGAAGCCAGAGAGAGCGCGGCCGAAGGTCGCGCTCTTTCTACGGGCGTGAGTCGGCGCGGGGTTGAGGTGGGCGGCGGGTAGGATCATCGCCCGATGTCGCGCACCTATTTTGTCCGGACGTTTGGCTGTCAGATGAACGAGCACGATTCTGAACGAATCGCCGGTTTGTTGGAGGCCGAAGGCATGACGCCGGCCGAATCCCAAGAGGAAGCCGACGTTGTCGTCATGAACACATGCACGATTCGAGAAAATGCCGACACGCGTCTCTACGGCGAACTCGGCCGCCTAAAGGCAATAAAAGACCAGCGCCCGGACATGCAGATTGCCGTGGGTGGATGCATGGCACAGAAGGACAAGGGTGGGGTTCAAGAACGCGCGCCATGGGTTGACGCGGTGTTTGGGACGCACAACGTCGCCAACGCAGCCGAACTGTTGAAAAGGGCAGAGCTTGAAGGCCCGATAACTGAGATTTTTGAAGAAGCTGAAGCGTTCCCTTCTGCGTTGCCGGTGCGTCGCGACGTTCCGTGGTCGGCATGGGTGACCATACAGATCGGGTGTGACAACAAGTGCGCGTTCTGCATCGTCCCGTCTGTGCGTGGCAAGGAAATCTCGCGACCATTCGGCGAGTTGCTCGAAGAAGTGTCAAACCTGGCCGAACAAGGCACAACCGAAGTCACATTGCTCGGCCAGAACGTCAACTCCTACGGTCGCGACATCACGGTTGACTTGCGCGGCACCGAAACGCGCGACTCGTTCAAGGCCGGTGCGATCTGGGCGGCAGGCGAGACGTTGCGCCCGCGCCCGCTGTTTGCGGACCTGTTGCGCGAAGTCGGTGCAATCGACGGCATTGAACGCGTCCGCTACACAAGTCCGCACCCGAAGGACCTGCGACCCGAAACGATTGCTGCGATGGCCGATACGCCCGAGGTTTGCAATCACCTCCACCTACCACTGCAGAGTGGCTCGAATGAAGTGTTGCGTCGCATGCACCGCGGCTACACGGCCGAGCGATACTTGGAGAAACTCGCGGCTGCGCGTTCCGGTATCGACGACCTGGCAGTGACCACAGACATCATCGTTGGGTTTCCCGGTGAAACCGAAGAGGACTTTCTCGCAAGTTGCCAGGTTGCAGCCGAGGCCGAATATGACAGCGCGTTTCTGTTCCGGTTCTCGCCACGTCCCGGCACGGAAGCCGCCGAGTTTTCGCCAGAACTGATGGTTCCCGAAGACGTCATCGCAGACCGTTTCAATCGCATCAACGCGATTCTTGAAAGAAGCGCCCTGCGTAAGCACGAATCGCGCGTTGGCAGAACCGAAGAGGTTCTCATCGAAGGCCCGAGCAAGCGCAACGCAGATGTTTCAAGCGGTCGAACCCGTCAGAACAAGCTTGTGCACATTCCCGGCGTCTACAAGGGCGGCAGTCTTGTGATGGCAGAAATCGAAAGCGCAGCCCCGCACTTCCTGCGCGGTCGCTTGGTCGAAAAACTTCGCGACGCCAAACACAAGCGTCGCATCGCGGTATTCGCCTCTTGACAAATCACATTTGCCTGGTTGGTACGACTGCATCTGGAAAGTCGCGCATTGCAATTGAAATTGCCAAAGCCTTTCCCGACACATTCGAACTTGTTAGCGCGGACTCCATGGCGGTTTATCGGGGGATGGACATCGGCACGGCGACGCCGACTGCGCACGAACGCCAGGCCGCGCGCCACCACATGATCGACATTGTCGACGCCGGTGCGGACTACACGTTGAGCGAGTTTCAATCAACGGTGCGAAGCGTGCTGAAAGACATCGAGTCACGCAACAAGCGGGCAATTCTGGTTGGCGGAACAGGTCTCTATGTGCGCGCCATTGTTGACCCGTTCGACATTCCCGGGCAGTTTCCAGATGCGCGCCGACACGTAGATCAACTCTCTGTCGACCAACTCGCAGAGCGCCTTGGTGAACTAGACCCGCTTGCATTGTCGCGAATCCCGAAGGGCAATGAACGTCGACTGCAGCGCGCACTTGAAGTGACGATTGGCTCGGGCAGGCCATTTTCGTCGTTTGGTCAAGGGATGGATAGGTTCGCGCCGACGTCATTTGCACAGTTCGGTATTTGGCTGCCTCGACCCGTTGTCGCGAAACGAATTGAATCGCGCGTTGATGAAATGATCTCGAGCGGCTGGATTGATGAAACGCGAAAGCTGCTGGACGGAGATTGGTCGCGTACGGCGCGTCAGGCGATTGGTTACAAGCAGTGGCAACAAGTGATTGCTGGAGAAGTTCCGCTTGAGAGGGCACGGACGGAAGTCATTTCGGCAACGAAATCCTTCGCCCGCAAGCAAAGAATGTGGTTTCGGCGCGATCCGCGGGTCAAGTGGTTTGGGACCGAAGAGGACCCGGCCGCGCTCATTCCTGCGTTGCTGGCAGAATGTCGGGCTTGGCGCAATATCGAGATGCAAGGAGGTGACAAATGAGCCTTATTGAGCGGTCGTTTAGAGAAAAGATTGTTCTGGTGGGCGTTGTCACGTCTGCGCAGTCCCAAGAAGAGGTCGAGGTAAGCCTCGACGAGCTTGCCCTGCTTGTCGACACGGCCGGCGCCGATGTCAAGGCGCGGATCATTCAACGCCGCGATGCGCCCGACCCCGCCACCTATGTTGGGCGCGGCAAGGCGCAAGAACTGCACGAGATCTCGTTAGAAGTTGACTCGGACACGGTTGTATTCGACGACGAATTGACGCCGGCGCAGCAGCGCAACCTCGAAAAGATTCTTGGCCGCACAGCCATTGACCGCACGGCCGTCATCTTGGACATCTTTGGCCAAAACGCGCGCACGCTTGAAGGCAAGGCCCAAGTCGAACTGGCACTTCTTCGTTACAGATTGCCAAGGTTGCGTGGCCGCGGCGTCAAGATGAGCCAGCAAGGTGGTGGCATCGGAACGCGAATGGGTGGCGGTGAAACGAAACTCGAAACGGACCGCCGAACGATTCTTCGTCGCATTTCTCAACTTGAAGCCGAGCTGCGCAGCGCCGATCAGACGCGCCAGATCCAACGGGGCTCTCGTCGTCGCAGCCGCAATCACCGTGTTTCATTCGTTGGCTATACCAACGCTGGCAAGTCCACGCTGCTCAACGCCATCACAAACGCGGGAACACTCGTCGAAAACCGCCTGTTTTCAACGCTCGATCCAATTACGCGCCGCGGCTCACTTCCCGGCGGTGAAGTCGTGTTGTTCAGCGACACCGTTGGTTTTGTGCGCAAGTTGCCTCACCAACTGGTTGAAGCGTTTCGTTCCACTCTTGAGGAAGTCAACGACGCAGAGTTGCTTGTGCATGTGGTTGACGCTTCGGGGCCAGACCCCCGCAAACAGATTGATGCTGTGCGCGTTGTTCTTGACGAGATCGAAACGGATCACATTCCCGAATTGATGATCTTCAACAAGGTCGACAGGTTGGACCCGCTGCAACGCGAAGACCTCGCGAGATTGGTTGACGAATACCCAGGTTGTGTGGTTGCTTCGGCTCGTTCAGGTGAAGGTGTCGAGCAGGTCGTTGCGGCGATTTCATCGCGACTGCGTGGTACTCGGTCCGTGCTCAACCTCGCAGTGCCGTTCCAGCGCGGTGACATTTACGCTGCGCTACACCGCGAAGGCGAGATCGTCAGCGAATCCGAGACCGAAAACGCCTGGATGATCGTTGTGCGGCTCGACAGGGCCGATGCACACCGATTCACTGAATTCGAAATAGACAAAGACCAGCAGTCAGGTCAAATAGGGGAGCCCGATGCCACAGATTGAGTTCGCAAAGATGCACGGAACGGGCAATGACTTTGTGGTGTTCGCCGATTTTGATGAGCTGTTGAACCTTGATGAAAACGCCGTTCGCAAACTTTGTGACCGCAACTTTGGCGTTGGTGCCGATGGGGTAATTCGCATTTCGCGCAAGAACGGCGCGTATTTCATGGACTACCGAAACGCCGACGGTTCTATTGGCGACATGTGTGGCAATGGCATTCGCACGGTTGGCAAGTGGCTTGGTGACCGCAACCTCGCCCACGACGAAGCCACTGTTGACACCCGGTCTGGGGTTAAGACTTTGCAATTGCGACGCAGCGCAAACGGTGCCGTTGACAGTGTTCGCGTTGATATGGGTCAGCCCAAGAGCGCGGTTGAAACGGTTGCGATTGATACAGATTTCGGCACGCATGAGGTCTCAACAGTCAGCATGGGAAACCCGCACGCGGTCATGTTTGTTGACTCTGTTGGCGTTTTGGAACACCTCGATGTTGCAGGTGTTGGTAGTGCACTTGAAAAACATCCGCACTTTCCAGCAGGTACGAATGTCGAGTTTGTTGTGGTGGGTGACAACGCAGCGCTGTTGCGAACCTGGGAACGCGGTGTCGGCGAAACGCTGGCTTGCGGAACAGGCGCTTGCGCGACGGTCGTTAGCTCAATTGCGACAGGGAGATTGCAGGCAAGTACCCAGCCGGTCAAGGTCGAAGTCCTTGGTGGGGTGTTAGAGATCGAATGGCAAGAAGGTCAATCGGTGTACATGGCTGGTCCGGCCGTTGAAGTGTTTCGTGGGGTAATCAATCTCGACGTGTCGTTGTCTAGCGAGACGTCGAACGAGGCGTAGTACGCGCACAGGGTTTGTGGCTAGATGGCCGCGCCATGTTCGCGAAGCAGATCGTTGAGTTGAAGCTTTGACTCGGTCAATTCGTTTCGATATCCAATGATCAGCCCGGCCGGGAGGAAATAGTCGCCGGCAGGAAATGTCTTCTTGCGTGAACCCGGAATGACGATTGCGCCTTCGGGAACAACACCACGGTGCTCGACGGGTTCTGCCACCGTTACGTCGATGATTGGCGTTGTCGCCGTGATCACAGTGTTGGCACCAAGCACGGCATTGCGTCGAACCCGGGCGCCCTCAACAACAATGCAACGCGACCCGATGAACGCGTTGTCTTCGATGATCACTGGCGCGGCTTGCAGGGGTTCGAGTACGCCACCGATGCCGACGCCGCCTGAAAGGTGCACGTTGGCTCCGATTTGCGCACAGGAGCCAACAGTTGCCCAAGTGTCGACCATGGTCCCTTCGCCAACCCAAGCA
The DNA here is from genome assembly GCA_039812705.1 of Acidimicrobiia bacterium. Classification (GTDB taxonomy): domain Bacteria; phylum Actinomycetota; class Acidimicrobiia; order Acidimicrobiales; family JBBSGY01; genus JBDIBA01. Next base: position 35,674 of record JBDIBA010000004.1, read on the forward strand.
CCGATGTTCACGTAACTGGGCATCAAGACAACGCCTTGAGACAAAAAGCTCCCGTAGCGGGCAACGGCCGGCGGAACACAACGTACGCCGCTCTTCTCGAAGTCGTCTTTGAGCGGAACCTTGTCGCGGTACTGGGTCCAAGTGCCGTCAATGTTTTCGTTGTCATGAATGGCGAAGTACAGCAGCACGGCTTGTTTGACCCACTCGTTGACGCGCCAGTTGTCGCCTTCGGGCTCGGCAACTCGCAGGCCTCCGTTGTTGAGTTCAATCAGAACGTTCTCAACGGCATCTGTGTCGATGTTGGAGCGGTCGTTCCACGAGCTTTCGATTCGGTTCTGTAGTTCGGCGGTGTTCAATGCAGTGTCCTTATTTCGTCTTGTCTGGTGGCGCGTACTTGGCGAGAAAAGTACTGAGCACGTCGAAGTTGGCGATCAGTGCGTTTTCGCTAATCGCTTCATTATCGCAGTGGGCAAGCGCGGGATCGCCGGGTCCAAAGTTGACAGCAGGCACGCCAATAGCTGCAAAGTCGGCAACGTTTGTCCAGGCTTGTTTTGGCGTCGGGCGTTGATTGCTGAGCGCAATCAACATTTGCACGCCTTGGTGTTGACGATTGGGGAGCGCGCCTGGTGCGTTCCCTGCAACGGTGATTGTGGCGCCGCTGTCTGCAAAGCGTTGCGTCCAAATATCTGCTGCCTTACTTGCGGACAGCGACGGTGAATAACGCACATTGATCTGCGCTTTGGCGTTGTCGGGAATGACGTTGCGAGCGTGTCCGCCAGAGATGTTTGTGACGCTTGCGACTTCGCGGTACACCAGGCCATCGATGTCGACATCGTTTGGAGACGCGCTTGCGATTTCGGCTAGCGCGCCAATCGCTTTGTGAATTGCGTTGTCGCCCAGCCACGGGCGCGCGCTGTGTGCCGCCAACCCGTTGAATGAAACGTCGATGTTGAGGTTTCCTTGGCATCCGAGTTCAACGGAGTTTGTCGTTGGTTCCAAAAGGATCGCAAAACCAGCCGATTGCAGGCTTGTGCAATTCTTCAATGCAGGCACGAGAGCGGAGCGCGTTGCCGGTAGTTCCTCTCGACCAAAAAACAACAGCCCGACGTTGATTTGGCTTTGCAGTTCGGATGAGTCGAGTGCTTTGGCGAGGCACAACATGACGGCCAAACCGCCCTTCATGTCTGATGCGCCGCGACCAACCAGTTCGCGTCCGGCCGACACGTTGTTGCTTACGACCGCCGGAACATTGTCAGCGATTGGAACAGTGTCGGTATGGCCGACCAGCAGCACATCGATCGAACGTTTTGGTTCTTGCGCGAACAACGCAACTGAGTCCTCGTCGTAAACCGCATGAAAGGACGTTGGAAGCGACTCTTTGACGTGGTCCAGAAGGACGGTCTCGTCCTCGCTGACCGAGGGAATGTCGATCAAAGCCCTTGTGATGTCGAACAACTGTGAGCGTGCGGTCACGGCGTCACGCTAAACGTGCAAGGCCTAGTAACGGCGGATAACGGTCACGACTTTGCCGTAGACCGTGACCTCGTCGGAGGCCTGGCGTGCCGTGAAGATCATGTCCTCCATGTCGTCGTTAGCCGGGCGAAGAATCAACTTGTTTCCCTTTTGATGGAAGGTCTTGACCGTGGCTTCTTCGCCGGGGATTCCGGCCACGACGATGTCGCCGTTCTTGGGGTCGGCGTCGTAGTTGGCAACCACGTAGTCGCCGTCCATAATTCCCTTGTTGATCATCGAGGTGCCGCGAACACGCAACATGAACAGCTGACCTTGTCCCGTGAAGTCCTCGGGCAAGGGGAGCGTTTCTTCAAAGTTTTGTTGCGCCAGCACGTTGGTTCCCGCGGCCACTTCACCGACGAGCGGAATGTGCTTGACGGGCCTGCGCTCAAGCACTGCATTTGAACCGGGGACCCAGCAGACCTCTAGCGCGCGAGGCTTGTCGGGATGACGCTTTAGATAGCCGCCTTTGTGCAGTGTCTTGAGTTGCGAGTGAACCGATGAGGGCGATGCAAGACCAACGGCGTCGCCAATTTCACGCACGGACGGCGGGAAGTTGTTGTTGGTGATGTACTCGTCGATGAAGGTGAGTATTTCCTTGCGTTTACCGGAAAGCGACACCTTGTTGTCCTCTGAACCGTCGCTGTCTTGCGCCGTGGGTCTTTGCATGGATTTGAGACGCGGCTCGACTTGGCGTTGTGGCTTCTTTGGTGTTGGCATCTGCGCCTCTTCCCTTGGTTGGTGCTTCTTAGATTTCAATTTCTGCGATCTTCGTTGCGAGCCTTTTATGTCTTGATCCGTGGCCCAAGACGGGCCCGAAGACCCAAAGACTGTTCGCAAACGACTATTAAAGCAGAACGGGCGTTCGTCTGTGTGGATATCAAGGCGAACTGTCGGCGAACCTCGCGGGAATCGCAACAATGACCAGGTCAGCGGGCCGTATTCGATGACTGTCACACCCTCTGGGCAGTGTTTGTTCCTGTGGTTAGAGGTTTGATCAGTGTTTTGGCTAGTGGATTCCTTGAGGAGGCGGTTGCCGGCTTTGGGCGTCATGTCTCCGAAATCGAACACAATTTCGCAAAAGCAGTTGCGCCGCACATGTGTTCGTGCTTAGGTATCTGCATCCCGCCCCGAACACATGTTTCAGTGTCAACGAAACGGAGAGTCAGATGGCAGCAGTAGTACACACATTTCCCCGCAGCGTTCTGCACGAACTTGATGCGCCGTGGTCTTCTGAACCGCTTGCAGAAGTGGTGCCCATTCCACAGCGCAATTCCATGCGTGCTGTCTACGTCCGTCGTCGTATTGCGTCGGCCGCAGTTGCGCTTCTGATTGCTGCAGTAGTGGTTGTTTCTGTGCAAACGGTTTTTGCGACTGCAGTTGTGGTTCAGCCGACGTCTCAGGCAGTCACCGTTAAAGCAGGCGAGGTGTACCAGGTCAAACCGAACGACACGCTTTGGTCAATTGTGTCGGCCGCACACCCTGGTGAAGACCCACGCGAGACCATTGCTAAGGCAACAAAAGCTGGCCTGTCCACGCAGCTTCAAGTCGGGGACATCATCACGGTCCCTTAAACCGTGCAGATGTCTAAGTGGGTGAAGTTGTTGTCTGGCTTGTTGCGGTTGTTGTCAGGGCTGTTGCTGACGGCTTTAGCGGCCGTCTGGAAGCGGAGAAACCACCTTCAGTGCGGCATCGAACAGTTCGGGGTTTGCGCCAACAATGTTTCGGTTGGGCCCGGTCGTTGGTTCGCGAAGCACCTTGGCTCCGGCTTCGGTGGCGATTGCAATACCGGCGCAAACATCCCAGTCCTTGACGAAGGACTGGGCGTAGACGTCAATGCGTCCGGCGGCCAGAAAGCACATGTCGAGTGCGGCCGATCCTGTGCGCCTGATGTCTCGAAACTCTCCGAGCATTGGGGCCAGCCAGTTGCCCTCGGCCAGACGTTGTTCGGCGCCATAGGAAAAGCCGGTGCCCAACATGGCGAGGTTGGTGTTGTGCTGGGTGGAACACGCAATGGGTTGGTCATTGAGAAATGCCCCCTTGCCGCTTGCGGCACTGAAAAGTTCATCCATTGCGGGGTTGAAAACCGCGCCTGCTACGGGCACGCCATCGACCTCGGCTCCGATGCTCACGGCAAACAGCGGCATTCCGTAAACGAAGTTGACCGTGCCATCGAGGGGGTCAATTACCCAGCGAACCCCAGTAGTGGATTCCTTGAAAGTTCCTTCTTCGCCAAGCAGTCCGTCGTCGGGTCGGCATTCGAGGATTGCCTCGGTAATGAACGCTTCGCTCCGTTTGTCTGTTTCGGTGACGACATCGACTGCAGAAGTCTTGGTGTCAATGTCCCCAAAGCCCTCGTTCCGTCCTTGCAGAAGTATTTGGCCGGCCCCGCGGGCAATCTCTGTAGCGATGTTGCAGAGTTCCGTCGAATCGATCATTGCAACTGTCTAATCGAGGCACTGAGGGTTGTCGTCCTTTGCCTTGTGAGTTGCTTCGCGAGGCCGGTTGTGAGACGACTGCGTTTCACTGTTCGACAACCAAGAAGGCTCGATGGGAATGGCGTCGTGCCGATTGCGGAGCCGCGCAGCTACGATTGGCGAAATGAATTCGATGTCAGCCTTAGTGATTATCCCGACGTACCAAGAGGCCGCGAACATCGACAATGTTTTGACCCAGGTCCGTTCGGCGTTGCCAGACGCCCACGTTTTGGTCGTGGACGACTCGAGTCCGGACGAAACCGCAGAGCTGGCTGGAAAGGTCGCGACCCGGTTGGGCGGCATCGACGTCTTGGTGCGTCCCGGCAAAGATGGCCTTGGCGCTGCATATCGTGCGGGCTTCGCCTGGGGTCAGAAGAATGGCTACGAGATCATGATCGAGATGGATGCCGACATGTCTCACGACCCGGCTGCACTTCCTCGTCTGGTCGAGGGAATCGAATCCGGCGCAGACCTGGTCATCGGGTCGCGCTATGTCGCCGGTGGTGCAGTTCCTGGTTGGCCCGCTCACAGGCTGCTGTTGTCGCGTGGCGGAAACGCATACGCGCGCACGCTTCTTGGCATGAAGGTGGTCGACCTCACCTCTGGCTACCGCGCATTTCGGTCGTCGAAGCTTGCGCAGATCAACCTCGGCGCAGTTCGTGCAGATGGTTACGGCTTTCAGATCGAGCTGGCTTATCGCATGGCGCGCATCGGGGGAGTCATCAAAGAAGTTCCCATCACCTTCGTCGACCGAACGCAGGGCAAGTCCAAAATGTCGTCGCGCATCATTGTCGAGGCGCTCGGTCTGGTCACCATGTGGGCAGTCCGCGATCGTTTCAACGTGGTGAGCGGGTTCGCACAGCGCGCGGTGCAGCAGCGACGCCAAAAGCGATAACGCGCAGCCCGGCGGGCTTTGGCGGTGAGCGACGTGGCTGATTCGATGTCGCGAGCAATTCTTCACGTCGACATGGACTGCTTTTTCGCGGCGGTCGAAGCACTAGAAGACCCATCTCTTCGCAATCGACCGCTGATTGTTGGTGGCGACGGTGCTCGAGGAGTTGTCGCATCGTGTTCCTATGAGGCGCGCAGCTATGGCATTCGCTCGGCAATGCCATCGGTGCGGGCTAAGCGGCTGTGTCCTCATGCGGTGTTTGTGCCGGGTCATTACGGCTTGTATCAGGACTACAGCGCCAGATTGATGGAAGTGCTCCGATCCTTTACTCCGTTAGTGGAACCGTTGTCTCTCGACGAAGCTTTCCTCGATGTGACGGGAAGTCAAAGGTTGTTCGGTTCGCCGTTACAGATCGGCTGGCAAATTCGCGAGGGTGTTTTTGATGCTCTGGGACTCGATTGTTCGGTTGGCGTAGCCAACACCAAGCACCTCGCAAAGCTCACTTCGGTCCGCGCAAAACCAAAGGCTTCGCGCAATGGCCCGGTCGACGGTGCGGGTGTATTCGAGGTTAAAGACAATGAGGCAATCGAGTTTCTGCACGGGTTGCCGGTGCGCGCAATTTGGGGAATCGGTCAAAAGACAGCAGACCGCTTGGCTGCAATGGGAATTGAATCGGTTGGTCAACTTGCTTCAACGTCGGCTGATCGGTTGAAGCGGGTCCTTGGTGAAGTCACTGCACTGCACTTGATTGACCTTGCTTGGAACCGGGACGATCGCGAAGTCATCACAGATCACGTGGCGAAATCCGTCGGTCATGAGCAGACCTACGAAGCCGACTTGAGAGATCGCAGCGAGGTTCATCATCAAGTCGTGCGCTTGGCTGATGCCGTGACGGCACGCCTTCGCAAGGGAGGAAAGTCTGGGCGTACCATCACACTCAAGGTCCGCTTTGGTGACTTTCGCACCATTACCCGGTCTCGGACTCTCCCAAAGGCGTCGGCGAATCTTCAAACAATGGTGGGTGTCGTTGAGGGACTTCTTGATGACATCGAACTTGCCAGCGGAGTGCGCCTGCTTGGCATTTCGGTATCGAACCTTGGTGCGCTGCACGAGTCAAGCCAGCTTTCACTCGACGGGCTCATCAGTGACACATCACCGGTTCACGCAACGCCGTTGAAGAAGGCAGGCGCTTCGTACGAGGTCGATAGTCCTGAGAACGCGTCGACAAGAGCCGAAGCGATGTTGTCATCGCCAACGGTCGTTGAAACGAATCGCATGCTTGATGAAGCTCTCGATTTGGTGCGCGCGCGCTTTGGCGAGGCCAGCGTTGTGCCCGGTCAACTCGTTTCCAAGAAAACCCCAGGTTCACCAAGGTTGTTGCGCCATGGTGATCAGCAGTGGGGTCCAACAAAGCGCAACGTGTGAAACGCGTCATCCGTCTTGTCGAACCGCACTATCGCGGTAATAATTGTGGTTTGAACCTGCAGCCTGGGGGGCGCATCGTGCCGTTGTCTGAAGAGGAACAACGCATTCTTCGCGACATTGAAGCCAACTTCTACGAGCACGACCCGAAGTTTGTTCGTGCTGTGAATCGCGCGGACAGCAGGTTTGGCACTCTCCGCGGCATCAAGATGCCGATCGCCACATTTCTCCTTGGTCTGGCAATGGTGCTCGGCACCTACCACCGCATTTGGATTCTTGCGGCGCTCGGTTTTGTGGTCATGGTTGCGAGTGCGGGCATCGTCGTTCAGAACATCAGTCAACGCATCACGCAGGCCAATAACGATGACGATGAGCCCGATGCCGAAGGCGGCGAAGCGGGTTCGCGCGACTTCGATGGGTGGCCAAGGGTCTAAACCGCCGGTTCCCGCTGCACGTTGCAGGGTGCAACAGGGTTCCCTCATAGCCCTCTGACCTGGGAAGACGCGGACGTTTGTCGGCAAAGTTCGTTTTGACGACTTGGCCATATATCTTGTGCATTCGTGATTCGAACTCAAGCCGCGACATCGATAGTTGTCGCTGTAGTCAAACGACCCGATCTATGGGCGACGGCAGTCCGCCAGCTCTTTGCGCTGGCCCCCGCAAGGTGGTGGGCCAAGGCTCCATTCTTGCCTTTGCCCGAGCCCGACTATTTGGCGTTTCGGTTCGAAACCGCCTATGGAAGTGGCGACGCGACCCCGCCGGCAAATGATGTCGTCAGTTATTTGGTGTGGTGCCGTAGACAAAGGGCGTTAGCAAGATGAGTGAAGACAAAAACCGCGATCTGCTGGGCGGCAACTACGACGCGTTTCTCTTTGACATGGATGGCGTTTTGACCGATACCGCGGTGACTCACGCGTCTGCTTGGAAAGAGACGTTTGACGAAGTCCTTCACGCTCGTGCCACAGAAATGAATCAGCCGTTTGTGCCATTCAGTATCGAAAACGACTACGTGAGGTACGTGGACGGAAAGCGCCGAGAAGACGGCGTCAAAAGTTTTCTCGAATCGCGCGACATTCATTTGCCAACGGGAGACCCAACCGATGCGCCCGGAGTCACGTCCGTCTACGCGGTTGGCAACAAGAAGAATCAGCTGCTTCTGGCTGTCATGGCACGCGATGGCGTCAAGTCCTACGAGGACGCGCTTGACCTCTTGCGCGAGTTGAAGAACAGGGGAGCCAAGCTTGGTGTTGTGTCGTCTAGTGCGAACACAACAGCTGTTCTAACGACAGTTGGCATCAAGGACATCTTTGACACCCAGATTGACGGCGTTGTTGCCGCTCAGATGAACCTCCCGGGCAAGCCGGCGCCAGACACTTTTGTCAAGGCTGCTGAATTGCTTGGAACCACCGCTGACCGGACAGTCATCTTTGAAGACGCAGAAGCCGGTGTTGCAGCGGGGCGAAGCGGTCGGTTTGGTCTGACCGTCGGAGTCGACCGCGTGAACAACGCTTCGGGTCTTATTGAGCACGGCGCAGATGTTGTGTCGTCCGATCTGCGCGAGTTCATTCCAAGTCGCTAAGCATCAGCTGAGCGCAACTTCCCTAACCAACCCCCACCAGCCTGCAAAGGTGTGCCAATGAGCGAAAACAATGTGTTCACAGTCGACCCGTGGAAGCTCCGCGAAGTCGCATTCGACATCGATGTCCTCCCACAGGCCGAAACGCTGTTCGCTCTTGCCAATGGTCACATCGGTATGCGTGGAACGCTTGACGAAGGCGAGCCTCACGGCTTGCCGGGTTCTTACCTGAACTCGGTTTACGAAAAGCGTCCATTGCCGCACGCCGAAGCCGCCTATGGAAATCCGGAGTCCAGTCAGACCGTCATTAACGTGACGGACGGCAAGCTGTTTCGTCTGTTGGTTGAAGATGAGCCGTTTGACATTCGTTACGGCGAGCTTCTCGAACACGAACGTGAGCTCGACTTCCGTGACGGCGTGCTGCGCAGAAACGTCATGTGGCGTTCGCCGGCCGGACAAACGGTTCGGGTTCATTCCGAGCGCATTGTTTCGTTGACTCAGCGCTCAATTGCAGCAATCAAGTACGAAGTCGAAGCGGTCGACAAAGAACTGCGCATTGTTGTGCAGTCCGAGCTGGTTGCCAATGAGCAAATGCCTGGCGAGTCAAAAGACCCGCGCACGGCTGCGGTGCTGCACAAGCCTTTGGTCGCCGAGGACCAATCCTGCACAGGGACCTTTGTCTCATTGACTCACACAACGCGCGAAAGTGGTTTACGTGTGTCTGCGGCAATGGATCACAGCATCGAAGGACCAAGCGCGACACTGGTTTCGTCCGACGTAAACCACGACACGGGCCGCGTGACCATCACGACCGTGTTGCAACCGGGTGAACGCCTCCAAGTTCTCAAGTTTCTTGGTTATGGATGGTCGTCTGCTCGCTCGTTGCCCGCACTTCGTGACCAGGTTGCCGCGGCTCTGACAATGGCCAAGCACACCGGCTGGACAAACCTCTTAGAGGAGCAGGCCAACTACTTGCGTGACTATTGGGACAACTCTGACGTTGTGATCGATGGTGATGCCGAACTGCAACAGGCCATTCGCCTTGGCCTTTTTCACATCATGCAGTGCACGGCACGCGCCGAGCGCCGCGCCATTCCCGCCAAGGGTCTAAGCGGGCCGGGCTATGACGGTCATGCGTTTTGGGACATGGAAACGTTTCTGCTCCAGGTTCTCACTTATACGCATCCGGCTGCTGCCGCCGACACGTTGCGTTGGAGGCACTCCATTCTCCCGATGGCGCGCGAGCGTGCCCAGCAACTTGGATTCAAAGGCGCGTTGTTCCCGTGGCGAACCATTGCCGGCGAAGAGTGCTCGGGTTACTGGCCTGCTGGCACTGCCGCGTTCCACATCGATGCTGACATTGCCGATGCGGTAATCCGCTACCTCGACGTAACCCAAGACGAACAGTTTGAACGCTCGATCGGCCTTGAGTTGCTTGTTGAAACCGCACGCTTCTGGCGCTCGGTCGGGCAGTTCGACTTGACGGGCAAGTTCCGAATCGATGGCGTGACGGGCCCCGACGAGTACAGCTCCATTGCGGACAACAACGTCTACACAAACTTGATGGCGCAACGAAACCTTTGGGCCGCGGCAGATGTTGCTGCAAAGCACAACGACCATGCGCAGGCAATGGGTGTGTCTAACGAAGACATTGCCGCGTGGCGCTCAGCTGCTGATGCCATGTATGTGCCGTTTGATGAAGCGCGTGGCATTCACCCGCAATCGGAGAACTTCACAAACCACGAGGTTTGGGATTTCGCCAACACGCCTGACGAGAAGTACCCGTTGTTGTTGCACTACCCATACCTGGACTTGTACCGCAAGCAAGTGGTCAAGCAGGCCGACCTTGTTCTTGCCATGCAGATGCGTCCAGATGTGTTCTCCGACGAACAAATGCGCAAGAACTTTGAGTATTACGAGGCCATCACGGTTCGAGACTCGTCCTTGTCTGCTTGTACGCAAGCCGTAATGGCTGCATGGTGCGGTCACCTAGATCTTGCGTACGACTACTTGGGTGAATCCGCCCTTGTTGACTTGCACGACCTTGCGGGAAACACCCGCGATGGTTTGCACATGGCATCCCTGGCGGGTTCATGGGCGATTCTCACCATTGGTTTTGGAGGCATGGTCCTGAGCGATGGCGTGCTGACGTTCAAGCCACGTCTGCCTCACGACCTGAACCGTGTTGGTTTCAACGTAAACATGCGTGGACGTTTGCTGCGCGTTGAGATCACCAAGGAAACCGTGACGTATCGCAACGAGAGCGCAGAGCCGATCGAAATTGGCCACTACGACGAGCTCGTTACGTTGGAGTGTGGCAACCCGGTTACGCGCAAGCTCCCCGTGCTTCCGTCGCTGCCGCGTCCGCGCCAGCCAGAGCGCAAGGAGCCCGTGGTTCGCTCTTCTCGGCCGCAGTCCTACAGCGATGTAGTGGGTGACGCTGCGTCCAAATAGTTGGACATGCAGTCGCTAGTTGGTGCCGACCGCATCCAGCACAAGGTCTGGATGATCTTGGCGGATGCGGTCAAGCCAATGAACGCTGTTGAACGTGGCAAGCAGTGACTTGTCTCGTCGTTCGTAAATGCTGACGCCACTGAGCTGAGCAAGCTTTTCCGCCGAAGGCTGGTCCGTGTGACGCGCAGCAACGTGGGGAAGTGAACCCAGGGTTACTTCGGCTCCAAACTCCTCGGCCATTCGGTGTGTGAATACTTCGAACTGCATTCGGCCGACTGCTGCAATAACAAGGGCGCTCGGTCCAAGTTTGGTGTCGGTCATCACCTGAATGACACCTTCTTCGTCCAACTGATCGAGCCCCTTGCGGAACTGCTTGTGCCGCGAAGTGTCTTTTGCACTTACTCGCGCGAACAGTTCGGGTGAAAAGGTGACGATTTCGGGGAATGAAACCGGCTCGGATTCGTAAAGCGTGTCACCAATGCGAAGTTCGTTTGCATTTACTAGGCCAATGACATCACCGGGGAATGCATCGTCGATAGTCTCGCGGTCAGAACCAAAAACAGACGTCGCGTATTTAGTTGCAAACGGTTTTTTTGTACGCGCGTGAGTCACGGTCATTCCACGTTCGAATGCACCGGAGTGCACACGCACAAATGCAACGCGATCGCGATGGTGTTTATCCATGTTTGCTTGCACTTTGAAAACTTGTGCCGCGAAAGGGTCGCTTAGCTTCCTGGTTGTTCCTGCAGCATCGGCTCTTGGTCGCGGTTGAGGCGCAAGCTCGACAACGGCATCTAGCACCAGACGCACTCCAAAGTTCGTGAGTGCCGAACCAACAAAGAGGGGAGTAGACGAACCCCCCAAGAAAAGTTCTTGATCGTGGGTTTGGCCAACTTCATCAAGCAGTGCAATTTCGTCGGTCGCCTGGCTCCACACGTCTCCGAGTTGGGCCTCGGCTTGTTGGAACGACAGACGTTCTTCGCCGGCTTCTTGCGATCCGCGTGCAGTGCGCGTGTACGAAACAAAATCATTGTGACGGCGGTCGACTACGCCGCGAAAGTCTCCGGGTATTCCCACGGGCCACGTGACCGGAGTGGGCAACAAGTCCAACTGGTCTTGAATCTCATCGAGCAGTTCGAGGGGGTCGCGTCCGGGGCGGTCGTATTTGTTGAGGAATGTGATGATCGGCAGGTTCTGTGCACGGCAGACCTGAAACAGCTTGAGTGTTTGAGCCTCAATTCCCTTGGCCACGTCGAGAACCATGATGGCTGCATCCGCTGCAGACAACACGCGGTAAGTGTCTTCGGAAAAGTCGCGGTGACCAGGCGTGTCAAGCAGGTTGATGACGTGGTCGCGGTACTCGAACTGCAAAACCGTCGATGTAATCGAAATGCCTCTTTGTTGTTCAAGCGCCATCCAGTCAGATGTCGCCGAGCGCCTTCCAGCGCGCGCCTTGACGGCTCCCGCTTCAGAAACTGCACCGCCGTAAAGGAGAAACTTTTCGGTAAGTGTTGTCTTGCCCGCGTCAGGGTGGCTGATGATGGCGAAGGTTCGCCGTCGCTTGGATTGTTTCTCGATCTCTTCGGCACTTGACACGGTCACCGATAGTACGAGCACTTGGTCCAAGTGCTGGAGTGGGAAGCTTTAGGCGCCTATGACGGACGAAACCACCGACGATTCGAAACCTTCTCCAACTGTTGCGAAACGCCTCGATGGCTGGACGTTCGAGCGATTCGACGCGTCGCCGGAGGGCCTTCACTCTCTGGGTGTCCCTGATGGGACCGACGCTGTCATTCGCCATTGTGTCCCCACGAGTTCGGCGATTGTCTTGGGAAGCACGCAGTCTCAAGAAGTGGTGGACCACGAAGTTGCCGCTCGACTTGGTTGCGAAGTCATTCGTCGCAGGAGCGGCGGTGGAGCCGTCCTTGTTCAGCCGCAAGACACTTGTTGGGTTGACGTGTTTGTTCCGGCTGGTCACCGGCTGTGGCATCGCGATGTCGGGGTTGCCACGCACTGGGTTGGGGGCGCTTGGTCGCGGGCTTTAGAGCGCCTCGGTACTGATTGTCACGTTCACACGGGCGCAATGATGCGTGCTGTTCTTGCCGGCGAAGTGTGTTTCGCGGGACTGGGTCCAGGCGAGGTTTGCGTGGGTGCTGCAAAAGTCGTTGGCATCTCTCAACGCCGAACTCGGGCCGGTGCGCTGTTCCAGTGTTCGGTTTACCGGCAATTTCGGATTGATCGCCTGGCGGACTTGTTGAGGCTGTCCCTTGACGATGTCGAAGCGCTCCGCCGACAGGTTTTCGAGGTCCGTCACCTGTCGGATGACGCCGTTGTTGAGGCGTTGACGTTCGAGATCACGCGTTCCTGAACTTTTTGTCCGATTCGCACCCTTAGTTCGGGTTTCTCCCAGGTCAGGTGCCTGATCGCAGCGAGATCGAGAACCATCAAGATCTTTTCAAAATCGATTTAAGTGGTTGACGCGTGGCGGTCTGGGGCTTAATGTGGCGCGAAGTGGAGGAAAGGGGATGGCTGCGGTCACAAACCCTTTCTTCCGCAAGAGGACGACCCTCATGGGGGAGAGCAATGGGAGCCGGCAGGTCGAATGGCGCGATTCTTTGGGAGGTACGAGCACTCCCTGGATGCAAAGGGACGCTTGATCCTGCCTGCAAAGTTTCGCCCTGCCTTCGAATCCGGCGGCTACTTGACTCAGTTCAACGACCGTTGTTTGGCGCTCTGGACGCCGGCCGACTTCGAAAAGCAAATGGAGTTGATGGAGCAGTCTGCCGAGCGTGGACGCGACGAGCGCAATCAAATGCGTTTGTGGGCTTCGGGTTCTCAGGAGATCGAAGTCGACAAGCAGGGTCGAATGGTGATCTCCAAGGACTTGCGCGAGTTTGCTCGTCTCACTGGCGATGTGCTGGTGAACGGAGCCATTACCCGCGTCGAGCTTTGGGACCCAAGCGAATGGGCAGCCAAGGTTCTGCCTGCCGAAGAGCGCTTCACCGAAGAAGATGTCAGCGAGGCCCGGTGAAGTGAGCCGTTGCCAACCGCGGTTCGTTAGCAAGACAAATATCGCAATGCCTGGCTGTCGTTTTGGCCGCGGCGTGCAGAAAACAACAACTCAATATTTCAGCAACATCAATAAGAAGACATGCGTTTGCGGTGCAACAAGTCGGACCGTGCGCAGCCTCTCGACGAAGATGGTGGAAGACCCTCGATCCGCCCCCTTCCATCTTTGTCAGCTGGGGACACATCCCAGCGACGTTCTTTTCGTCGAGGGGCTGCGGATGAGCCGACCACAAGACACCAATCAACACCGCATTGACTTTGCTCATCGTCCAGTGATGCTGGACGAAATTGTCGAGCTGTTTGCAACCGTGCCTGCCGGGACGGTTGTTGATGCGACCGTTGGCGGCGGTGGCCACGCGGCCGCCTTGTTGTCGATGTACCCGCACTTGCGCGTTGTGGGTCTCGACCGCGACGAGGTTGCCGTCGAGGCAGCCACCGAGCGTTTGAGTGTCTACGGCGACCGCGTGCGCGTGGTCCACACGCGTTTCGATGCCATTGCCGATGTGGTTCGCAACATGGGTACGCCCGAAAGTCCGGCAATGTTGTCGGGGGTTCTGTTTGACCTTGGAGTCAGCTCGCCACAACTCGATATGGCGGCGCGTGGGTTCAGCTATCAGCAAAGTGGTCCACTTGACATGCGCATGGACTCGACCGAAGCCTTGAGCGCGCACGACATTGTCAATGGTTTTGAGCTTGACGAATTGACCGATCTTTTGCGCAATGGCGGCGAGGAAAAGTTTGCTCGTCGCGTGGCAAAGGCAATCATTGCTGCGCGTCCGCTTGATTCCACGCACGAACTTGCTGCTGTTGTGCGTAACGCAATTCCGGCCCCGGCGCGTCGACGTCCGGGTGACCCCGCAAAGCGCACATTCCAAGCAATCAGAATTGCAGTCAATCGGGAACTTGAAGTGCTTCCGGTTGCGTTGACTGCTTCACTCGACGCGCTTGCGCCAGGTGGACGCTTGGTCTGCATTTCGTATCACTCCGGTGAAGACCGCATTGTGAAGCAATCCTTTGTCAAGGCCTGCGGCGAAGACGTTTACCGTCCGCGCGGTCTAGATGCCCCTACTCCCGAGACACCTCGATTTAGATTGTTGAATCGCGGTGCTCGTAAGCCGACCGAACTGGAACAGCAAATGAATCCACGTTCGAGTTCTGCGCGTCTGCGCGCAATCGAAGCACTCGCAAATGAAGTCACTGGGGGATCGAAATGAGTCAAAGGTTGGCGTCTTGGCCAAAGAGCGAGACCGTTGGAAGCGCTCAGCCACGAACTCATAAACGTCCCGAATTGCGCCTTGTCAAGAACTCGCCCCAGCGTCGTTTGGCGCGACTGACACCGCGCGGCCGCATCATCACCCTGATTGCAGCCGTTGTCGTTGCCCTGTTCGGGGTTGTGGTCTTTCATGTGAACATTTCCCAGAGCCAGTTCGCGATCGAGGAGATGCAGCAGAAGGCCGGAGACGAGCAGGACCGCTACGAGCGCTTGCGCTTGGAAGTATCAACATTGGAAAGCCCGGCGCGCGTCTCGCAGTATGCGCAGGAGCGACTCGGTTTGGTTTCGCCGGAGCACGTCAAAGCTGTTGCGCCGCGCGAGCAAGACGTTGCAAAAGGCCTTCCAATTGATGGGGTAAATCCACAGTCTTCGAACACCGGAGACCTAGGCTGGACCAAGTTAAAGCCCCATCTTTCAGCATCTTCCTCATGACCCACACAAAGTCAACGGGGCGCCCGGCGCTCAGTTCAGCGAGCAAACTTCGCAAGCTTTCCAGGCATCGAACTTTCGCATTGCTGTTGGTCGTTGGCCTTCTTTTTGGTTCTGTTGTCCTTCGCTTGGGTCAGCTTCAGCTGGTTAATGGAGATCGATTCCAGACCATTGGGCAATCGCAACGGTTGCGAACCGTCAAGCTTTCCGCGGAGCGTGGGGCAATCTTTGATAGTTCGGGTCGGGATCTGGCTCAGTCGGTGCCACAGCAGACGATTTGGGCTGATCCCTCTCTTGTTGAGAACAAGGACCAGGCTGCATCGCTGTTGGCTCCGGTGCTTGGGAAGGAGATTGGCGACCTCACTGACCTGTTGAACAAGCAGGGCCGTTTTGTCTATCTGTCGCGCAAGGTCGACGACTCGACTGCTCAAAAGGTTAAGGACCTCAAGATCAAAGGCGTGGCTCAGTACGGCGAGCCGAAGCGTTTCATGTCTTCTGACCCCTACCTGTCTTCACTGATTGGTCACGTCGGTGTCGACAACGAAGGTCTTTCGGGTCTTGAGCTGCAGTTCGACAAGCAGCTTCGGGGGACTCCTGGAGAAATGGTTGTTGAACAAGACATCGGCGGGCGTGACATTCCCGGTGGTGTCAACAAAGACACCCCAGCCGTTCGTGGTCAGGACTTGATGTTGACCATCGACAGCGATCTTCAATTCAAGGTCGAAGAGGCGCTCAAGAACGAGATCAATCTTGCTAATGCCAAGGGCGGCATTGCCGCGGTTATGGACACCAAGACCGGAAACGTCGTGGCGCTTTCCAATTTGTCGACCAAGACTGGCGAGCGTGGGGGAGAAGTCGTTGCGACTTCCAACAATGCTGCGTTGACGAATGTCTATGAGCCCGGTTCGACATCGAAACTGATCACGGCAAGTGCCGCACTTGAAGCCAAGATCGTCAATCCGTCCACGGTGTTCACGGTGGCTGACCGCATGAAGCTTTATGACTCGACGTTTGGTGATTCCGAAGACCACCCAACGCAGCGGTGGAACACCACCGACATCATCACGACTTCTTCCAACATCGGCACCATTCAGATTGCACAGCAGCTTGGGAAGGAACGCCTTGATGCGTTTCAGCGTGCATTTGGGTATGGCTCGAAGACAGGTTTGAACTATCCGGGCGAATCTGCCGGTTTGTTGCTTTCGCCAAAGAAGTACTCCGGCACGACACTTGCAACGACGGCGATTGGGCAGGGTGTTTCCGTCACTGCAATGCAGATGTTGGCGGCGTTTAACACGATTGCCAACGACGGTGTCTATGTTGGGCCTCGCCTTGTTGATGCAACCATCGATGCTGACGGCAAGCGTCACGAAACCGACGCAAGCCCAACGCGTCGCGTTGTGTCAGAGCAGACCGCTGCACAGATGAACTTGATGCTCCAAGAAGTGGTCCGCGTGGGAACGGCAACAGCTGCTCAGATTGACGGCTACGAAGTGGCAGGAAAGACCGGTACGGCGCGCAAGCCGCGAGCCGACGGAATTGGCTACCAAGACGGCGCTTACATTTCCAGCTTCGCCGGTTTCTTGCCCGCAGGGGACCCCCGTCTTACGGCGATCGTCATTCTCGACGAGCCAACGCCTATTTACGGCGGTTTGGTTGCGGCCCCAGTGTTTTCAGAGATTGCTCGTTTTGCAGTTCAGCGTTATGGCATTGCGCCAGTAACGAGTGGCAGTGACCGCCACGGTGTTCCGTTCGCTGCAGCTTCAGCGTCGGGGGAGCACTCCTCTGGTGACGCAAAGCCGGGCACGACAGCCGAAGATGCCAATCGCGCGACCGCGGCTGCCAATGCCGGTGCCAGAAAATCCGAAGCACCTGATGGGTCGTCAGGCTCAACATCATCGACCAGCTCGACTTCTGCACCGAAAACCACAAATCGCTCAACTGTGTCGTCAACCTCAACCACAGCCCAGGCGCGGACTCAACAATGACTTCACTTGAGACGCTACGCGCGGCCGTTGGTGCAAGCTTGGTCGGAGCTCCCGTGGCGGCGGCCAATGTCGAGATCACAAGCGTTGTCGAGTCGTTACCAGATGTGCTTCCCGGTTCATTGTTCTGTTGTGTGAAGGGCTCTCGTTTCGATGGTCACGATCTCGCGAGAGAGGCAATTGAAAGTGGTGCGTCCGCCGTTGTAGTTGAACGCGAACTGACCAACATCGACGCGCCTCAGCTGCTCGTTGCCAACGTGCGTGATGAGCTTGGGCCCATTGCGTCGTGTTTTTATGACAACCCGGCTGGAAAGCTCAAGATGTTTGGCGTCACGGGAACCAACGGCAAGACAACGGTTGCGCAGATCCTCGGACATTTGCTGTCGCAGTCCGGTGAGCGCGTTGGGGTCATTGGAACATTGAATGGCGCCTACACCAGCCCTCCGGCCACCAAGTTGCAAGAGCAACTAGATGCTCTTGTCAGGCAGGGTTCAACGGCATGCGTGATGGAAGTTTCATCCCACGCACTTGCCCAGTCGCGCGTGAAAGGCGTTCATTTCAGGGTTGGAGTTTTTACGAATCTCACTCAAGACCACCTTGACTACCACCACACAATGGAGGACTACTTCGCCGCCAAGGCCAGACTCTTCAGCGCGGACTATGTCGATGCGGCTGTCGTCAATACGGACTCCGAATGGGGCAGACGGTTGGTTGACATTGCGAAGAATCAAGGCGTCGACAAGGTTCTTACCTATTCGCTGAATGACATCTCTGACTTGCAGTGTCTTGCGAGCTCGACTCGTGGCCAGTGGCGGGGAGAGGAACTCAATTCGCCATTGGTTGGTGAGTTCAATGCGTCCAACGCATTGGCGGCAATGCTTAGCGCCTGTGAGTTTGGAATGACCGAAAGCGAAGTTGTCCGTGCGCTTTCAACCATGCCTGGCGTGCCGGGTCGCCTCGAGCGCATTGATGTCGGCCAACGGTTCTCTGTCTTTGTTGATTTTGCGCATACGCCAGACGGGTTGAAGCAAATACTTCGCACATTGAGTTCCGTGAAGTCTGAGAACGCTCGACTGATTGTTGTTTTCGGTTGCGGTGGCAATCGAGACGCCGCAAAGCGACCCTTAATGGCCAGCGTTGTCGAGGACTGCGCCGATGTCGTCATCATCACGTCAGACAATCCGCGTGACGAAGATCCCGAAGCAATTGCCAGCGAGATGGTTGCGGGCCTGAATGCGCCGCATGCAGCAACGGTCGAGACCGATCGCGCCAAAGCAATCGAGGCAGCGTTGAAAATGGCTCGGCATGACGATGTTGTGGTGATTGCCGGCAAGGGTCACGAGACGACTCAGGAGATTGCTGGAATCAAGCACCCTTTCGACGATCGCGAAGTTGTGCGAAACATCTTGCATGCCCTTGAGCGAAATGACGTGCCGCAAGATGACGCGCCGAAGAACGACTCTTTGACTAACGAGGTGGGCAAGTGATCGGTCTCTTGTTGGGCGCAACCGTTGCGACCCTGTTGTCTTTGCTCATCACGCCGCTGTTCATTGCCTGGCTGAGAGACCGCAGCATTGGTCAGCAGGTTCGCGATGATGGACCCCACGGTCACCACACAAAGGCGGGCACTCCCACGATCGGTGGAGTCTGTTTCGTGCTTGCAGCGGTGATTGGTTACGGCGTTGCGCATTCCATGCCGAACGTTGTCTACACGCGTACTGGTTTGTTGACCATGTTGGTGATTCTGCTCACAGCAATCGTTGGCTTGGTCGATGACTGGATAAAGATCCGCAACGGTCGCAGCCTCGGTCTGAAAAGTTGGCAAAAACTGACCGGTCAATTCATCGCAGCCGCGATTTTCGCGATCCTTGCGGTCTACTGGGGCAACGTCAGCACGACACTTGCCTTCACACGAGGTGATTCCACAGGCATCGACTTGGGCAACATTGGTTGGATTCTCTTTGCGATCTTCGTGATTGTTGGTTTCTCGAATGCAGTCAACCTCACCGATGGTCTCGATGGCTTGGCTGCCGGCGCATCGGCGTTTGCGTTTTCGTTCTTTGCCGTTGTCGGGTTTTGGCAGCTGCGTCACCGCAGTGTTTACGGCGTTTACGGCGCACTTGACTTGGCCGTGATCGCAGTTGCAATGGCCGGCGCGCTGATTGGTTTTCTTTGGTTCAATGCGGCTCCTGCGCGATTGTTCATGGGCGACGTCGGTTCGTTGGCCATCGGTGCAGGTGTCGCGGCGCTTGGTCTGGTCATGAACGTCCACCTGTTGTTACCCGTCATCGGCGGCCTGTTTGTTCTTGAAACCTTGTCGGTGATTGTGCAAGTGATCAGCTTCAGATTCTTCAAGAAGCGCGTGTTTGCCATGGCGCCCATTCATCACCATTTCGAACTCAAGGGTTGGCCTGAAACCCATGTGATCATCCGTTTTTGGATTATCTCCGGTCTTTTCACGGCGCTTGCACTTTGCCTCTTCTACGCAGACTTCTTGTCTGTTCCAAAGGTGGTGTAGATGAACCTCGCGATGCCTCGGTTGTTGAGCAAGGCGGGCGGGCGCCTCGAACGCGCCGGAGTCCTCAAGCCTCACGGCGCAACGACTGCCACCAAGAATCCAAAGTCGAGCGAACGCTCCGCCGCTCGCGCCAATGCAGAAGCCTTCGGTAGTTACTTTCAGCTGGTTGTACTTGTTGTTGTGCTGTGCGCCTTCGGTTTGATGATGGTCTTGTCGGCCTCGTCGGTTGAGGCCCTGCGCGTGTACGAAAACTCCTGGCTCTACTTCCAACGACAGGCCATCTGGCTCGTTCTTGGGATGGTCGTGCTTTGGGTTACCTCACGAATCGACTATCAGCAGTGGCGTAAATGGACCACGCCGATGCTCTTTATTTCTGGAATCGCGCTTGTGTTGGTGCTTGTTCCAGGAATTGGAATCACGGTTTGGGGTTCGACGCGTTGGTTGGGTTTCGGGCCATTACGTGTACAGCCGTCCGAGATTGCAAAGTTTGCTGTGATGGTTTTTTGTTGCGACTTGTTGGCGCGACGTTCCCACCTGCTGGATGACTGGCGTGCAACGACAAAGCCGGTGATCGCCGTGTTTTTGATCTTTGCAACTCTCGTCATGGTCGAGCCCGACATGGGCACAACGCTGGTTACTGCCAGCGTTGTTGTAACTGCGCTGTTTGTTGCGGGAACGCCCATCAAGCGGATGTTGAAGTTGGGTGCTGTTGCTGTTGCTGTTGCCTCTGCGCTTGCCGTGCTGGAGCCCTACCGTCGCGAACGGTTGATGTCGTTTAGAGACCCGTTTGCAGACGCTGCGAACACGGGTTACCAAATGGTTCAGTCGCTTGTTGGTATTGGCAGCGGCGGCTTGACCGGTGTTGGGCTTGGCGAGAGCAGAGCAAAATGGGGTTTCTTGCCAAATGCTCACACTGACTTCATTTTTGCGGTTATCGCCGAAGAACTAGGTTTGATCGGCGCGACTTTGGTTCTCGGCCTCTTCATTGGCTTTGCGATCCTGGGCGCGCGTGTGGCTTGTCGTGCGCCTGATCACTTTGGAACGATGATGGCGGCTTGCATCACCGCTTGGATTGTTTTCCAAGCGTTTTTGAACATCGCGGCCGTGATTGGCCTTGTGCCGGTTACGGGCGTTCCATTGCCATTCCTTAGCCAGGGCGGTACGTCGCTCGTCATCTTGTTGGCAGCCACTGGGGTGTTGTTGAATATCGCGCACAAAGGCGAACTCGCGAACCGCAAGTCGCCATTGCGCACAGCATCGGAGGCGGCCAAGTCATGAGTAAGACCTATGCGGTAATTGCAGGCGGTGGAACCGGCGGCCACGTTTATCCCGCACTTGCCATTGCAGAAGCCTTGATTGCGCGCGGGTATTCGAATGAAGAGATCTTGTTCGTGGGTTCAACGCGTGGACTCGAAGCTCGAATCATTCCTGACGCTGGTCACCGCATCAAGCTTCTTCCGGGCCGTGGCATTTCACGCAAGCCGTCGGTTGAATCGTTGGAGGCAATCGGCGGCCTTGCTAAGGCACTGTTCCTTGCTTTTCGTTTGTTGATGAAGGAGAAGCCAAAGGTTGTTGTTTCCGTTGGCGGATATGCGGCGGCGCCTTGCGCGTTTGCGGCTGTTGCTTTGCGCATTCCACTGGTCGTTGCTGAATCCAATGCTGTTCCCGGTGCCGTGCATCGAATTGTTGGTCGTTTTGCGGCGGCTAATGCGGTTGCACTGCCAGGCACTGCGCTTCCCAATGCAGTTGTTACAGGAAATCCGCTGCGCGGAGTGTTTGCAAACTTTGAACGTGGTGTTCCCGCCAAGGCAAGGGCTCGCAACGAGCTTGGAATTGCAACCGAACCGGTTGTGATTGCGATCTTTGGTGGTTCACTCGGCGCGCGCAGCATCAACATTGCAGCTATCGAGCTTGCCAAGGCGTGGGCCGATGTTGACAACGTCAAGATCCGTCACGTTGTTGGCTCAAGAGATTGGATCAGTCGAGATCCCGAGCTGGACCACGAAAGTGTGCAGCAGACAAACCCCAATTACGAGGCGGTCGAGTACGAGCCAAACATGGCGCGCCTGTTGTCAGCTGCAGACATTGCCGTTTGTCGTTCTGGCGCGACAACCATCGCCGAACTGTCGGCAGCAGGAATTGCCAGCGTGTTGATTCCATTTCCGTTTGCGGCCGGTGATCATCAAAGCGCAAATGCGCGAATCCTCGAGGAAGTCGGCGCAGCAAGGGTCATTAAAGATCGCAACTGTTCCGGCAAGAGCCTGATTAAAGCTTTGTTGCCATTGGTTGGTTCCAAGACGGCTCGAGACAGTGCTGCCAATGCTGCCAAGAAGCTTGCCGTTCCCGGCGCTGCCGAGAGAGTTGCCGATCTTGTTGAGAGGAATGCAACTAGCTGATGACGCCGTTGCCAACTGTCGATCTTTCAGTTCCACAACGCATTCACATTGTCGGTATCGGCGGCACTGGAATGAGTGCCATTGCGCGAGTCCTTCACGACATGGGCCACAGCATTTCAGGTTCAGATGCCCAAGAGTCACCGACGCTGGAATCGCTACGCAGCCTCGGTATCAATGTGACGGCTGGTCACAACCCCGCAAACATCAGTGATTCTGTTGACCTTGTGGCAATTTCAACGGCAGTTGGTTCGACCAATGCAGATGTGCAAGCTGCTCGCGAAAAAATGAAACCGGTAGTCAGTCGCGCGACCATTTTGAGTGCCATTGCGCGCACCAAACGCGTCGTTGCTGTTGCCGGAACGCATGGAAAAACAACAACTTCTTCGCTAGTTGCTGCGGCGCTTAGTGGTGGCGGCCTGCAACCATCTTGGATTATTGGCGGGGACATTGGTGGCAAGGGCGGTGCAAACTGGGGCAGTGGCGAGTGGCTGGTTCTTGAAGCAGATGAGAGCGACGGCACGTTTTTAACGCTTGGCGCCGAATGCGGTGTCGTTACAAACATCGAGCCCGATCACCTCGAGCACTATGGCGGCTGGCCACAGTTGCAGCAGGCCTTTGTCGACTTTGTCGAAGCCATTGGTGGTCCGGTGTTTGTGTGTGTAGATGACGTCGGCGTGCGTGACATGGTCGACACCCTTGGAAAGCTTGACCGAATACACACTTATGGAACATCGCAGGGCGCCGATTGGCAGATTCAAGACGTTAAGCCCAGCGACTTTGGTGTGTCGTTCACAGTGGTTAACGAGGGTGAAGCAACCGCCCTTGTTGTTCCCGTCCCTGGAATGCACAACGCGCGTAACGCCACGGCCGCATTTGGTTTGGCTGTTTCCTTGCAAGCAGATCGCGAGGGGGCTGCGCGGGCAATCGCTGATTTTGTTGGGGTGGGAAGACGCTTTCAACAGCGCGGCAACAAAGCAGGCGTTGTCTTTGTCGATGACTATGCGCATTTACCAACGGAAGTTGAAGCCGCAATCTCTGCCGCAAAAGACGGTTCTTGGAACCGTGTGGTTGCGGTATTTCAACCGCATCGCTATTCGCGCACCGAACAAGTCGGCAAAGACTTTGCAGACTCTTTCAGAGACGCAGACGTTGTTGTCTTGACCGACGTTTATGCAGCGGGTGAATCACCAAGGCCCGGCATCGACGGAGACCTTGTTCGTAACGCGGTTGAAGCAACCGGAAAACAGGTTTTTTACGTTCAAGATCGCCAGCAGTTGGCGTCCGCCGTGCGCGAGCTGTTGTTTGAAGGCGACATTTGCTTGAGCCTTGGCGCCGGCGACATCACCAAACTTGCCGACGAGGTGCAAGATGGCCTCTAAGGCCACGCGCAACAAACAACTGCTTAGCGATTCCGCAAAGTCAAAGCTCAAAATCGTGGTCCCGTTAGTCCTTGTTGTGTTGCTAGCGGCTGGGGTTGCTGTTGGTGTGTTCAATGTTGGACGTGTTGAGAAGCAACACGTTGTTGGCAATACGAAGGCGAGCACGGAAGCGGTCTTAGAAGCCGCGGCGGTCAAGCGTGGCTCGCCGCTGTTTACTGCAACTTCGTCTGCAATCAACAAGCGGGTGGTTGCCAAACAGCCCTGGGTTTCCAAAGCTGAGGTCATCAAACGCTGGCCTTCAACGCTTGAGTTTCATGTCACCGAACGCGTTCCGGTTGCCCAGCTGGTCACCGATGACAAGCGTTGGGCTTTGGTTAGCAATGACGGAGTCGTTCTGGAAGTGGTTGCAAAACAAGCCCCCGCATTTCCACTTGTCATGGACGAAACCGTCGCGCCGACGCCCGGCGCGAAAGCCAACGACCGGGCCATGAAGTTGATCTCGATGGTGGACCACCTTCCTGATTCCTTGCGTCCCAAGGTTGTGCAGTTGCAATTGCGCGGGGACAGCGACGGTTACCTTGGGCTTAACTCGGGTCCGATTGTGGAGCTTGGTCCGATTGACCAAGAGTTGGGCTCAAAGCTGACAGCGGCGGCTGCCGTGCTTGGCAAAGAAGACAACGCGAAAATCAAGAGCCTCGATGTGCGCACGCCGCGCATGCCGCTGGCTCAACCCAAGTAGCAATCAACCAGCGATTACCGTCGTCGGTGCGGGTTCGCAACGGTGTCTACCTGGTGCTCAACCCTTGATTGAGGGTCTAGAGAAACGGTGAAGTCGCAACCTGGGCCTGATGGTGGGTCGATTAACATGACTCGCGAACGATCAACATCGTTCTTTACGTCAGTTTTTCTGTAGCCCTCTCGCTGCAGTTCGTTTCAATGGGGAGAAGCCGACGCCGTGAACATGGCAGCGCAGAACAATTACATCGCCGTAATCAAAGTGGTTGGCGTAGGTGGCGGTGGTGTCAACGCCGTCAATCGAATGATCGATGCAGGTCTCAAGGGTGTTGAATTCATTGCCGTCAACACTGACTCTCAAGCACTGCTTTTGAGTGACGCTGATGTGAAGATTGACATCGGTCGTCAGCTGACTCGAGGGTTGGGCGCCGGTAGCGATCCCGTTGTTGGTCGCAAGGCTGCCGAAGACCACCGAGACGAGTTGGAAGAGGCGCTCAAGGGTGCCGACATGATCTTCATCACGGCCGGCAAGGGTGGCGGCACAGGTACCGGCGCTGCTCCCGTTGTTGCCGAGATTGCCAAGAGCCAAGGCGCGTTGACCATTGGTGTGGTCACCCGCCCGTTCAGCTTCGAAGGTCGCCGCCGCGCCCTTCAGGCAGAAACCGGCATCCAAAACCTCAAAGACGCTGTCGACACACTCATCACAATCCCCAACGATCGTCTGTTGTCGGTCAGCAATGACAAGACCTCCATGCTCAACGCCTTCAAGATGGCTGACGAGGTTCTGCTCCAAGGTGTCCAGGGCATCACCGACCTGATCACCACACCGGGCCTCATCAACACCGACTTTGCAGACGTCAAGATGGTTATGAGCAACGCCGGTACGGCAATCATGGGCATCGGCACCGCGTCGGGCGAGAACCGCGCGTCGCTTGCTGCAAAGGCAGCCATCACCTCTCCACTGCTTGAAGCCAGCATCGATGGCGCCAAGGGCATCCTCCTTAACATCGCTGGTTCGACAGACCTTGGTCTGTTTGAAGTCAACGAAGCCGCCGAGATCATTCACTCTGCTGCCCACCCAGACGTCAACTTGATCTTCGGACAAGTTGTCGATGACCAGATGGGTGACGAAGTTCGCGTGACTGTTATTGCAGCTGGTTTCGATCGCTGGGACAACGACGACGATGACTCCAGCGAAAGCCAAGACCTTGACGACGACGCAAACGTCATTGATCTTCGCGACCGTGACGACGCTGACTTTGACGTTCCGCAGTTCCTTAAGTAAGCAGCACGGCAACTCGGTTTGACTGTCGTGGTTCAACAAAACGCCGTTGCATTCAGTTGGGAAACCAACAATGCAGCGGCGTTTTGGTCTTCAAAGGCGCTTGGTTCATTGGGTCATCGGCCTCCACATGGTGCACATGACGATGCGTGTTGCGGTCCGCTTGCAACCGAAAAGCGCTTGCAGTTCTGGAACGGTCGCCAGATTCCGTGCGCACAGGTGCATGGCAAAGACGTCGTCGTTGTCGATGCAGCAACAAAGGTTCCAACCGTTGGTGGCGACTCACCTCAAGGCGATGCGTTGGTTACGCGCCAAGCCAACATCGGCCTTGCAATTGCAACGGCAGACTGTGGTCCGGTTGCGTTGTTTTCAGACCCGGTTGTTGGAGCCGCGCACGCCGGATGGAAGGGCCTTGTTGGCGGAGTCCTCGGTGCAACGGCAAACGCCATGAGGGAACTGGGTGCACAAGATATTTCTGCAGTCATTGGACCGTGTATCTGTCCGAATTGTTATGAGTTTGATGACCTTCAGATGTTGAACGCATTCGAGCGTCGTTGGGGCGCCTCTGTGCGCAGAAGCACGAATACCGGCGCGCCATCATTCGACTTGCGCGCAGCCATTGCTTCAGAGTGCGCGGAACTGGACATTTCGGTTCTCAATGGCGACCGGCTGGACGAAGTTCCATGCACGGCGTGCTCAGAAGGTTTTTTCAGCTACCGCGCTAGAGCGGAGAAAGGACGCCAATCGATGATTGTCTGGCGCAAAGAACACGCATGAACGCACTAGGGTTGAGCGGAGTAGTCGCCGCGAACGTGGCTTGGGGACGTGAGGTATCGGCATGAGCATCATGCGCAAAGCAATGGTCTTCTTGGGCCTTTCTGACGACGAGTTCGATGACTACGGTCGCGCTGCAAATGCACCTGTCCCGGAAGGCGGCCAAGTGCAGCGTCAAGCCACCCTTCCCGATTACAGCCGGGGTACCAGTACCATTCGACCGCTTGCTCGCACCGAGGTCCCACAGCCGGCTGTTGCTGCAACTCGTCCGACGGTTATCCGCCCAGCAGAACCTCGTGAGGTCCACATTCCGCAAACCAACGCCCGCGTTCACGTAATCGAGCCAATCGACTTTGGCGATGCCCAAGAAATTGGTGATCGCTTGAAGGAGGGCCGCCCCGTTCTGCTTGCACTTGCAGAGGTAGACCCCGCTTTGGGACGTCGCTTGATCGACTTTTGCAGTGGCACCACTTATGCAATCGGCGGGTCAATGGAGCGCGCTGCAAAGAACGTTTTCTTGTTGATCCCTCAGGGTGTCGAAGTGTCGCAAGAGGAAAAGCAACGACTCCGCGAGCGCGGGCTCTACCGAGGCAAATAGTTAATTGCACGCACTTGAACTGATTATCCAGGGCTACATGATCATTTGTGTGGCCCGAGTCGTTTTCAGCTTTCTCCCAGACCTCACAGACACCTCGCCAATTTTTGGCGCTCTGTCCAACCTTGCCTACATGTTGACCGAGCCCGTTTTTGCGACAGTCCGTCGGGCCATGCCAAGAGTGGGAGACCTTCCAATCGACTTTTCGCCGATCGTGGTCTTCCTCGGCCTCAACCTGTTGCTAATGATCGTCCGCAGCCTCCCGGGCTAGGCGAGTTGTCGGGTAGCCAAACCCCCAGGTCGAGGGCCTGTCAGGCCAGAAAATGTGCTGTTTCAATGGTTATCAAAGCGCAATTTCGGCTGTAGTCACCGCGTACGGTGAACTTTCGGCCATTCGAGGCTAATGTGCGCGTTATGGATCTCAGCGTGCAAGCTCTTCGCGAAGTCACTTTTGCCCCCAAACGCAATGGTTATGACCCAACCGGCGTCGACGACTTCATTGATGATGTTGTCGCGGGCTTTCAAGAACTGGAAGACAAGCTGCGTGACGCGAACCAGCGCGCCGAGGCTGCAGAAGCAAAGGCGTCGGCGGCTCCCGTCGACGGAGGGCCAAGCACCGCAATGTCTGCTTCAGACATTGGAAAGATTTGGGAGCGCGCGGCCGCAGGCGCCGAAGCCACCATGGAAGAAGCACGCTTGGAGGCCTCGCGCATTCTTGACGAGGCGCGCAATAACGCTGCAATTGCTGAGGCTGCAGTTGAAGACGCGCAAAACGAAGCCGCACGCATCCGCGAAGAGGCTCAAGAAGCTTCACGTCGTCAGCACGAAGAGGCCGTCCAGAGCGCTCGTGCCGAGGCAGACAATGTCTTGCGCGCCGCACGCAACGACGCAGAAGGCACGCGTTTGTCTGCATTGCAAGAAGCCGAAGCCGCAATTGGTGCAGCACGCAATGAAGCCGCCCGTTTGGCAGAACAAGCCCAGGGTCAGCTTCGTGAAGAAGTTTCACAGCTGGAACACGCTCGCGACGAGCTGCGCCGTCAGGTGGACTCGCTAAACGAACACATCGAAACCGAACTCGGCCGCGTTCGCGAAACGCTCAACGGTGCCTTGGAAGTTGTCAACCAAACTCAAGTCGGCACGCGCGAGGTTCCGCAAACCCCGCCGGTCAATGTGCCCGAGGCTCGCTATGCGCAGGGCCCAGAAGCTTTCGGTGAGGTGGCCGGTTTTAGCGCCGCGCAGGCCAACATTGGTGATTCCGCGGCCGTTGCGGACTACAAGTCGACGCAGCCATCGACGTCAAATGTCGACAACGGTTACGACTTTGATTCCTCAACGGTCGACGTTGCACAAGGCGACGCAAACGACAACCAAGAGTGGCACCAGGAAAACGAATGGACGCCGTCAAACGCCGACGACGCCAACCAGGGCGCCGATCAATACGCCAGTGCCGGTGCAAACGACCAACTGAGCGCCAACGATGCGCAGTCAAGTTGGAACAACGACAACAACACGGTTGAAGACGAGCCATTCAGCGGACGCCACGGTGGTTACGAAGGTGGCTTTGGTGACAACAGCGGTCTAAACGAGCGCGGCGAGGCCGAGCCAACGGCATGGGAAGTCATGCAGCGCAACGACGACATGCAATCCCAAGGTGCAACGCGCGAAGACAACTTGCAGGCCGATGTCGACCACATTGACACCACTCAGTCGTCCAACAACGACTGGCCCTTTGGTGGTGGCCAGCAACAAGACGTCCAGCCCGCTCCATGGGAACAGCAGGACAACACGCCGTCCTACGCCGACATTCGCAACGATGACGATGAGCAGGCAAACCGTCGCAGCTCAGACGCCGCCGTGAATGGCGACAACTCAAACGACGAGGACTACGACCCATTCTTGGCGGAATTGCGTCGCGCCGTTCACGATGAAGGTCCGTTGGGTCCTCGCAACAACGACGACGACAGTTCGATCGACAGTCTTTACGCGGACAACGACAACAGCGACAACGACAGTCGCGGTTTCTTCCGTCGTCGCAAGTAGAGGGGCGGCACCAAAACCAACCGCACAGTTGTTTGGTTAAGCAAGGGGTGACAATTGGCTTTCATTTCGACAATCGCATTGATTGTTCTGGGTGTTGTTTTGATAGCAGTTGGCTTAGTCACGGGCTCATCCTGGGCATATCTGTTTGCCGTTGTGTGCTCGGCGTTGGCCGTTGGCATCCTCTGGGTCAAGGCTTCGCGAAGCGATACGCGCCCGCGAGTCCGCAACTTGCCGGCCCCTTCGCAACCCGACTGGGACCGCCCGGTTAGAAGCGCGCCTCCTCGCGAGTCGCTTGAGGACAGTCGCGAAACGCTGCCTCCCGTTGCAATCAACGACTACGAAAACCTCTTGGCTTCGGAGATCGTGCCGAGCCTCGAGACGCTAAGTGTTGAACAGCTCCGTGCCGTCATAGCTCGTGAAGAACACGGATTGAAGCGACCTCGAATCATCGAGCGAGCACAGAAGCTGATCGACTTGACGACCGGGACCACTCGCGAGCCGGTCACTGCGGCATCGCGTGCTGTTGATCTTCGCGCCGACCGTGAAGCCGTGAGTCGTTCGACTGGTCCTGCCCGCGCGCCGCGTCGTCCGCCTAACAAGGGCGACGAACTGAGGCACGCGCAGAACAAGCAGAAGTCACACGACATCTCGCTTGAATAACGCGCGCCCGTTGTTCGCAGGCGGATCTGCTTGTGCAGTTAACCCTGCTTGCGCCAGTTAACCCTGCTTGCGCAGTGAAATTCGGACCTGGCCGTCTTCGATGTCAACATCTGCGGTGTGCCATGAACCCGCTGGGGCCGTGCCAACTGCGAAGGCGGCTGCGAGAGTTTGTGCAGAGATTTCATCGCGGAACAGTTCCAACGCCTTGGTGATCTCGTCGCTCGACTTTGTGCCTTCAACATTGAGGTCGATGCGGTCTGAGATGTGAAGGTCTGCATTGCGACGTTCTTGTTGCACCGCGCGGATGACGTCTCGAGCGATTCCTTCTGTTGCCAGTTCGGCAGTCACCTTGGTGTCCACCTTGACGACTCCGACGTTGTTGGACAGGGCTCGGCTGTTGGAGGCGTCGAGGGGTTCAAGAACAAGATCAAACTCGCCCGGTTGAAGCTCGACCCCGGCAGCGGTGACTGTGCCGTCGTCGTTTCGTTGGTAATCGCCCTTGCGCGCTGCTCCGAGGACTTGTTGAACAGAGCCACCAATGCGCGGTCCAGCCTTGCGAGGGTCAACCGACAACTTGTACTTGGCTAGCGAGTCAACATCGGAAGTGAACTCGACTGCCTTGACGTTGGTTTCCTCCGCAATGATTTCAATCAACGAGCGGAACGTCTCTGATGGCGAGGCATTGGTGGCAATCGAAACCTTGGCGAGCGGAAGGCGAACGCGCAGGCGCTCTTCCTTGCGAACGGACAAGACCTCTGAACAAACATTGCGTGCAAGATCCATGGCTTCGACAAGTTCAGCGTCGTGGGGCAGTTCGGTTTCTGTAGGCCAGTCTGCAAGGTGCACGCTGCGTTCGCCGGTGAGTCCCTTGTAGATCTCTTCGGACAGCATTGGCAACAACGGCGCAACGATTCTGCACAATGTCGACAGGACTGTGTGCAGCGTGTCGTAGGCGTCGATCTTGTCTTGGTCGACGCTTCCATTAGTTGGAACGGCTCGCCAAAAACGCTCACGACTGCGCCTGATGTACCAGTTGTTGAGCGAGTCGATGAAACGCGTGATTACAACGGTTGCGCCATATGGGTCGCTTGCGTCCATTGCTTGGGTGACTTCGTCTCGAAGCGCCGCTGTCTTGGCAAGGATGTAGCGGTCAAGCGAACCTGTTTGGTCGGTGCGGAAGCGACCGCGAATGCCGTCGGTGTTTCCGTAAAGCGTGAGGAAGTAATACGCGTTCCAAATGGGGACGAGGACTTGGCGTGACGACTGCACGATGTATTCGCGCTCTGCCAATGTTTCACCACCACGCAACACAGGAGACGACATCAATGTCCAACGTGTGGCGTCTGAACCAAGTGTTGAAAAGACTTCGTTCACATCTGGGTAATTGTGAAGGCGCTTGGACATCTTGCGTCCGTCATCGCCCAGGACCGTTCCGTGCGCAACGCACGTCTTGAAGGCGGGCCGGTCAAAGAGTGCGGTAGCCAGAACGTGGAGTGTGTAGAACCATCCGCGTGTTTGAGGCTGGTACTCAAC
Source organism: Acidimicrobiia bacterium (assembly GCA_039812705.1). Taxonomy (GTDB): domain Bacteria; phylum Actinomycetota; class Acidimicrobiia; order Acidimicrobiales; family JBBSGY01; genus JBDIBA01. The sequence continues at coordinate 66,675 of JBDIBA010000004.1, forward strand.
AATGAAGTCCGCAGGGAAGTTGTTTTCAAACCATTCCTTGTTCTCAAACGGATAGTGGACCTGCGCGTATGGCATTGAACCGGATTCGAACCAACAGTCCATGACGTCGTCTACGCGAACCATCTTTGATTCGCCCGTCGGGTCGTCTGGGTTGGGTCGCGTCAGGTTGTCGATTTCGGGGCGGTGCAGGTTTGTCGGGCGTACGCCAAAGTCGGCTTCAAGCTCATCGAGTGAGCCGTAAACGTCAATCCGCGGGTACTTGGGGTTGTCGCTCTTCCAAACCGGAATGGGGGATCCCCAAAAGCGGTTTCGCGAAATGCTCCAGTCGCGTGCGTCTGCAATCCACTTTCCAAAGCGGCCTTCTTTGATGTGCGACGGAATCCAGTTGATCTCGGAGTTGGTTCGCACCATTCGCCAACGCAAATCTGTCACCTTGACGAACCAGGACGACATTGCCTTGTAAATGAGTGGTGTGTCGCTTCGCCAACAGTGTGGGTAGCTGTGCGTGTACTGCTCGCGCTTGAAAACGCGACCCGCGGCTTTCAAGTCTTCAACAATCTTTGGGTTGGCTTCGAAAACTTGCAGTCCCTCATAAGGCGGAACTTCGCTTGTGAAGACTGCTTGGGTGGTCACCGGCATGGCCATAGGAATGCCGGCGGCTTGACACGCGTAATAGTCGTCTTCGCCAAAGCCTGGCGACATGTGAACGGCGCCTGTTCCGTCCTCAGTGCTGACGAAATCGGTCTTGAGGATCTGAAACGCGTTTGGTGTGTCTTTGTAGAAGTCGAACAAAGGCGTATAAGTCAAACCAACAAGCTCTGAACCCTTGAAGGTGCGGACGAGTTCGGCGTCTTTGAGTTCGGCCTTGTACTTGGCAACCGTGGCCGCACCAATGATCAGGCGGCGGTCGCCAAGTGTGTATTCGTTGTAGTCAATATCTGCGCCAACGGCGATTGCCTGGTTCGATGGCAGCGTCCATGGCGTGGTTGTCCAGACCAGCAGTTCGCGACCGTCATGCAAGTGGAATGCAACGGTTACTGCCGGGTCGACTCGCTTGCGGTATGCGTCGTCGAGGCGGGTTTCGAAGTTTGACAGCGGAGTTTCACATTCCCAGCAGTACGCCAGGACGCGCCGGCCTTCGTAAACCAGACCCTTGTCGAACAAGGCCTTGAAGGCCCACATGACCGACTCCATGTAGGTGATGTCGAGCGTCTTGTAATCGTTCTCGAAGTCGACCCACCGAGCAGCGCGCGTGATGACCGATTCCCACTCGTCCGTGTAACGAACCACGGACTGGTGGCAGTAATCGTTGAACTTGTCGATGCCAAAGTCAGAAATGGCGGCCTTGCCGCTGAAGCCCAATTGCTTTTCGGCTTCCATCTCGACAGGCAGTCCGTGGCAGTCCCATCCAAAGCGTCGTTCAACCTTGTGCCCGCGCATTGTTTGATAGCGAGGGACCGTGTCTTTTACATAGGACGTCAGCAAGTGACCGTAGTGGGGTAGGCCGTTTGCGAATGGAGGGCCGTCGTAAAAGACGTATTCACTGGCTCCGTCGCGGTTGTCGATGCTGGCCTGAAATGTGTCGTCTTTCTTCCAGAAGTCGATAATCCGAGTCTCGATATCGTCGAACTTGGGCTGTGGCGACACGCTGGGATAACCCTGTCTGTGTTCGTCATGCGACGCCTGGTGGTTGTCTGAGGACGCTTCGTGGTTCTGGCCTGACATTCCTTCTCCCTGGTTGCGCGGAGACTCTACTGGGAACCCGTCTGAACACCGTCGCTTGGCAGGTCGAATACCTGCACTAACCTCCGGCGCAACAAAAACGGGGGAGTACTCACAATGGCCAAGGCAACGACGTCATCGAAGACGGCCAAAAACGCAACCGCAGCCAAGAAGCCCGCCACGACGGCTGCGAAGAAGACCACGAGCGCAGCAGGTTCCAGCGCCAAGGCAGCCGCTAAGCCAACGCCTAAGGCAACCGCCACTAAGACGGCTGCTGCCTCCAAGGCCAAGGCGCCGACAAAGGCAACCGCAAAGGCAGCTCCCGCAAAGGCGACTGCCGCCAAGAAATCTGTGACAACCAAGGCAGCCGCCAAGCCGACAGCCAAGGCTCCGGCCAAGTCGTCAGCCAAGACGGCAACCACAAAGGCTGCTGCAAAAGCCGCTCCGGCAAAAGCAGCGCCAAAGACAACTAAGAGTCAGACCAAGGCCGCAGCTCCTAAGGCCGCTGCAAAGCCAGCCGCAAAGGCCGCGACCACAAAGGCAGCAACCAAAGGCGCGACCACTAAGGCCGCTGCTAACAAGCCTGCTGCAAAGTCTGAAACGTCGAAAGCCGCAAAGGCCTCAACGGCAACAAAGTCCGCTGCGCCAAAATCGCCGGCCAGTGACGCAAGCAAGAATGACGCAAGCAAGAATGACGCAAGCAAG